>JBJTBM010000078.1:0-30498 GCA_046091365.1 Acidimicrobiia bacterium | reverse complement strand
CGGCTCGTCGTCAATGAGTCGTGTGTTCGCCGATCGGGCGAATATCGAATCGGGGCAAGAGCACTTGTACCAACGGGCCGATTCCCACGGCGAACAGGACCGTTCCCACGCCAATGGATCCTCCGAGGGACACGCCGGCCACCACCACGACGATCTCGATCACCGTGCGTGCGAGGCGCACGCTCACGCCACGCTCGGCGAGTCCCATCATCAAACCGTCGCGGGGCCCGGGACCAAGGCCCGCGCCGATGTAGAGCGCCGACCCCACCGCGATCACGAGCAATCCGGCGATCAGCATCATGGTGCGAGCCCACAGCCGATCGGGCTCACCGATCGAACCCTTGGCGAGATCGACCACCAGTCCGATCTCGAGCGCGTTCAGGATCGTCCCGAGCCCGGGCCGTTGCCGCAACGGAATCCAGAGCAGCAGCAGCACGACACCGGTGGCGATGATCACCACCCCGATCGACACGTCGAGTTTGTCGGCGACTCCCTTGTGGAAGACGTCCCACGGCGGCACACCGAGATGCGACTCGAGAAAGAGTGCGATACCGAACCCGAACAATCCGAGGCCCACGAGGCAACGTAGGAGGCGTTCCGGGAAACGCTCTTTCATCGGCCGACCGGCATCAGTAGCGGTAACGCTCGGGTTTGAACGGGCCCGAGGGGTTCACACCGAGATAGTCGGCCTGCTCGTCGGTCAGTTTGGTGAGTTTCACTCCGAGCGCGCCGAGATGCAGCGACGCCACCTTCTCGTCGAGGTGCTTGGGCAACACGTAGACACCGAGTGGATAGTTCTCCAGGTTGTTGAAGAGTTCGATCTGGGCGATCACCTGGTTCGAGAACGAGCAACTCATCACGAAGCTCGGGTGACCGGTCGCGCACCCGAGATTCACGAGACGGCCCTCGGCGAGCACGATGATCGAGTGTCCGTCGGGGAACGACCACAGATCGGTCCCCGGCTTCAACTCGTCGCGCGTTGCGCCACTGCGGGCAAGTCCGGCCATGTCGATCTCGGAGTCGAAGTGTCCGATGTTGCAGACGATGGCATTGTGCTTCATGAGCGCCATGTGGTCGACCGTGATGATGTGGTCGTTGCCCGTGGCCGACACGAAGATGTCGACCTGGCCGACCACATCCTCGATGGTGGTCACCTCGTAACCCTCCATGGCCGCCTGCAGGGCGTTGATCGGGTCGACCTCCGAGACGATCACCCGCGCACCCTGTCCGCGCAACGACTGGGCGCAACCCTTGCCCACGTCGCCATAACCGCACACCATGGCCACCTTGCCGGCGATCATGACGTCGGTGGCGCGGCAGATGGCGTCGACGAGGGAATGACGACATCCGTACAGGTTGTCGAACTTCGACTTGGTGACGGAGTCGTTGACGTTGATCGCCGGGAAGAGCAATTCACCCTTCTCGTGCATCTTGTAGAGGCGCATCACACCGGTCGTGGTTTCCTCGGTGACGCCCTTGATCCCGGCCGCCATTCGGGTCCACTTCGTGGGGTCCTTCTTCAGTCCACGTTGCAACAAACCGAGCACGATGGCCAACTCGGCGTTTGACGCCGTGGTGGGGTCGGGCACCTCTCCCGACTTCTCGTATTCCACGCCCTTGTGCAACAGCAGCGTGGCGTCTCCACCGTCGTCGAGGATCATGTTGGGGCCGTCGCCGTCGGGCCAGGTCATCATCTGCTCGGTACACCACCAGTACTCCTCGAGCGTCTCGCCCTTCCACGCGAACACCGGGACACCGGACGGATTCTCGACGGAGCCATCCGCGCCCACCGCCACGGCGGCCGCGGCGTGGTCCTGGGTGGAAAAGATGTTGCACGACGCCCAGCGCACTTCGGCACCCAGTTCGACGAGGGTTTCGATGAGGACAGCTGTCTGAATCGTCATGTGCAGCGAACCCGAGATGCGCGCGCCCTTCAGAGGCTTGGACGCCCCGTATTCTCGGCGTAAGGCGCGCAGGCCGGGCATCTCGTGCTCGGCGAGGTGGATCTCCTTGCGGCCGAACGGTGCCATCGACAGATCGGCGACGCGGAAATCCTTGCGGGCAGCCATGGACATGTTGACTCCTTGGGGTCGGGGGATGTGACGGGACGCGAAATGAAAACTCGCTCCCGGGCCGGGGCCTGCTGGCACCGATCTGTCAGCCCGTCGCCGTCAGTGTAGATGGTTCTCGGTGCCGGACCGGCGATCGGTCAGGACCGTCCGGTGGAGCGCACGCCCTCGGTCGCGATCTTGGCCAGCAAACGCTCGTGTTCGGCGTCGGACACCACTTCGGACTCGTCGACCAACATCACGGCGATGCCGTCGCGCACGCTGTAACGCCGCTTCAATCGGGGGTTGTAGAGCGCGCCCTCGTCGTCGAGCACGTACAACGGGCCCTTGTCGACGGGACAGGCCAACACGGTGAGCAGTTCGGGGTCGAGAGCCATGCCCGAGAGGGTACCGATGTCGGGACTCAACGCGTCAGGCCGAGGTGATCGCAGCCAGCAACTCGGCCACCCGCTCGTCGCACGAATCGCGATCGGGGGCCTCCAGATTGAGTCGCAACAAGGGCTCGGTGTTCGACGGACGCAGATTGAACCACCAGTCTCCGCAATCGACCGTCAGACCGTCGAGGCGGTCCTGAGCGTGGCCCGAATACGCACGGGAAACGGCGTCGATGACCGCCCGCGGGTCGTCGACCTGAGTGTTGATCTCACCACTGGACGAATAGCGCTCGAAGGGCTTGCGCATCTCCGACAAGGGTTCGCCGACCCGACTCATCTCCTCGAGCATCAACATGGTCGCGATCAGACCGCTGTCGGCACGGAAGTTGTCGCGGAAGTAGTAGTGGGCGGAATGTTCGCCACCGAACACGGCGCCGGTCTCGGCCATCACCTGCTTGATGAACGAGTGACCGACCTTCGTACGCACCGGCACACCGCCGTTCTCGCGCACCACGTCGGGGACGGCGCGGCTGCAGATGAGGTTGTGCAGGATCGTGGCGCCGGGGTTCTTGCGCAACACCGCCGCGGCGAGGATCGCGGTCGTGGTGGAGCCGGACAGGCCCCGTCCGAGTTCGTCGACGACGAACACCCGATCGGCATCACCGTCGAACGCCAGTCCTACGTCGAATCCGCCGGCACTCACCCGTGCCTGCAGGTCGCGCTGGTTCACGCTCTGCAGCGGATCGGCCGGGTGGTTCGGGAAGGTACCGTCGAGTTCGGGGTACATCACTTCGAGTTCGAGTCGGGCCAGACGCGCGAACACCGCCGGCACAACCAGACCTCCCATGCCGTTCGCGGTGTCGGCGACCACGCGCATCGGTCGCAGGCTCGCCGGTTCGATGAACGACACGACGTGGTCGGCGAACGCCGACAACAGGTCCCGCTCGGTGGTGCGGCCAGCGCGAACGGCCGGGACGAACGTCTCACCGTCGAGTACCCGAGCGGCGGTCTCCTTGATCTCGTTCAACCCGGTGTCGGCACCGATGGGGCGCGCCCCGGACAGACACAGCTTCACCCCGTTGTATTGGGCGGGGTTGTGGGAGGCGGTAAAGATCGCGCCAGGTGCGTCGAGTCGACCGGCCGCGAAGTACAGCATGTCGGTGGAGGCCAGTCCGATATCGATCACGTCGATGCCGTGCTCCATCAACCCACGGGCGAAGGCGTCGGCCAACTCGGGGCCCGAGGGGCGCATGTCGCGTCCGACGATGGCCACCGTCGCCGCGGTGAACCGGGCGAAACCGACGCCGAGGGCGTACGCGATCTCGGGGTCGAACTGGTCGGGAACGGTGCCTCGGATGTCGTAGGCCTTCACGATTTGATCGAGTTGCGCACGCGAGCCCATGACGAACGGTCACCCTATCGGCGGGGCGCCACCCGATCCGTTCAGAGTTCGGCGTCGGGGGCCTTGACCAGCCGATTCGCACGAGATGCACGACGGTCACGACGGAACATGACCACAGTGAGCACGATGCCGGCGACCGTGAGCAGGTACGCGAACCGGTCGACGGCACTCGGATCGAACGACATCGACACCGACTTCTCGGTGGGGACCACGACCATCATGTTCGGCGTGACCCGGTACGGACCCTGTGCACCGGACACTTTCCAGTTCGGGAAGTAACTGACCCGCACGAGCACCGGAACACCAACGCGGTCGACGTCGAACGACAACGACTGTTCGTCGATCACCGTGTTCGACACCTCGACCGGGTCGAGGTCGACCACGTCGATGGAATCCGTGGGCACGACCACGTCGACTTTGCGCGAGTCGGAGCCCGGCTCGCCCTCGCGACGCGAGAGATCCACCTCGACCGCGACCCGTTGCCAATCGTCGGGACCGTCGGCCGAGGGCAGGGCCGCCCATTCCGAACGATTCTGGAGCCAGCTCGTGCCCAGTTCGAGCCAGCGTTCGCGTTGGTCCCCGGAGCGCGACTCGACGACGACCGGCCGCACGGTCAGCGGTACGACGATCTCGGAACCCGTGACCCGATAGATCTTCCACGGCCCCGACGTGGCGATCTCGGACAAGGCTCCCCCGTCGGCCACCACTTGATCGGCCTTGGCGATGGCCTCGGGCGTGACAGCCAAGTAGTACCGGATCCCCAACTCCTGCATGTAACCCACGCCGACGGAAGCGTCGTTGTTGACATAGCGGAGTTCGCGCACCGGATTCGACGACTGTTTCGACATGGCCCCGGCCGCGAGGAAGTGATACGGCGTGGTGCCGGCCGCCTCGAAGAACAATCCCTCGCTCGATCCGATGCACCCATCGGTCCAGAACGGCAACAGCATCAGCGCCATCGTGGTGCCGTACTTGTCGTTGCCGCCGTGGTTTTCCCAGAGGGCCCGACCGCAACCGTCGCTCTCGCCTATCGACCTCATCGTCTGCACGAGGTCGTAGTACTCGCCGTAGGCCGAGCGACCCTCGTAACCGGTGAAGTTCCACTTGGCCCACCCGTCGACGAAACCCTTCGAGTTGGCGTCACCTTCGAACGGGCCCCAGTTGTATTCGGCCCCTTGGCCCTCGTCGGACACCGAGCCGAAGGGCAACACCTGGAATCGCCAACCCAGGGTGACGAGCACGAGCAGCGAGCCGACGATGGCCGTCGAGGTACGAGCGACGAAGAGGCGGTTACCGTGGCGCGACTCGAAGTCGCACGCCGTTTCGGGGGCACCGATGGTTGCCTGATCGTGACGCGAACGTGCGACCAGAGCCTCGAGGTCGACGAGTCGTACGAATGCCGATACCAGCTCGACTGCGCCGATGCCTGCCAACAGGTAGCGACACATGTTCAACATCGGCAGGAGGCGTGGATTCCAAAGGAGTCCGATGACCGGCAGGCTGTCGTTGAACAGATAGACGAACGCCGTGAACACCAGGCCGGTCACGCCGAGCCAAACGCCCGCGATGTTCCGCTTGGCCAACATGATCACGAAGCCCGCGAGGGCCAAAGCGAGGATCAGGAAATTCCAGAACGCGGGGAGGGCGAAGAACATGCCCCAATACGAGGTGAAAGAACCGTTCCCGGGCTCGCCCTTGTACTTCATGTCGGTCATGTAGGCGTGATTCAACAAGAACGGCACAATCCAGAACGCCGAGAGCAACGCCCCGGTGCCGGCCGTCGTGACGAACCACTTCAGGCGCGAACGGTCGACCCACAGCAACGCCATCAGGAGCAGTCCCACCGCGACGTAAATGGCCACGATCCCGTGACACAACACCGCCATGGCCATCAGGACCGCCGCACTCACCCGGTGTCGTCCCGTCTGCAGGCCGCGCGCGAAGAACCCGAAGGCCAGCATCGCGAACGACAGTGCGATCGAGAAGGAGAACTCCCCCGCCATGGTCGAGGCCACGTTCCCGCCGTAGATCGTGTAACTCTCGTCGAGCAGGTACACCAGTCCGATGACGGCGAACACCTCGGGGATCGGATAGACGAAACGTGCGAGGCGACCGAAGGCCCAGCAACACACCGGAAGCGTGACGATGCCGGCCACCGCCACGATCTTGAAGGCCACACCGTAGGGCATCAACACGTCGAGGCCGACGATGAACAGGGCCGGAACGACCATGTAGAAGCGATAGATCGGCGATCCGGAATACCAATCCATCGACCAACCGTTCAACCGCCACGGCAGCAGATGATCCCGCAGGTACGCCGGCCCCCAGACGTGCGCACCCATGTCTCCGCCGGTCGGGGTGGTGTCTTTGAGTACCAGCGAGGGTTGGATCACCTTGACCGCGATGATCGAACTGATGCCGACCAGCGCGATGCGCACCCAGAATTCGATCAGTCGCTGACGCCCCCAGCCGCGAAACGGATTCCAGCGTCGGTCGTCGACAGTGTCGAAAGCTTCGACGGTGTCGACGGCGCCGTCAGTCACGAGCTCGTCGTCGGACATACGCCGATCATCCTGCCACGACCGGAGCCACACCGCCGAGCATGCTCAGGCCACGATCAACAGTCCGGCGGCGTTGAAGGCCAGATGGACCATGATCCCCATACCGAGTCTCCCGGTGCGCATGAAGCAGAAACCCACGACCAGACCGAACAGGAACAACCCCGGGAACTCGACGGCCTGCAAATGGATCGCCGCGAACACGGCGGCCGAGATGACGAGCGCAACCATGTCGTCGAGGCGACCTTGGAGCGTCTGCTGGATGAGCCCGCGGTACACCAGTTCCTCCACGAGCGGCGCGCCGATCACGACCACCACCACCAACACCACGACCCAGATACCGTCGGCGCGGTCCCAGAGATCGCGGGCTCTCTCAGACAACGAGTCGGTGTCGAACGCGTCGGGCCAGACCCGACGCAGCGGCCAATAGAGAGCCGGCACGGCGAGCAGTTGCGTTGCGGCTCCGATCGGCAACCCGACCAGGTCGACGGGCCGGAACGCGAGACGGAAGTCCTCGGCGAAGCGACCCGATCCGAAGCGTCGTGACACCACCGTGAGCGCCACGAAGAACGAGATCCAGAGCAACACGGCCGCCGCGGCAGTGACACTGGTGGGCCAGGTCTCCGAGGTCTCACCCGCCCAACCCGCCAGTCCGATCGCGATGCTCTGGGCGACCAGAGCGACCACGTAGGCGATGACCCAGGCGAGGACAACGACACCCACCGAGAACTTGGTGGCGTTGGTCGCCGGCCGGGAACGCGTCACGGCTCAGCCGGCGAGGCGGTGGACGAAGGGCAACACCTCGGCACGACGCCGGTCGTCCATCGACCAGCCACTCGGGGGCTGGAAGCGGTTCCAGTGCGTCGCGCAGAACTCGTAGACGTTGGGTTCGCGTTGCTCCTCGAGGTGGTCGATCCAGATCGTGGACGACGGATAGTGGAAGACCACCAGCACATGAGCCTCGTCCCGACAGCCGTTTCTGATGCACGAACGCATGCCAGCAAGGTACGAGATGAGTGGGCGGGGCGGGTGGATGGGGAATGTCACGGCGGGTGGATGGGGCAACCGATGCCACAGGCCCGAGATGGCCCTCGCCAGCACCGACCCGCACCCTCGGTCCTAACATGGTGTCATGAGCGACTCAATCCCCCCGCCCCCGCCGCCGAGCCCCGACTCGAACCGCCGAAACCGTCGGCCGGCCGGACGCGACCAGTCCACCGACCGTCCGGGCGTGTCGGGTCGCATGCCCAAGTGGTCCCCCTGGGTGTTGCTCGGCATCATCTTGTTGCTCATCTTCGGACCGCAATTCCTTCCCGGCCCCGACCGCGAGAAGATCGGCTTCGAGGAGTTCGTCACCCAAGTCGATGCCGGCAAGGTCGACGAGGTCAAACTCAACAACACCACGCTGGGCATCACCGGCACCTTCACCGACGGCGGCGAATTCTCGACCACCGCCCCGCCGGGGTTCCCCAACGAGAACGACCGCGATCTGCTGCGCTCCAAGGGTGTCGATTTCAAGCCCACCACTCCGCAGTCCAACTGGCTGATGAGCCTCATCCCGTTGTTGTTGCCATTCGTGCTCATCATGGGCTTCTTGGTCTGGATGAACCGGCGCGCCTCGGGCCAGATGGGCAACGTGATGTCGATCGGTCGCAGTCGGGCCAAGGCTTACAACGCCGACCGACCCTCGACCACCTTCGCCGACGTGGCCGGGTACGACGGTGTCAAGACCGAGATCAAAGAAGTCGTCGACTTCCTGCGCATGCCCGAACGCTTCAAGGAGATCGGTGCGCGCGTTCCCAAGGGCCTCTTGCTCGTCGGCCCTCCGGGCACGGGCAAGACGTTGTTCGCCCGCGCCGTCGCCGGTGAGGCCGGAGTCGGATTCTTGTCGGTCACCGGCTCGGACTTCATGGAGATGTTCGTCGGCGTCGGCGCGAGTCGCGTGCGCGACCTCTTCCAAACCGCTCGCAAGATGGGCCGGGCCATCATCTTCGTCGACGAGATCGACTCGATCGGCCGCAAGCGTGGTGCGGGCCTCGGCGGCGGACACGACGAGCGCGAACAGACTCTCAACCAAATGCTCGCCGAAATGGACGGTTTCGAAACCTCCGAGGGAATCGTGATCCTGGCCGCAACCAACCGACCCGACATCTTGGATCCCGCGTTGTTGCGCCCCGGTCGCTTCGATCGTCAGATCGTCGTGCCGCTCCCCGAGTTCGAGGAGCGCCTTGCGATCCTGAAGGTGCACAGTCGGGACAAGCGCATGGGGCCCGACGCCGACCTCGAGGTGATGGCCAAGGGGACACCCGGCATGAGCGGGGCCGACTTGGCCAACCTCGTCAACGAGGCCGCGTTGTTCGCGGTTCGACGCGGCAGTGCCCAGATCGAGCGCATCGACTTCGAATCGGCCCGCGACCGCATCATGATGGGGGCCCGCCGCGACTCACTCGTGTTGTCGGCCGAGGAGAAGCGGGTCACCGCGTACCACGAGGGCGGGCACGCAGTGCTGGCCGCGGTGTTGCCCAACGGCGACGCTCTGCACAAGGTGACGATCCTCCCCCGCGGCATGGCCCTCGGTGTCACCCAGACGCTTCCCGAGGAGCGCCACAGTTTCTCCAAGGACTACATCCTCGACCGCATCTGCATGGCTCTCGGTGGTCGCGTGGCCGAGCAACTGGTCTTCCAGCAGCAGACCACCGGTGCCGCCAACGACCTCGAGGTGGTCACCGGTCTGGCCCGTCGCATGGTGCGCGAGTGGGGCATGAGCGACAAAGTCGGCCCGATGGCGTGGCACAACAACCAACAGGTGTTCCTCGGCGAGGATCTGATGACCGGTGGGCGCGAGTACAGCGACGACACCGCCCGCATGATGGACGAGGAGATCAACAACATCCTCACCGCCCAGGAGCAGCGCGCCATCGACCTGCTCACCAAACACCGCCGGGGTCTCGATCTGGTGGCCGAGGCCCTCCTCGACAAGGAGACCATCGACGGTTCCGAGGTGGCCGAATTGGTGCAAGAGGGCATCGGCGACCCCGCCCCGAACCAGTTCGCCGAGTGACGTCGGCCGACGATCAGTGATCGTCGCAGTGCGCGGCACCGCCGGGATCGCGTACGCGGGCGACGGCGGCCCACAGATCGGTGGCCGAGACCGGGCCGAGAATCGAATGTCTCACCACTCCGAGTCGGTCGCACAACACCAGGGTCGGGACCGCATCGATGCGGTACTTGGCGTGCAGGTCGCCACGGGCGGAGTACTCGACCTCGAGCACCCCGACGTGACGACTGCGCAGCGCCTCGGCCTTGGCCACGACGTCCGTACACACGTGACACGAACCGGACGTGAACACCACGATGGACCATTCATCGGGGATGCCGCCGTGCGATTCGCCGAGATCGGCCGGGTCGATCTGACTCGGAACCATCCACTCTCGTTGCGTCGGGGCGTCGACTGACCGTCGCGAACGAAGCACCAGTGCGATCGACGACACCGCCACGACGACGACGGTTGCGACGAGGATCTGCGGCAACATCGTCGACATCACTCCGGGATGGCCAGTGAGCCACTGCGCCCGCGCAAGGTGGGGGTGCGCTCGAGGCGACGCTCGACCACCATCGGTCGATCCCCCTCGATGACCAACGGCCGCCCGAACGCCAACGGATCGACGAGGTCGACGGTGACGACCGAATTCGGGGCCAACGCGATGTTCTCCAGTCCGGGCACCGGTTCCTCACCACCCGGACCCACCGAGGACACCGTGAAGGTCGCAGCCTCGCCGGTGGCGTTCATCACGATCAACACGTCCTCGATGGCGATGGTGGTGCTGGTGGGAACCCGCCACCGCGTGGAGGTGTAGCCAGCCATCACACCGAGCACCGCGGTGGTCGCGACGTAATCGGCCGCCGGGCGGGTGATGACTCGTTCGACGACGAGGTCGTCGCCGGTCTCGCTCGACACGAGCATTCCATGCGGTCCGTCGGGCATCCCCGCGATCGATGAGGTGTCGAGGCTGACGACCTCGTGCGGCGGAATCGTCAACGAGAGGGGTTCGAGCACGGCGTCGACCGGACCGAGACCGAGCACCAACACCGATGCCTCCGCCTCGACGTCGGTGGGATTCAGGATCGAGTAGCGCTCGGCGATTCCGGCCCCCTTCTCGCCGTCGGCGAACCACCACTGCGAGGATGCCGCCGGAGCACCGAGTGCGGTGACGTGCCCGAGACGTCCGCCGCCCAAGTAATGCTGATCCTTGGCCGCCACGAAACGACCGGACTCGGCCTCGACCGACACCGCGAGGATCTTCTCGTCGCGGAACCCGGCGTCGGCGACGTTGATCACCCGGATCGATTGCGCCGGTATCACGTAGCCCTGCAGGTTGCTCGGAGTCCGCGGCCCGTCCTCGGTGGCGATCGACACGTCGACGATCGTCGCCGAGAGGTAGGGGTTCGTGAGTATCACCCGGAAGTCGGAACCGTCAAAGGTGAAACCGTCGGCGAAGTACCAACGATCCGACGTCGAGTTGGCGCACGCAGCCACCGCCGTGCCAGCCGGGTGGATCGCCTTCTGCTCCACCGCGACCTCGGTCGAATCGATCTCGACGAGGGTCGAGGCGTACGTGGCGTCGACGAGATCGCGCACGTCGACGGTCGACTGGCTGCGCGCGTCGACCACGACATCGGAACGCACTGGCGGTCCGTCGGCGGTAAAGGCCGTGATCGTCCCCGACGCGACCACGTCGGTCGGGTTCGACAACACGATCTCGCCCGAATAGAGACCGCTGCCGCTGTCTCCAGCCGCCGCGGTCCCACCGCAGAACCACGACGTGGTGATGGCGTCACCACCGGGTACGACGGGTGTGCCGGACTCGACCGCGACCGAGAACACCGGATCCGGCGAGGACGAATCGTCGGCCAGGACGTACGCCGCCACCAAGAGTCCGACCATAAACAACGGGGTGGTCCGCGCGAGCCTCATTCCGATCCTCCGAGGACCATGACGGGCTCGAGGACCACCGGGGCGCCGGCGCGTCGGCGCAATCGGCGCGGCTGGCTCACACCCAGAACCACGAGCACCCACAGGGCACATTGCGCGAGCAACCACGACACGCGCGACACGGGGCGCTCGTACTCGAGCACGGCCGTGCCGGCCCGCGGGGTCGCCGCCGCCATCACCGACCCGAACGACGCGTCGAAGTCGGCCACGTCACCGTCGACGCTCAACTTCCAGTGCGAGTCGTACGGAACACCGAGATGGAACGTTCCGGAACCGATGGCCCCCGACGATGCGATCCAAGACTCCGACGCCGACAGGACCGGTGACGCACCCGACATGTCCGCCACGGCCAGGGCTTCGTCGCCACCTTGCTCGCTGGCCCGAGCCCCCGCGTCGGTCAACGTCGCGGTGACGGGAATCGCCTGAACGTTTTCGAACACCACCATGGATGCCGGCGAGAACTTGCGTCGGAAATCGAGTTGATCGCCGAAGGACTCGACGAGCCCGGTGGGGGGATCGAGCGGCGACTCCGATGTCGACACCACGCGATCGATGATCGGTATCACCACGTAACGGATACCCAACGGCGCGAGCAGGCGTCCGACCCGATCGGTGCTGCCCTGCGCCACCGCGCTCACAAGCGGTGCGAGGAGTCGATCGACGTCGCCGGGTGCGGGAGTCCAGAGATCGCCGGCCGTAGGCCGGCCGCCGTCGAAGACCGAGAACGAGATGCCGTCGACCACGCGATGCGCCGCGCCCGGAACGAGGCGCGCGTCGCCCACCACCAGGACCCGGAATCCCCCTTGGTCGCTCGTGCCGAGCAACTCGCCCATCTGATCGGCGAACGTCGTCTCGGGTTGCTGCCACGACCCGTCGACCGCCACCGCGAAAGCCGGCAACACGCCGAGGGGAATGCAGGCCACCGACAACAAGGCGATCGGTTGTCGCACCCCGAATCGCGCGCCGCGGACGTCGGCACCGAACGTCACCCAGGCCATCGAAACCCCGAGGGCCAGACCGGAGGCCGCCGGCGCCAAAAGCACCCCGGGTTCAGGAAGCGGGACCGAACTCCGTTGAGCGATCACCGCCACCAGCAACGACGTGCCGATCAGGATCGCCGCACGCATGGCCCAGACGAACCGCCAGCCTCGGGACACGAACGGCGCCACGAGCGCCGGCAGGAACAGCAGGATCACGAGACCGCCGACCGCCGACGGACCGACACCGAAACGCGCCAGTTGCCACAGACCCAGATCGCCGGATGTGCGAGCACCGACGATGGCATCCCAACCATCGGAGGAGAGGTAACGCGCCGACCACGGAAGGTTCATGACGAGCGCGGCGGTGGTCGACACGATCGTCGCGGCGATACCGAGTCCGGCGGCGCGCAACGATCCACCGGACAGAACCGCGGCCACGGCCCACGACACGGCGCACGCGACCACCACCGGCACGACCGCCGGGGCGAAGGCGAACGCCACCGCGAGAAGGATCGACATCGAGGCCACGACCCTCAGACGCACCAAAGTCGACGGATGATCGATCACGTCTCCGACAACCCGACTCGACTCGTCCGCGCCGCGCGGCACCCCGAGACCGCCGAACAAACGGACGAGATGAAGAGCCCACGGGACGACCGCGTACGCCACGAGAGCCTGAGAACGGCCCGCGGCGATCGCGGCGTAGGGCAACGGAACCGCGGCGTACGCCACGACACCGACGATGCGCGCCCTCGGTGAGACCACCACGGCGCAGAGTCGCGACGCGCCGATCCAGCCGACGAGTACCATCCCGACGACGACCAGCGTGCGGGCCAGCGCCATGTGACCCAGCGTGACGACGCCGAGTACGGCCATCAGGAGGTTCCCGGTCGGTTGGGCCGTCGTGGCTCCGAGGTCCTTCCCCCACCAACCCGAGCCGTAGGAATGCAACGCGTCGCGGGGCGAGTCGACCCAACGCAGGAGATCGCCGACCGGACGCAACTGCCCGAAGAGGATCTCGCGCGCGCCGAGCACCAGCATCGCGAGCAACACGAGCCACGCGACGACGGTGATGGTCTCCGGGCGGCGACGCGAGGAGGTCGGAATCGACCCGGTAACGCGCTGACGACCTCGGATTAAGCGACGCCAACGGACGCTTCCGCGCACCTGAAGATCGGCGATCTCGCCGTCGGGCACGCGTCGCAATCGCTTGATCGCGCGACGGCGACGGACGATGTCGGCCGTGTCGCGCGGTGCGGCGAACACCGCGATGAATTCGGTGAGGGCCCGACGCGGGTGTCCGGTCGCCAACGAAACCAACGCCTCGACGAGAGCCACCACCACGAGCAACGGAATGGTGGTGAGACTGCGTACACCGCCGGTCAGCGAGGCGACCGTGGCCAGACGATTGCGCGCGACGAGCGGGAGCTGGGCGAGATCGTCTCGACGCGTCGACAAGTCCCCCTTGTGACGCACCCGGGCCGCCGGAGCCACCACCACCCGCGCACCCATGAGGTGGGCCCGCCAGCAGAGGTCGAGGTCCTCGCCGTGGAACTCGATCGATTCCTCGAAGCCCCCCATCTCCCGGAACAGGTCGGCGCGCACGAGCAGGCACGCCGACGGCACCACGAACACGTCGCGAACCGCGTCGTGCTGTTCCTGGTCGATCTCGTGCTCTTCGACCGGACTGTCGAGTTCGCCGAAGCGGTCGGCGTCGAAACCGACCATCTGGATGCGCTGCGGATCGTCCCATTCGACGAACTTGGGGCCGATCACCCCGGCGTTCGATCGATAGAGCTCTTCGACCATCTGGCGCACGGCGTCAGGCTCGAGGGCCGTGTCGTCGTGCAGGAACAAGAAAAATCCCCCATCGCCTTGGACGAGTCGCAGGACCGCGTTGGCGGCGGACCCGAAACCGGGGTTCGCGCCCAACTGGCGGACGTGACCGGTCAGGCCGCGCGCGGCGAACACGGCCTCGACGGTGGCCTGGTCGGCGGGGTCGGCGCCGGTGACCAGCGCCAACACTCGCAGATTGGGGTAATCCTGGGCGGCCAACGAGTCGAGGCAGTCGTCCAAGGTGGCCGACGGGGGGTGGACGACGAGGGCCACCACCACGCCGGGAGCAACCGGGGCAGAGGTGACGGGGCCGCCGACGTCACCGGCGTGATCAGGCTCCAAGACGTCATCCAAGGTGGGTGAAGGCTACCCGTCAGCATCGCGCGCCGGGGTTCACCGGATCCGCCACTGGCGCCCGTCCTGCGGGTTCCCGAGGTGGTCGAACATCGGATCTTGCAGGTCTTTCATTCACCGACCTCGTCGATGACCCCTCGCTAGGGTGGAGGTTCTTGAACGACCGCAGCACTCCATCCGCCGACGACAGTCGCTCGCGCGTCCCGCTCCCGGAGGGCACCTTGGCCGTCGGCATCGGACTCATGGTCGCCGGCATTTCGAGTTACGCCTTTTTCAAGGTCGGCCAAGAGGCCCTCGGCAAGGAGGACTTCAAGCCGATCGTCGCGCTCTGGTTCGCCACCTTCGCGCTCGCACCGGGGTTCTTCTTGCCCCTCGAACAGGAGATGGGGCGCGCCCTCGCCCATCGTCGGGCCCTGGCCCTCGGCGGATCCCCCGTCGTGCGACGCATCGTCCCACTCGGCGTGGGGATCATGGTCGCGGTGTCGGCGGCCGTCGCCGCGCTCGGGCCGGTGGCGACGCGGGAGTTCTTCGAGGGATACGGACTCGTCACGGTGGCGTTGATCGTGGCCTTCGTCGCCTACGCGCCGACCCATCTCGCGCGCGGCATCTGTTCGGGTGAGGGCCGGTTCGCCGCGTACGGACTCGTGATGGGTGCCGACGGCCTGGTCCGCATCGTGGGTTGCATCGTGTTGTGGCAGCTCGAGGTCCATGACGTCGGCGCCTACGCGATGTTGGTGGCGCTCTCACCGCTGTCGGGCGTGCTGATCGTGGCGGCGCGCGGGCAACTGCGCACGAGTCCCGGTCCAGTCGCCGAATGGAGCGAGGTCACCTCGAACCTCGGCTGGTTGCTCATCGGCTCGATCATGGGCGCCGGTCTCGTGAACGCCGGACCGATCGCCATCGACGTTCTCGCGAACTCGACCCAGCGCGACGAGGTCACCCGGTTCGGCAACGGCGTGTTGCTCGCGCGCATCCCCCTCTTTTTGTTCCAAGCCGTTCAAGCCGCGTTGTTGCCGCGATTGGCGCGCCTGGCGGCCTCGGGCGACCTCGACGAGTTCCGAAACGGATTCCGCCGACTCCTCGTGGTGGTGGGCGCGGTGGGCGCCCTCGGCGTGGTCGGCTCGTTCGCCGTCGGTCCCGCCACCCTCGATGTCCTCTACGACGGTGGGCTCGACCGTCGCACTCTCACCTTGCTGGCGCTCGGTAGCGCGCTGTACATGGTCGCCTTGGCCACCGCCCAGGCGGTCATCGCGTTGCACGGGCACGCGCGGGTCGCCGTCGGATGGCTCTGCGGCATGGCGGTGTTCCTCGTCGTGACCTGGCTCGCCTCGGACGACCTTTATCTGAGAGTCGAACTCGCGCTGGTGGCCAGTTCGACGGCCGCACTCGCGATCTTCGTGGTGTCGTTGCGACGACTTCTCGCCCGGGGCGCGACCTTCGACGAGTCCTCGTTGCTCGACGCGGCGTCCGATCGACCCCTCGAGGCCTGACGACCGGCTCGGTCAGCGCCGGGCGCGGGCCGATTCGATTGCGAGATCGTTCGCGACCATCATCTTGACGAGGGACGCGAAATCGACCTCGGGTTTCCAGCCGAGCTTGGAGCGCGCCTTAGTGGCGTCGCCGATCAGGAGGTCGACCTCGGCCGGTCGGAAGAACTTGGGATCCTGACGCACGAACTTCTGCCAATCGTCGATGCCCACCTCGGCGAAGGCGCGTTGCACCAGTTCTTCGATCGTGTGCGTCTCGCCGGTGGCGATCACGTAGTCGTCGGGTTCGTCCTGCTGGAGCATCAGCCACATCGCCTTGACGTAGTCGCCCGCGTAGCCCCAGTCACGCTTGGCGTCGAGGTTGCCCATCACGAGTTCGTCCTGCAGACCGAGTTTGATGCGCGCGGCGGCGTTGGTGACCTTGCGCGTCACGAATTCGACGCCGCGGCGGGGGCCTTCGTGGTTGAACAGAATGCCCGAACAGGCCCACAACCCGTAGCTCTCGCGGTAGTTGACGGTGATGTCGTGACCGAACACCTTGGCGCACCCGTACGGGGAACGCGGATGGAATGGGGTCTTCTCCGTCTGGGGTGTCTCGCGCACCTTGCCGAACATCTCCGACGACGACGCCTGGTAGAAGCGGATCTTGTTGTCGTTGGCCCCTCCCACCATACGAACGGCCTCGAGCATGCGCAACACCCCGGTGCCGGTGAGGTTGGCGGTCAACTCGGCCTGGTTCCACGACAGCGCGACGAACGAAATGGCGGCAAGGTTGTACACCTCGTCGGGTTGCGCGTGCTCCATGGCCTTCACGAGCGAGGGCAGGTCGGCGAGGTCGCCCGGAACGATCTCGACGTAGGGAAACTCGTCGCGCAGGAGTTCGGCCTTGGGGTTGTTCTGGCCTTTCACCATTCCGAAGACCTGATATCCCTTGCCGTGCAGGAACTCGGCCAGATGCTGTCCGTCCTGGCCGGTCACTCCTGTGATGAATGCGCGGGGCATGGGTGTCTCCTCCGGTCGGGCCACGGCGGCCCGTGCCCCGTCATCCTACGGCGCGGGACCTAGCCTCACCCCGATGATCCGCGTCGCGTACGACACCGGTCCGTTGCACGGGCCCCTCACCGGTATCGGAGTTGCCGTCGAACAACTGTCGCTCGCCCTCGACGCGTCGTCCAACGACGTCGAGTTGCATCCGTATGTGCTCAGTTTCCGTGCGACGACCCGACCCGGCACGACGCGACTGCGCTACCCCGCGGCCCTCGCCCTGCGGACATGGGCTCGGTTCGGAACACCGCGCCCCGATCGTCGTCTCGGCGCCGTCGACGTCGTGCACGGAACCAACTACGTGGTGCCTCCGTCACGGCGACCACGTCTCGTGTCGGTGTACGACTGCTGGGCGCTCGACAATCCTGAACGGGTGCACCGTGACGTACGCCTGATGATCGCGGCGTTGCGTCGCGCGATCGACGACGGCGCTCATGTGCACGCGTCGTCGCACGCCACCGCGGCCCGCTTGCGCGAGCACTTTCCTCATGCGGTCACGACGGTCGTTCATCTCGGCGCTCCCCCGATCCGACCGGTGAACGACCCCGACGAGGGGACGGTCGTGCTCCCCGACGGGAATCTGATCGTGGCGATCGGCACCGTCGAACGGCGCAAGAACCTTCCCTTCCTCGTGTCACTGTTCGACGACGTCGTCGGCGAGGTACCCGACGCCCGTCTCGTTCTCGTCGGTGCCGCCGGCGACGACCAGTCCGCGGTCGTCGCCGCCCGGGATCGATTGCGTCATCGCGATCGCGTGCACCTGCTCGGTCGCGTCGATGCACCCACCCTCGCGCGACTGACCGGCCGGGCCCGAGTTCTCGCGTACCCCTCACTCGACGAGGGATTCGGATTTCCCGTACTCGAGGCAATGGCGGCGGGCGTTCCGGTGGTGGCCTCTTCGGTCGGTTCGATCCCCGAGGTCGCCGGCGACGCCGCTCTGTTGTTGCGTTACGACGACCGCGCCGGTTGGACCGAAGCCCTCTCGACTGCACTGACCGACGAAACGGTCCGGCATCGGTTGACGACCGCCGGGACCGCGCGATTGACGGCGTTCGAATGGGCGCGTACCGCCGCCGAGATGACCGCCCTGTACACCGATCTCGCCACGCGCGGGTGAACCAGCAAGAATGAACCGGTGATCACGGTACTGGCCGGCGGTGTGGGCGCAGCACGATTCCTGCGCGGGCTCGTGAACGTCGTCGATCCCGAACGAATCGACGTCGTGGTCAACACCGGCGACGACACGGTGTTGCACGGACTGTCGATCTCGCCCGACCTCGACACCGTGACGTACACCGTCGCCGGTGCCATCGACGCCGAAAGGGGTTGGGGTCTGGCCGACGAGTCGTGGACCGCCATGGAGAATCTCGCCCGCTACGTCACCGTGCGTCCCGAGGGTTCGACGGCCGCTCCCGACTGGTTCAACCTCGGCGATCGCGACCTCGCGACCCACTTCTACCGGACCGCGCGTCTGGCCGAGGGGGCGTCGCTGTCGAGCGTGACCGACGAGATCGCCCGTGCCTGGGATCTGCGACTGCGACTGCGACCGATGACCGACGACCGCGTGGCCACCATGGTCGACATCGTCGATGTCGACGGAGAGCGTCGCACGGTTCCGTTCCAGGAGTACTTCGTTCGTCGTCGCCATTCCGTACCGGTCACCGGCGTACGTTTCGCGGGAGTCGAGTCCGCCCGACCGACGTTCCTCGACGGCCTCGCTCGTGCCGAGACGGTGATCATCGCCCCGTCGAACCCGATCGTCTCGATCGGGCCGATCCGCGCGTTGCCCGGGGTCGACGACGCACTGGCCGCGATCCGTGACCGGGTCGTGGCCATCTCCCCGATCGTCGCGGGTTCGGCACTCAAGGGTCCTGCCGATCGCATGTTGACCGAACTCGGAATGGAGGCGTCAGTGGTCGGTGTGGCCCGCCTGTACGCACCGGTGTGCGCGACGCTCGTCATCGATCACCGCGATGCCGAGGCGCGGGCCGCGGTGGAGACCGAAGGGGTGCGCTGCGTGGTGACCGACACCATCATGCGTTCGACGGAGATCACGAGTGAACTGGCGCGGGTGGTGTTGCGCGCCGCCGAAACAGGAGGACCACATGAGTGAACGAGCGACGAACGCACCGCGGCTGACCGCTTGGGGCGTGCACGGGATCGGAGAGATCCGGCCGAACGACCAACTCGGTGACATCATCGTCGACGCCTGTCGTGCCGAACCGAACGGCCCGCTCCTCGACAACGACGTGCTCGTGGTGACGCAAAAGGTCGTCTCCAAGGCGGAGGGTCGCATGGTGGCGATCGACGCCGACGACCCCTTGTCCCACAAGGCCCTCGTGGAGGAGGAGGCCGTGCGGGTCGTGCGACGCCGCGGCGATCTCATCATCACGGAGACCCGTCACGGTTTCGTCTGCGCCAACAGCGGAATCGACCTCTCGAACGTCGAACGGGGTTGGGCGGCGTTGCTCCCCCTCGACAGCGACCGCTCGGCTCGCCGCATTCGCGACATCGTGCGGGCCAAACTCGGGGTCTCCGTCGGCGTGATCATCTCCGACACCTTCGGCCGACCGTGGCGCAAGGGACTCACCGACGTGGCCATCGGGGTGGCCGGCGTGGCCGCGGTGGTCGACCTACGCGGGACTCCCGACGCCCTCGGTCGCGTCATGCAGGTCACCGAAGTGTGCGCCGCCGACGAGATCGCCTCGGCCGCGGAACTGGTCATGGGCAAGTCGAGTGGCGTACCGGTGGCCGTCGTGCGCGGGGTGGACCCGACCTGGTTCCGCGAATCGTCGATGAGCGAGATCGTGCGACCACCGCAGGAGGATCTCTTCCGCTAGGCGACGGTGGCGGCCAAACCGTCGACCAACGCTGTCCACGGTGCCCAACCGAGGTGCAATCGGGCGCGCGAGGGCGACAGTGCCGAACGCTGGATCGCCCCGGGTCGCTTCGGCTCGGAGACCACGGACTCGATCCCGATCGCCTGCAACAACGCGCGCAGACTCGTCTGGGTGCCGGTCGCCACGTGAAGCGTCTGGCCGGAACCCTTCGAGAGCGAACGAGCGATCGCGTCGACTGCGTCGTCCACGAACAACAAGTCGATCGTCTGCTTGCCGTCGCCGTGGATCACCGGCGTCTCACCGGCCGCGCGCGCGCCCAACACCGATGCCACGAGCTTGCCCGTCGGATTCTGGCGCGGCCCGTAGACGGTCGACAACACGAGCGCGGTGTGGTCGAGTCCGTGGTCCCGGCGATAGAGGTCGACGAGTTCGAGCGCAGCACCGACCGCCACACCCTGCACGCCGACAGGATGTCGTTCGCGGTCCTCGCGAACGGGCAACTCGCGAGCCGGCACCTCGCCGTACATCGCCGCGCCGGGCACCACCACGACCACCTTGGGCACCCCGGCGACCCGGCACGACTCGAGAGCCGCGGCCACCACCGCAAACGATCGCACGGCATCGGTGGAATCGGTTCGCTCTCCGGTGAACGCCGCCGTCACCACCATCACGTCGGGACGTCGACGCCGCACCAACTCGGGGAACTCCGGGATGGTTACGTCGACCGTGTCGATGCGCAATGCGCCCTCGGGTGCCCCGGCCCGGGCCGCGGCGAGGTTCGCCAGCCCTCCCGTCGAGAGATCGTCGACCACCTCGACCCGCAGACCGTCACCGATGCAACGCTCGACGAGGTGCGAACCGAGAAAGCCCGCTCCACCGACGACCATCACCGACCGTGGCGCGGCGGTCGTGGTCGTGCTGCCGGCCTTGGCCATCACCCGGCGGAGGGGTCGGGGACGCGCACGCCCTCGAGGTTCTCCCCGGGGGCGACGACGCCCGCGGCTCCGATCACGCTGTCGACCACCCGCGCTCCACCACCAACCTCGCCCATCACGATCGAACGCACGACGATCGCACCGGCGCCGACGCGACCGGTCGCCAGCACCACCGAGTCCTCGACCGACGCACCGGCACCGATCCTGGCCCCCGCCGACGCGAGGCTGTGCCGCACGAGGGCGCCGGCTTCGACGATCGCACCGGTCTCGACCGCCGCGACCGGCTCGACCGCCCTGGCCCGTCGTACGCCGTCGATCATGTCGAGATTCGCCCGTAGATACGGCTCGGGACGTCCGGTGTCGATCCAGTAGTCGTCGGTCGACATCGCGAAAAGTCGACCGTCGGCCACGATCGCCGGGAAGGTCTCGCGTTCGATCGACACCTTGCGACCGGTCGGGATGCGACCGAGCACTGACGGCTCGAGAACGTACGTCCCGGCGTTGATGAGGTTGCTCGGAGCGGTGCCGGGGGCCGGCTTCTCGACGAAGCGCTCGACGCGTCCGTCGGACGCCAGTGCGACCACCCCGTACGCCGACGGGTCGTCGACCGGCGTGAGGTGCAACGTGGCCTCGGCCCCCGTCGCACGGTGGAAGGCGATCAACGACGCGACATCGAGGTCGGTGAGCACGTCTCCGTTGACAACCACGAACGTGTCGTCGATACCGGCGTGCTCAGCCGCGAATCGAATGGCCCCGGCCGTGTCGAGCGGCTCCGGCTCGACCGCGTAGTGCAGACGCACGCCCGCGCACGTTCCGTCGGGGAACGCCGCGACGAACGGCTCGGGTTTGAAGCCGAGTCCGAGTACGACCTCGTCGACGCCGGCCGCCGACAACATACGCACCAGGTTCTCGACGATCGGTCGGTGCCCGACCGGCAACATGGGCTTGGGTGTCGTCAGGGTCAACGGGCGCAGACGGGTCCCGAACCCGCCCACCAGCACGACCGCGCGCATCAAGGGCTCGTGGTCGAGGTGGTCGCAGCGACGGTGGTGGTGGCAGCGACGGTGGTCGACGATTCCGAAACGGTCGTCGGTGAACCCGCGACCGACGTCGTCGAACTCGTCGAGTCGGCGGGCAGGGTGGTGGTCGCGCTCGATTGGTCGGCCGCCCCCAACTCGGGCAGCGAGGCCGCTGACGGCGGCAGGCCGGGTTTGGTGCCGGCCGGCGCGAAGACGATGCTGAACGCCATTCCGTCGTTCTTCAGGCGGATGTCGTCGAAGTTCGTGATGTAGGTCGTCACGTCATCGGGGGCGTCGTAGGCCGCGAAGGCGAACACGACGACCTCACCATCGACCTCCTTGCCGTCGACCGTGCACTTCGTGACGCCCTCTTCGTACACCGCACCGCCTTGATCGGCCGGGAACTCGATCTTGGTGTCGGACACCTTCACGCCGTAGACGTCGAGGAACACGCCGAGTTTGGCGTTGCGTCCGGTCGCCTCGGAGGAGTACGGGTGCCAGTGGATCACGCCGTCGTCGTGGCTGTGGATGCCGGTGCGGCGGAAACCCTCGCTCACCAACTGGCCCGCCGAATCGGTCTCCTCCTTGTTGCCCTGCAGATCGGGCAACCAGGCGTCACAGGCATAGAAGCCGTACGACGCGTGCCAGTGGTCCTGCACCGTCGGCGGAACGTTCTGGTCGGGAATCGACGAGCGGGAATAGACGATCAAGGCGAGACCGACGATCGAAATCCCGACGATGACGGCCGGGAAGAGCGTGCCCCCCTGGAAGCGAACCTTGCGCCCCTTGCCCTTCTGGGCCAAACGAGCGACTTTCTTGGCTGAAGATGCCTTACCCACGAGTGGGGAAGGCTACCCCCGCACCGGACCGATTACGGGGTCACGGTCGAGAAAGGGGGCCCACGAGAGCCGCGTAGGCCTCGGCCACCGCACGGGGCGACGCCTGCCGCTCGACGAACACGCGCGCCCCGACGCCCATGACACGGCGCGTCTCCTCGTCCCGCACCAACGACGCCACCGCGGCGACGAAGTCGGTGGGCGAATCGGGAGCGACGACGACGCCGCACCCGGCCCCGGCGATCAAGCGGGTCACCTCGGTCCCCGCGTCGATGGCGGCCACGATCGGGCGTCCCGCAGCCATGATCGAATATGTCTTGGACGGAACGCTCACGCGCCCGAGCCCCCGTCGCAGGGGTACGACGTGGATGTCGGCCGTGGCGAGCACCTCGCTCAGTCGCTCCGACGGTTGGTATTCACCGAAGACGACGTTGTCGAGTCCGACCGACGCGCGACGCAACTCGTCGCGCGCCGATCCGTTGCCGTTGATCACGAACGCGACGTCGGGCAGAGCGCGGGCGGCGGCCAGCACGAGGTCGAGCGACTGCGAATAGCCGATGTTTCCGGCGTACATCACGACCGGACGGTCGTCCAGACCGAGTTCGTGTCGATAGTTCGTGTCGCGGTCGAGCGGAGTGATCGCCTCGGTGTCGACGAAGTTGGGAATCACCACCACCCGATCAGCGCGCTTCGACGCGAGCTTGGCCCTCACGTTGTCGGCCAGGTCCTCCGACAGCACCGTGACCCGGTCGCTGAGCCGGTAGGACACCCGTTCCACTACGCGCGCCACCGCGATCACCCACCGATTGCGGATCGCCCCGGTCTCGATCGCCGCGTCGGGGAACACGTCCTGGATGTTGAACACCAGCGGGGCCCGTCGACGCCAGGCCACCAACCGTCCGGCGATTCCCATCGTCAAAGGAGGCGACATCGCGATCACCGCGTCGATTCGCTCTCCCCGTCCGGCACGACAGCCGGCGACCGTCGCCGTCACCGAGAATCCGATGAAGCCGACGGCGCGACGCAGGAGATTGCGCTTGTCGCCGCCGGCGTGCGGGTCGAGGCGCGCGACCGAACCCCATGTCGTCACCTCGGTGCGATCGCGCCACCGGGTCGACCGCCACTCGTGTTCCACCCGGTGCTCGCGGTACCACGGCAACGCCGTGACGACGTGCACCCGATGACCGAGTGCCGCCAACTCACGAACGATGCGTGACATGACGACCCCGGTCGGTGCGGTGTCGGGATCGAAGTGCGGGCACAACACGACGAAGGTCGACGGCGTCACGACAGCACGCTCCGATACGCGACGGCCAGCGCTGCACCCGATGCCTCCACCGAGAAGGCGCGCACACGCGCCCGTCCCGCGGCCACCAATTCCGCTCGTCGCCGGTCGACCGAATCGATCGCCGCGCGCCACGCCCCGGGCTCGAGGGGCACCACCAGTCCGGCGTCACCCACCACTTCGGGGAGGGCGGCGCGGTCGCTGCAGATGACGGGCGTGCCGAGACCCATGGCTTCGATGACGGGAGCGCCGAACCCTTCGTACTCGCTCGGCAGGATCATCGCGGCGGCGGCGGCGACGAGACCGTCGCGGTCGGAATCACCGACCCGACCGAGTTTGGACACCTGCCCCGGCATACGAGCCACCCGTGCCTGCACTTCAGCCTCCATCGAACCGGGTCCACCGATGAGCACGAGGCGCACGCCGAGGCTCGCACCGAATTGCTCGAAGAGGTCGAGCACGAAATGGTGTCCCTTGTGGGGATGCGTGATGGCGGGCAGGACCACGAAGGGCGCATCACCGAGTCCGTATCGCGATCGCAGCCTTTCCTCGTCGGTGCGACCGACACCGAGACTCGCCGGAACACCGTGCGGAACCACGTGCACGCGATCGGCATCGATTCCGTAGGCGTCGCAGACGGAGTCGCGCACGTAACGCGTCGGGACCGCGATGGCGGTCGCCGCCCGCGCCGAGCGCGGCATCATCGCACCGAGGTAGGCGAGGCGCACACGGCCGAAGTACTCGGGATATCGGCGGTACTGGAGATCGTGGACGGTGAGCAACGTCGGCGAGCGGTGCGCCGCCGGCAAGGTTCCACCGCCGTGATGGATTAGACCGAATCCCGCGGTCCGCCGCCGCAACCATGTCGACTCGTCGATGATCCGTCGGAGACGGGACGAGCCGTCGGCCGACGTCTCGACGATCGCGCAGCATTCCGTCAACTCGGGATGCGCGGCGGTGAATCCCCGCGGGGCGAACACCGTCGCGTCGAATCCGCCCAGGCCGAGCAACTGGCGAACGAGGTACTCCTCGCTGCCCCCGACGCGCCCGGGTTGGCACCAGGTGAGGTTCACCGCGACCCGCTCGCTCGACGTCAACGCATCACCTCGCGGTAGGCCTCGACGGTCAGACGCGCGGTCTCCGACCAGTGACGTCGCGCCGCCTGCCGCAGGCCCCACAACGACAACTCGTCCCGACGCGCCAAGGCCTCGTCGATGCCCCGACCGATGTCGTCGACGTCGAACGGGTCGACCAGTACCGCCGCGCCTCCGGCCACCTCCTCGGTCGAGGTGCCGAGGCTCGTCACGACCGGCGTCCCGTACGACATCGCCTCCAACACGGGCATGCCGAATCCCTCACGCTCACTCGGGTAGCAGAAAACGGTCGCATTCGAATACAACGCCGGCAGGTCGGACTCGGGGACGAAACCGATGAACCTCACGTCGCGCGACGGCTCGACTCCCGTGTCACCCCAGCCGAGCGAGCCCGCGACCACGAGCGGCAGGTCGCACCGCGCCCGCGCGAGCGCTTGCACTAGACGCCCGAGGTTCTTGCGGGGCTCGACGGTGCCGACGAACAACAAGAACTCCTCGGGTAATCCGTGTTGCCGACGCACCCGATCCTTTTGCACCTGGTCGACCTCGAGGGCTTCGACCCCCCACGGCACGAGTCGCAACCGTTCGGCCGCGATGCCGGCCCGCTCGGCGTCGAGCATCGACACCGACGACGGACAGAGAACCAGCGCGGCCCGTCGACGCACCTCGGTGAGACTGCGCTCGAGCACCCGCACCCCGTGACGCGTGAAGTGTTCCGGACGGTGCCTCCACGCCACGTCGTGCAGCGTGCTGACGAGAGGTGCCTTCGACGGTGGTGGAACGAATCCGGTGCAGTGCACCACGTCGACCGGGCCCGTGACGCTTTCGACCGACGGCCAACGCGCGCGCAGCCAGGTCTCGTAGAGCCACGGGGAGCGCAACGGCATGTAGCGCATGTTCACGCTGGGCACGAAGGACGGCTTGGGTGGACGACGGTGACGACCGGCCACCCCCACGATCTCGACGCCGGGAACGTCGGACAGGGCGACCGCGGTCCGCAGGGCCGATGTCGCAGTACCTCCGGGGACCCGGTGCCAACACTGTTCGAGGGTGTAGGCAACACGGACCGGCGACTGCACCCCCCCATCTTGCCCCGTCGGGCGCCGCCTCGCGCTGACACCCCGGTCACCCGGCGATCACCACTCGATCGCGTGCCACTCCGCGGAGCAGGGGTTTCCCGCGGCCACCCTCACCACGGGCCGACCGGCGACGGGGATCTCCGCAACCATCGAGGCCGTGGTGCGTTCGACTCCCTCGACGTGCATGCACACGTCCCAACCGTCGACGCCCTGTCCGTGCGTGGCCAGATGACGCTGCACCGTCTCGACCGACACCGCGCCCGTCGCGAGGAACTCACGGGTCGCGTCGAGGCGCGGGTCGACGACCGTCGCCACCGGTTGACGCTTATGGCGTCGATCGTCGAACGATGCGATGGTGACCCGATTCGACACCGCCCGCGTGGAGTTCACGCGTTCGACCGCCCGATCGGGGCCGCTCGTCTCGAGCACCCAGGCCTCGGTGGCGTCGGCGATCAGAAAGCTGCTCCAATAGGGACGACGCGGACGGCTCGGTGCATGCCCGGACCCTCCCTGGCCGAACTCGTCGATGAGGGCGACGATCAGGTCGAGCGCGGCTCGCGCCGAGTCCGCCCGCTCCACACCGAGGCGGACGAGGTCCATGCCCGTCAGTGCATCGGGGAACGGTCGAGGGTCGAGCGTCGTGTAGATCGTCGCGTTGCCGATGGCCACCCCGCGATTGTTGACGCCGTGCTCGGCACCCCAGCCCCATTCGGGACGTGAGATCACGCATGGACGCGTGGGTCCATCGGCTCCCGGGATCGAGATGTACGTCGCCTCGGTGACCGATTCGACTCGCGACGGAATCGACTCCACGAACTGGCGCTCGTCGGGAGGGCGGTCGGAGTTCTTGGCGAAGATCGTCGCACCCGACTCCGTGCGCCCCCCGAGCGCGACCAATAGATCACACACCCGCGTCACCCATGGTTCACCCAAACGAGACCGAATCACCAACCGGGGCCGGACCGGCATCGACCCGGCCGACGCGCCACAGCGACTCGCCACTCGGCTCGGTGCTCGACCATTCACGGTCGAAGGCGCTCGAGAGTCGCACCGTGGGCAGCGAGAGTTCCCATAACACCGCCGCGTTGGCCCCGTGCCAACGCACGGCCAACGACGCCCGGGCGCCCCGGGGCAACGCGATGCCGTGGCCCTCGAACGACGCCCCGAGTCGATCGGACATCGGGGCGTCGGGACACAACGCCACCCGATCGTCACCGAGCCAACACACGAGCGATTCCTCCACCGCGCTCACGAGCGCTCCGCGTCGCAGCGAACCGTCGTCGACCAGACGCACACCGTCGATGCCGGCCGCCGAACCGGCGACCCGGCTCACGGCCGCGGCGACGTCGCCCATGACGCGCGGCTCGCTGGCCGACAACCACGTCGCCGCGGCCCGCACAGCCGTCGCGCGCAGCGCGTCCAGTCCGCTCCGGCGCGACGCCCGCACGATGCGTTCGACGGCGGACGCGATTTCGTGATCGTCCGTGGCCCACGCGCCGAGTCGGGCGGCGTGGAAACGATCGAGCAACCAGTGGGCGAGTTCGTCGGCGTCGCGCGACGGTTCGAAGGGTCCCCCGAGGGCGATGGCCACCTTGGCCCGCGCGACCCGATCTTCGATCGGCTCGCCTCCCACCCGGTCGGGCAGCACCAATCGTGACGACGCCTCCAACACCTTCGACCAACCGGCCGCCACCGCGTCGATCGAGGGCAGACCGGAGACATCGACGTCACGTGCCACCGCGAGACGGACGATCGAACGGTGGCCGATCGGCACGACCGTCGGCGGTGCGTCGAGCCGCAAGCCGGGTGCCGGCCACCTACCATCGGCCGCGCCAGATGATCCCGCACGCGAGGGCGACAGATCGGTGCGCGTGAACGCCACCGCGATGGCCATCGGCGAATCGTTCTCGATCTCGACCACGACCAACGGTCCGCGGGGCCCGACGACGCACCATGCGGTGTGCACCACGTCGCCTCCCGGGATGCGCATGCGCGTCGACACCACCGGCAACCCACCACGGTCGGTTCGACGCACCGCGGCCTCGCGGGACGGGTCGTGCCATCGGTCGTCGGCCGCGACGTGCCAGTCCAGGTCCGGCGAACCGTCGGCGAACGAGATCCGGCCGCGATCGGACACCCACGCGGTCGCGGATCGTCCGAGCACTCCGAGCGGGAGGTCAGCCAACTTCGCTCCGCCGACGACGCTGCATCAGCATCGCCACGGCTTCGGCCGCTCCTCGCTGGTTCTGACATACCGCGACCACCTGCTCGGTGATCGGCATTTCGACCCCGTGCCGACGGGCCAAGTCGAGAACGGCCGGTGAACTCTTGACGCCTTCGGCCACCATCGTCATCGACTCCAAAATCGAGGTGATGGATTCGCCCGCGCCGAGACGTCGGCCGACGGTGTTGTTTCGACTCTGCGCCGACGAACACGTGGCGACCAGGTCACCCATGCCCGCGAGCCCGGCGAACGTGAGTCCGTCTCCGCCCATGGCCATTCCGAGTCGCGACATCTCCGCCAAACCCCGCGTCATGAGCGTGGCCCGGGTGTTGTCTCCGAATCCCATTCCGGCCGCCATTCCCGAGGCGATCGCAATCACGTTCTTCACCACCCCGGCCACCTCGCAACCGACCACGTCGGGGTTCGTGTACACACGGAACGTCGGACGCGAGAAGATGCGTTGCAACTCGTCGGCGATCACCTTGTCGTCGATCGCCACCACCGCCGCCGCGGGCTGACCCTGCATCACCTCGCGGGCGAGGTTCGGCCCCGTGAGAACCGCCACCGGGTGACCCGGCAACTCGTCGGCGATCACCTCGCTCATCCGCTTCAGAGAACTGCGCTCGAGACCCTTGGCCAAACTCACGACCGGAACCCACGGACGGACGTGTCGTGCGGCTTCGATCATCACCTCGCGGAACCCGTGCGATGGCACCGCCATGACCACAACATCGGCCCCGGCCACCGCTTCGGCGAGGCGCGAGGTCACCTCGAGTGACTCGGGAATCTCGTGATCGGGCAGATAGTCGCTGTTGCGTCGCGACGCGCCGATCGAGGTGGCCAGGTCGGCCCGACGCGCCCACAGAATCGTGGAGGTGTTACCGGCCGCGAGGGAGGCCACGGTGGTCCCCCACGATCCCGCCCCGACGACGGCCACCCGTATCGACTTCGCTGCCCCCACGCCGACGAGCGTATCCGCCACACCGACGACGAGGTCCTAGGCTCGTCTCGTGAACGCCCCCGTGTCACTCATCGTGCCGCTCCGGCGCCTCGATGAAGCCAAGAGTCGCTTGGCGGGGGTGTTGTCGACGCCCGAGCGCGTCGTTCTGGCGCGTGCCTGTGCCACGTCGGTTCTGACCTGCGGTCTGCGGGCGTTCGTGGTGTGCGACGATCCCGTCACGGCGGACTTCGGCCGTCAGCTCGGTGCGACGCCGATCATGGTCTCGGCGCGCGGGCTGAATCCGGCCTTGGCCGAAGCCACCCCGATCGTGCGTGCGATCGACCCCACCGCGGCGACGATGATCGCCCACGCCGATCTGCCGTTCGGCGGCGATCTGCTGACGTTGGCCGGCGAATCCGACCTCGACGATCGCGACGTCGTCGTCGTTCCCGACCGTCACGGTGACGGCACCAACGTGGTCATCGTCGGGCCGGGACTGATCGACGCCTGGGTCTTCGCGTACGGACCCGGATCCTTCGCCGCACATCTCGAACTGGCTCGACGGCTGGAAGCCCGCGTCACCGTCGTCGACCACCCACGGTTGAATCTCGACCTCGATACGGCCGACGACCTCGCCGACCCGCGCGTGGGCGACTTCGTCGCCACCCACCTCGGTCGTGCCTTCGTCGAGGAGCGGGCGACATGAGCGTGTCGGCGAACGAACCCGGACAACCAGCGATCGCGTCGCCACGAACGATCGATTCGGTCGACATCGCGGTGCCCGACGTGGCTCTGGCGATCGGGGCCCACCCCGACGACATCGAGTTCGGTTGTGGCGGCACCTTGGCAAAATGGGCGGCCGCCGGTTGTCGCATCCATCACCTGGTGCTCACCGACGGCTCGAAGGGCACCTGGAATCCCGACGCCGACATCACCGCGTTGGTCGCCACCCGTCGGCGCGAGCAAGCCGAGGCGGCCCGCCGACTCGGAGGCGCGGATCCGGTGACATTCCTCGATCAGGTCGACGGCGAACTCGAGGAATCGGTGGCACTGCGCAGTGCGATCGCGCGTCACATCCGTGTCGTTCGCCCCGACGTCGTGCTGGGCCACGATCCCTGGAAACGCCACCGCCTGCACCCCGATCACCGA
>JBJTBM010000077.1:0-6811 GCA_046091365.1 Acidimicrobiia bacterium | reverse complement strand
CGTCGGGTTCGACGGACGTGGAAGCGTCACTCGTGGCAGCGGCGGCCTTCTTGGTCGTCTTGGGCGTCGCGTCGGCACCGTCATCGCTCTCTGACTTGGCGGTCTTCTTGGGCGCCTTGGTCGGCTTGGCCTCCTCCGGCTGGACGTCACGCACGAGCCCCTGGGCCTTGGCCTTGCGTTCGAGCAAGGGCACGAAGGCATCGGCCAGAGTGGACTGAGGCCCTTTGGCCGCGACGCCCTCCGTCTTGCAGAGGTCGAGCAGTTCGGCATTGGTCATACCGAGCTTCTTGGCGAGTTCGCTGACTTTGATCTTGGCTGTTGCCACGCGGCGTTCAGTCCTTCGTCTGAGGCCGGGCGAACCCGGCACGGTTGATTACTTTGCCATGGTTAGGCGGTTCCTGGTTGTGGATCGGTTACGGGCCGCGAGTGCCCGTTCGAAGCCTCGCGACGAGAACGCTCGTTCGAGACACTTGTGTGAGTCTCGGCAGACCCATGCTCCGCGCCCGGAGGCCGTGCGCGAGGCGCGCGGCTGTCCGTCGACGTCGCGCACGTAACGCGTGAGGACGGCCTGTTCCCGCCGGGAACGGCACCCCACACAGGTGCGCATCGGAGTCGTGGCGGGAGTCATGATCAGGCGTTGGCCTCGCCGGACTCTGCGGCCGGCTGGTTCGCCATCCGCTCGTATTCCTGAAGGCTCATCACCGAACCATCGGCGGCGTGCCACTCCTGCTCGCCGGTGTCGGGATTGACCTTCCATTCGCCGGCGGCGAAACCCTCCTCGAAAATTCCGTTGAGCTCGTTTTGGAACTGGGTCTCGCTCTTGATGTCGATACGCACACCGACGAGACGCGAGGCCAGACGGGCGTTCTGGCCCTCCTTGCCGATGGCCAGACTGAGCTGGAAGTCGGGCACAATCACGTCGGCCTGGGTGCGGTCGTCGCTGAGACGCACCTCGGTGACCTTGGCCGGCGAGAGCGCTTTGGCGATGAAGTCGGCCAGATCCTCGCTGAACGGGATGATGTCGATCTTCTCCTGATTCAGTTCGTTCACGACCATGCGAACGCGACCGCCGCGCGCACCCACGCAGGCGCCCACCGGGTCGACGTTGCCGTCGTTGCTGTGCACCGCGATCTTCGTGCGATGACCGGGCTCGCGGGAGCAGGCCTTGATCTCGACCACGCCGTCGGCGATCTCGGGCACTTCGAGTTCGAAGAGTCGCTTCACGAGACCGGGATGGGTGCGGCTGACGACGATCTGGGGTCCGCGCTCCGAACGGCGCACCTCGACGATGTAGGCCTTGACGCGCGCACCGGGGTTGGCCCGCTCGTAGGGAACCTGCTCGCTCTGGGGCATGAGGGCCTCGACCTTGCCGAGGTCGAGCAAGGCGTACCGGTGGTCGTTCTGCTGGACGATGCCGGTCACGATGTCGCCCTCGCGGTTGGCGTACTCCTCGAACTTGCGATCACGCTCGGCCTCGCGGATGCGCTGGCCCATCACCTGGCGGAAGGTCTGAGCGGCGATGCGGCCCAACTCGTTCTTGCTCGGCGTGTCGTCGCGACGGTTGATCCAGTTGCCGTCCTCGTCGATGTCGTAGGCGATGAACCGCATCTCGAGGCTGTCGGGGTCGAGTTCGACCTCGACCTCCTCGGCCGCTCCGGGTCGCTTCTTGTACGCCGTCGCCAACGCGTCGACCAACACCTGCAAGAGGGTGTCCTCGGAGATGTTCTTCTCCGCGGCGATCAACTTGATGGCTTCTTTCATGTCGAGATTGCTCATGACTCAGGGCTCCTGGTCGTCGTGGGATTCGGTTTCTGGTTCGAGTGTTTCGTCGGCGTCGCTGTCAGCCCACAAGTCTGCCGTGGGCACGGACGAATCGGCCGCCGACGAACCGGATCCGGCCTTTTTCCCCCGGGTTCCCTTGGCGCCACGGCCGGGCTTGGGGGCCGCCTCCCACACGAACACCGTGCGGGCGCGGTCGACCTGATCGATGGCCACGATGCGTTGCTGACCGGAGTCGAGCGTCACCGTGAAGGTGGTCTCGTCGGCCGCCACGAGCATGCCGTTGACCCGTCGCTCACCGTCGACGGGATTGTTGAGGCGCACGGCGATCTGCTTGCCGATCTCGCGCTGGAAATGTCGGGGCAGGCGAAGGTTGCGCTCCAGACCCGGGCTCGACACCTCGAGGGTGTACTGACCGGGGATCGGGTCGATGTGATCGAGATCGCGCGAGATGAGGCGCGTGGCGCGCGACAACTGATCCACGTCCACCCCTGCGGACGACCCCGGTGGGGTGTCGATGGTGACCTTGACCATGCCACCGGCGTACTCGACGTCGTACAACTCGAGTCCGAGGTCGGCCACGATCGGCTGAACGATGTCGCGCACGCGCTCGGTGATGCTGTTGTCGGTCGCCGCCATGTCGTCTGCCTCCTCGTGTCGCTCGTCGTCGGTCTCGTTCGTCCCGAGTGAAGAAAAAAGACGTGAGCTCGCGCTCACGCCTTTTCGAACCACCCGGGGGCGGAAACTCGCTCAAGACTCCCGCCATGATACAGGCCGCCAACTAGCCTGCACCCAATGATGCGGTTGTCCAGCCTGTTCGTCCGGACCCTGCGGGAGACCCCTTCCGACGCCGAAGTCCCGAGCCATCAGTTGATGTTGCGAGCCGGCTACATCCGCCGAGCCGCCCCCGGTGGATTCACCTGGCTCCCCCTCGGATGGCAGGTCTACCGCAATGTCGAGCGCATCGTCCGCGAGGAGATGGACGCGGCCGGCTTCCAAGAGGTCCACTTTCCCGCGCTGCTTCCCCGCGAGCCCTACGAGGCCACGAACCGTTGGACCGAATACGGCCCGAACCTGTTCCGCCTGCAGGACCGCCGGGGGGTCGACTACCTGCTCGGACCGACCCACGAGGAGATGTTCACCCTGCTCGTCAAGGACCTGTACAGCAGTTACAAGGACCTGCCGCTCAGCATCTATCAGATCCAGACCAAGTACCGCGACGAGGCCCGTCCGCGTGCCGGCCTGCTACGCGGACGCGAGTTCGTGATGAAGGACAGTTACAGCTTCGATATCGACGACGCGGGCTTGGCCGTCAGTTACGACCGACACCGCGCCGCGTACATCAGCACCTTCGAGCGTCTCGGCCTGCCCTACGTCATCGTGTCGGCGATGTCGGGGGCCATGGGCGGTTCCAAGAGCGAGGAGTTCCTCGCCCCACTCGAAGTCGGCGAGGACACCTTCGTGCGCTGTGCGTGCGGTTACGCGGCCAACACCGAAGCCGTCGACGTCCCCTCGCCAGCGGCTCTGCCGTTCGACGCGGCACCGGCGGCGCGCGTGGTCGACACCCCCGGCACCCCGACCAGCGCCACCCTCGTCGACCTGTTGAACGGTCGCCCCGATCTCGCTCGGAGCGACCGTTCGTGGAACGCGGCCGACACGTTGAAGAACGTGATCGTCATGTTGCGCCACCCCGACGGCCGTCGCGAGCCCTTGGCGATCGGCGTGCCGGGCGACCGTGAGGTCGACATGAAGCGACTCGAGGCCCAAGTCGGACCGGCCGAACCGGAGGCGTTCACCGAGGCCGACTTCGCGGCGCACCCGGCGCTCGTCAAGGGGTACATCGGACCCGACGTCCTCGGTGCGGCGCGAGGCATCCGGTATCTCGTCGACCCCCGTGTCGTGGCCGGCACGAGCTGGGTCACCGGGGCCAACTCGTCCGGACATCACGTCGTCGACCTCACCTGCGGTCGCGACTTCTCCCCTGACGGCACGATCGAGGCCGCCGAGGTTCTGGTCGGTGACGCGTGCCCACGTTGCGCCGAGCGGGGCGCGGTCGGTGCGCTCGAGATGGCCCGCGGCATCGAGATCGGTCACATCTTCCAACTCGGACGCAAATACGCCGAGGCCCTCGACCTCACCGTGCTCGACCAGAACGGCAAGCAGGTCGTGGTGACCATGGGCAGTTACGGCATCGGTGTGTCGCGGGCGGTGGCCGCCATCGCCGAGGCCACCGCCGACGGACTCGGGCTGTGCTGGCCGCGTGAAGTGGCTCCGGCCGACGTTCACATGGTGATCGCGGGCAAGGCGGGGGACGAGATCACCGCGACCGCCGAGCGCCTCGCGGGCGAACTCGAATCTCGGGGCGTGCGGGTGTTGCTCGACGACCGCACGTCGGTGTCGCCCGGGGTGAAGTTCAAGGACGCCGAACTCATCGGGGTGCCGACGATCGCCGTCGTCGGGAAGGGCCTCGCCGAGGGAGTCGTCGAGGTGCGGGAGCGCGCGACCGATGAACGTCACAATGTGCCCGTCGCCGGGTTCGTCGACGTGATCGTCGCGCGTTGCTCGGCGATCGGGTGATCGGGAGCGTCCGACGATGAGGCTCGTGCGCGGAGTCGTACAGCACTACTCTTGGGGCGACCCCACGTCGATCCCGGAGATGCTCGGACTCGACGGCGACGGCCGACCCTGGGCCGAACTGTGGTTCGGCACCCACCTCGGAGGTCCGTCCAAGGTGCTCGAGGTGTCCGATGGCGCCATGGGAAAGCCCGCGCTCACCGACGACACCGGTGGACTCTTCTCACCCCTGGTCGCGTTGTCGGGTGAACTGCCCTTTTTGCTCAAGATCCTCGCCGCGGTCGAGCCGTTGTCGCTGCAGAGTCACCCGTCACTCGAACAGGCGCGCGCCGGGTACGCCCGCGAGAACCGTCTCGACATCCCGATCGGCAACAGCCGTCGCATTTATCGCGACCCGTTCGCCAAGCCCGAGTTGATCTGTGCCCTCGGCCCCTTCGAGGCGTTGTGCGGATTCCGCGAGGAGGTCGAATCCGTTCGACTGCTGCACTCGATCGGAGGCGGTGCCTCGCGCATCGCGCGGATGCTGACCGATCACGATCTCGATCACACGGTCCGCTACCTCTTCGGGTCGTCCGACGAGGTGCGGTTGCTGCGCAACGAGGTCGTCGAGGCGTGCCGTCGCCACGACTCGGCCAGCGCACAGTGGGCCACCCGCCTCGCCGACGGGTATCCCGACGATCCGGCGGTGGTCGTCACCTTGCTCTTGAACCACGTCGTGTTGAAACAGGGGGAGGCGCTCTACCTCGGCCCGGGCAACCTGCACGCGTACCTGCGCGGCACCGGTGTCGAGGTGATGGGGTCGAGCGACAACGTGGTGCGTTGCGGACTCACGAACAAGCACGTCGACGTGAACGAATTGCTGGCCACCGTCGTGCCCCGGGCCCTCTCCGACCCGGTGGTGCGCCCCACCCCGGTCGCGCGCACCGACGCGGGTCGTCTGTGGCGTTACGACACGCCCGGGGCTCCTTTCACCTTGTGGATCCACCAGGTGAGCGGCACCGAGACCTTGCGGGCCCGCACCCGTGAGTTGACCCTGTGCGGATCGGGGAGCACCGACCGTCTGCAGCGGGGTGAGGTCGCGTATCTCGCGCCGGGCGAGGAACTGACCGTGACGGGCAAAGCGACTCTCTTCCGGGTCACCGAACCCTGACCGGCCTCAGGACTTCTTGCGAATCTCGACGATGCGCGACATCGCGTCGTTCGCGTCGTCACCCTTGTCGGCGAGGAGGGCCGAACGGTCCTTGGCCGCCTCGCGCTCGGCCTTGGCCGTGTCGGCGCGGGCGATCGCGGCTTCGACGCCGTGCTCGTGGATGAATTCGGCCCACTCGACGAGTGCCTCGACCATCTCGCTCTCGGGAACCACCGCCACGTTGCGGCCCTTCACGAAGAGATGCCCGCGCTTGTTTCCGGCGGCGATGCCGATGTCGGCGTCACGGGCCTCGCCCGGGCCGTTCACGACGCATCCCATCACGGCGACCTGCAGGGGAATTCGCCGCTCTCCGAACGCCGCCATGGCACGGTTGGCCACGTCGATCACGTCGATCTCGGCCCGGCCGCACGACGGACAGGCGATGAGGTCGATGTTCTTGCGTTCACGCAGGCCGAGTGCCTCGAGCAACTGCCGTCCGGCGCGGGCCTCTTCGACCGGGTCGGCCGTGAGGCTGTAGCGGATGGTGTCTCCGATGCCCTCCATCAACAACGTGGCGATGCCGGCGGTGGCCTTCAGCAATCCCCCGGGCAACGGTCCCGCCTCGGTGACCCCGAGGTGCAACGGGTGGTCGGTGGCCTCGCTCAGTTGACGGTAGGCCTCGACCATCAGCGGCACGTTGGACGCCTTCACGCTGATCTTGATGAGGTCGAAGCCCACCTCGTCGAAGTACGCGATCTCACGCATGGCCGACTCGACCATCGCCTCGGGCGTCACCTTGCCGCCGTACTTGTCGTACAACTCGGGATCGAGCGACCCGCCGTTGACACCGATCCGGATCGGAATCCCTCGATCGCGCGCCTCGCTCGCCACCGCCTTGATGTGCTCGGGTCGGCGGATGTTCCCGGGATTCAAGCGCAAGCCGTGCACGCCGGCCTCCATGGCGGCCAGGGCCATCTTGTATTGATGATGGATGTCGGCGATCACCGGGATCGGCGAACGCGGCACGATGCTGGCCAATCCCTCGGCCGCCTCGATCTCGTTGCACGTGCAGCGGACGATGTCGCATCCGGCCGCGGCCAACGCGTAGATCTGTTGCAGGGTGCCCTCGACGTCGGCGGTCTTGGTGATCGTCATCGACTGAACGGTGATCGGCGCGTCGCCACCGACGGCCACCTTGCCCACGTGGATCTGCCGGGTGGGACGGCGCGAGGTGATCGACGCGTGCTGCATGACGTCAGTCTGCCAAGTCTCAGAAGGGGCGGGTGAGATCGAGGTACAGGCCGGTGAAGGTGAGGAACATGAGAAGTG
>JBJTBM010000076.1:0-4765 GCA_046091365.1 Acidimicrobiia bacterium | reverse complement strand
TCGGGTGTCGCGCGTCGAACGAGGCGTCACGAAAGTCTCCATGGTCAAGATGCTCACCGCAACGTTTCTTCTCGACGACGGAACGGAATTGGCCTTCGAGTTCCCCAAGATCGACACCAAGGATGCCGAACGGGTCCTGCAATCCTTCGGAGTCTGAGCGTCAGAACCGATTCGGTCGCGCCACCACCGTCGGTGTCACCCAGGCCACCACCGCGTAGCGGTCGAAGTACTTCTCGCCGAGGGTACGCAGGATCTCCTCGGCCACGGCATCGGTGACCACGGTCTCTAGGCGAATGCTCGAACCGGTGATGTCGAGGGCTCGCCCACCGGTTTGACCCTCGCCCCGCACGTGCCCGACGGAATACCCGCGGGCTCCGCAATTCTTCACGTCGTCGATCAGCTTCTGCTCGATCACCGATTCGGCGATGATCGTGACCAGTTGTCGATTCACGGTGTTCACGGGTGCTCCGTTCAGCTGATGGCTTGTGCCAACGCAATGTAGATCGGAATTCCGATGGTGAGATTGAAGGGAAAGGTGACGCCGAGCGATGCGGTGATGTACAGACTCGGGTTGGCGGTGGGAAGGGCGATTCGAACTGCTGCGGGCGCGGCGATGTACGACGCACTGGCCGCCAACGTGGCCATCACCGCGATGCCCCCGGTGGACAGCCCCGCTGCTTTGCCAGTGAGCGCGCCCAAGACCCCGTTCACCAGCGGGATGGCGACGCCGAGAAGAACCAACCGCACTCCGGTGCGGCGGATGTCGCGCAGTCGTTCCGCGGCGGTGACGCCCATCTCGATCAGGAAGAGGGCCAGTAGGCCGGGGAAGAGGCCGTTGAAGAGCGGGTCCGTCGGCTCCAGTCGTTCCGCACCGACGACGGCCCCGATCAGGAGACCAGCGACCAGCAGCGCGATGCTGCGACCCCGTACCACTTCCCCGAGGGCGGACTTCCATCCTCCGCCGTCGCCGGACTTACGCGCCAAGTACAGGGCCACGACGATTCCGATGATCTCGAGAACGGCCAACAGCCCGGCCATGTACCCCTCGAACGCGATGTCGCGTGAGTCCAGAGTGGTCAGAACCACCGTGAAGGTCACGGCCGAGACCGAGCCGTAGTGCGCCGCCAGGGCCGCCGCGTCGACCACCTCGAACCGTCCGAGCACTCGCATGGCGGCGAACGCGATCAGCGGTGTGAGGATTCCCAGCGCGAGGGCGGCCAACAGCGGCCCCCACAGATCCTCGAGGGACGATTCGGTGAGGGCCTTTCCGCCCTTGATTCCGATGGCCAGCAAGAGGAAGGTGGACAGGATCGGATAGAGGGCCTCGGGGAGGCGCACCTCGAACCGCATCAATGTGGCGAGTAGGGCGACCACGAACGCCACCAGCGGTGCGGTGAGCAGATTGTCGGCGAGGGACACGGCGATCACTTGGCCGCCTTCGACTTTCTCACCAACGGGGTGACGATGGCGCGGACGTGGTGATCGGCCTCGAGCGGGTGACGCAAGGGCTGATCGAGGTCGATGTGGTAGACGTTACGACGACCCACCTTCATGACCTGCAGGTATCCGGCGGACTCCAGATCGTGGACGATGCGGTGCACCGAACGTTCGCCAATTCCCACCATGTCGGCCACCTCGCTCAGTCGGATGTCGGGCCGCTTGGCGATGCAGAGGAGCACGTGGGAGTGATTGGTGAGGAAGGTCCACGTGCCGTGGTCCGCCTCGGTGACTTTATATGCCATGTAAACCATGTAATCAGATACAAGTGATGAATGGCAACTGTTTACACACGGCATCACCGGTCGTCGGACCGTTCGATGGCAGGATGATGAGGTGAAGCGCAACCGAATCAACTCCTTGTCCGGTCTCCTCCTCATCGGTGTGGTGCTGACCACCGCCGTAGCCTGCGGGGAGGAAAATTCGGCCGACCCGCCCACCGATGCACCGTCGACGGAAATCGCAAACACCGAAGCACCGACGACCGAAGCACCGACCACCGAGGCGCCAGTCTCGGCTCTCTCGCGCGTCACGGCACCCGAGGCGAGCACCGTCGACGACCTCCTGGCCCTCGAGCGTCCGATCGTCATCGTGCACGCCGGAGGAGACTTCGATTACCCGCACTCCACGATGTACGCCTACACCGAGGCGGCCCTCGGTGGCGCCGACGTGCTCGAGATGGACGTGATGCTCAGCGCCGACGGCGTGTTGATGGTTCAACACGACAACACCGTCGACCGACTGACCGACGACACCGGCGTGTTCGGGTCTTTCGACGCGGCCGAGCTGCAAGCCATGGACAACGCGTATTGGTTCTCGGGCGGCGTGTGGAGCGACAAGTCGCTCGCCGACGATGCCTATGTGTTCCGCGGAGTTCGCTCTGGCGCGCGTCCGGCCCCCGACGGATACACCGCCGACGATTTCGGCATTCCCACCTTCGAGCAGGTGGCGCGGGCCTTTCCCGATCATGTCCTCGACGTGGAGATCAAGATCCCCGAAACGGCCGCCGGTGAGCCGCAGCTCGATCGCGCGTTCGCCGCGGCGGCCGAGCTGGCCCGACTGATCGAGGAACTCGACCGTGCCGATTCCGTCATCGTGGTGTCATTCGACGACAGCGTGCTCACCGAGTTCCGCTCGCTCATCGCCGACGTGGCCACCAGCCCCGGGCAGACCAGCCTCGTGAATTGGTATCTCGCCGGCGCACCCTTGGATCCCCGTGACGTGGTGTTGCAGGCGCCGCCCGTGTACGAGGGCGTGGAAGTGTTGACCGCCGAAACGTTCGCCCGCGCTCATGCCGAGGGTTACGAAGTGTGGGTGTGGATGAACGACACCACGCAGGAAACCACCGAGTTCTATTCCGAACTCGTCGCACGCGGGGCCGACGGTTTGCTCGTCGCACGCCCCACGGCTGTGCCCTGATCCATCTCACTAGGCTCGATCCCATGAACGTCTCCGAGGCTGTCGACAAGCGCATGTCGGTTCGTAAGTTCCGCCCGGACCCCGTGAGCGACGACACGTTGAGATCGTTGCTCGCCGATGCTTCGCGCGCCCCGAGCGGCGGCAACCTGCAACCGTGGCGGGTGTACGTGGTGAACGGCGAGTCGATGGCACGATTGCGCGCGTACCTCCCCACGCAGCCACCGATGGATGCCCCCGAGTACGACATGTACCCCAAGGGGATGACCGAGCCGTACAAGAGCAACGTGTTCCGCATCGGCGAGATGATGTACGCCACCATCGGTGTGGCGCGCGAGGACAAAGAGGCCCGGCGTGCCCAGTTCGGGCAGAACAACGACTTCTTCGGTGCTCCGGCGTCGATCTTCATGTTCCTCGATCGCCAGATGAACCAGCCCCAATGGTCGGATGCCGGGATGTTCCTGCAGACCTTCATGTTGCTGGCGGTCGAGCGCGGACTGGGCACCTGCCCGCAGGAGTATTGGTCCATTCGGCACAAGGCCATCTCCACTTTTGTCGGCGCTCCCGAGAACGAGATGCTGTTCTGTGGTGTGGCGATCGGCCATGTCGACGACGATGCCCCCATCAACACCCTCCGCTCGGAACGCATGCCGCTCGAGCAGTGGGCGACCTTCGTCTGAGTCTCAGTTCGAAGTGGTGCGTCCGGCGGCCGGTCGGGTCTTGACGTCGAAGTGATCCACCAGATACTGGGCGATCACGACCACCGCCACGCCGGCGAACGAGGCGATGTCCGATCGCCACTGCGCCACCGACGCGTAGACGAGCGATCCGAGGACGGCGAGCAACGCGAGGGGAGTGCTGGACACCAGCACTTGTGAGGTTTGGCCCTGTAGAACCGACACCAGCATTCCGCCACCGACGGCCGAGAGCGTGCCGATGAGAACCGTGTTGATGAACGGCAAACCGGATTCGTGGGCGTAGGCGACACCGATGGTGGCGAAGAGGCCGAGGGCGAGGGCCTCGACGAAGTCGATGACGGGGCTGATCCGAGCGATCAACTTGCGCACCAGAACGACCGTGACGATGCCACCGATGACCGTCGTGACATACCACGGTTCCCGCAAGGATTCGGCCGGCAGATTGCCGATGAGAAGATCACGGATGAATCCGCCGCCCAAGCCCATGAGCAACGCGAACACGCAAACGCCGACGATGTCCCAATGTCGACTGCGATCGGTGTACCCGCGAAGCGCACCGACCACCGCGTTCACGTAGACAGCCAACAGACCCAACCACAACGGGGTGTTGGTGGCCAGGTCGGGAACGACGATCTCCGAGAGCACGGACAAACCTTACGAGCCGACGGCCTCGCGTCGGCGGTTAGTTGACCTGACGCGTGTGTCCGGCCCAGTACGGCTCGCGCAGTTTGAACTTCTGCAACTTGCCGGTGGCGGTGCGCGCGAGGGCGTCGCGGAACTCCACCTTCTTCGGGCACTTGTAGCCCGCCAACGTGGTCTTGGCGTACGCGATCAGTTCGTCCTCGGTGAGAGAGGAGTCGGCGGACTTCACGACCAGAGCGAGCACCAAGTCGCCCCACTTCTCGTCGGGAACTCCGATGACGGCGACCTCGTTCACCTCGGGGTGACTGAAGATGGCGTCTTCCACCTCGATGGAGGACACGTTCTCGCCGCCCGAGATGATCACGTCCTTCTTGCGGTCGCTGATGGTGACGTAGTGATCATCGTCCAATGTGCCGCCGTCGCCGGTGTGGAACCACGAGACACCGTCGGGGTCGTCGCTGGCCGCATGAATGGCATCAGCGGTGGACTCGGGCTGATTCCAGTAGCCCTCC
>JBJTBM010000075.1:0-12477 GCA_046091365.1 Acidimicrobiia bacterium | reverse complement strand
CAAGTCGACTTGGGCCGACGCGGTGATCTCGGGGCAAGCGATCGGCATCAGTTCGATGCCGTGCGTGGTGCCCAGAATCGTTCGGGCCCGGGCCGGCACACCGGCGCGCAGCAACAGGCGGTAGAAGTTGATGCCCTCGTCACGCAGCGGGTCGCATTCGTTCACGCTGATCACCGTTCGCGGCAGATCGCGCACGTCGTCCTCGGTGGCGAAGCTCGGCCAGGCGAGGGGGTCGCGGCGGTCGAAAGCCTCGATGCCGTAGCCCACCCGTCCGTTGTTGTTGTGCAGGTCCAGAAAGATGCCGTTGTTCTCGACCGACGACGGGCACTCGGGCGTCGGCCACTGACCCGCGATGTACGGGCAGAACGCGTACAAACCCGAGATCGTCCCGATGTCACCGTCCTTGGCCATCTTCATCCCCGATGCCAGCGTGAGGTTTCCACCCCCGCTCTCCCCCGCGATCACGATGCGTCGCGGGTCGGCTCCGATCTTGGCCGAGTTGGCCACTACCCAACGCGCACCCGACACGCAGTCGTTGAGTCCCGCCGGGAAGGGCGCGACCTCGGGCAACGACGAGGGACTCACCGCGTTCCGGAAGTCGACCATCACCACCACCACGCCGCGGGCCGCCAGCAACTTGCCCCAACCGCTGTAGTTGCCGTCGAAACACGACAGCGACGCCATGCCGCCACCATGGATGTAGTACACGCAGGGCAACACCGCGTCGTTGTCCGGCCGGATGATGCGCAACGTGATCGTGTTCCCGTCGGGCTGCGACGTCACCTTCTCCTCGCTGATGCGCAGACACGTGGTGGGCGCGTTCTCCTCGCTGTCGCACACCGCCATCACCGATCGGTACAACTCCGACGCGGCGAGTCCCTCGGGCGTGTTGGAACGCTCCAACAGGGTCGCGCGGTCGGGCACGTCGGGTGCCGCGAAACTCGGCATCATCGCGAGCAGGGCCTTGATGCGAGGGTCGATGCGCGGGTCAGCGGTCGGATTGGTCGTCATGGTTTCCCCCTTGTTCCGATCGTCACCCTAGTGAAGACCCCCGGTCGGCGCGGCCCCGCCTAATCTCGCGGAGTGCCCCGAACGACCCGCATCGCCCTCGTCCGTCGTCCTGGTCCTCGCTTGGCCGAGGGAATCGTGACCCACATCGACCGTTCCCCCATCGACCTCGTTCTGGCGATGCGACAGTGGCAGAACTACGTCGACGCCGTGGCGAACGCCGGGTGGCGCGTCATCGAGGTGCCGTCGGCCGACGACTGCCCCGACGCGGTGTTCATCGAGGATCCGGTCGTGATGTATCGCGGGGTCGCCGTCATCACCCGCCCCGGGGACGATGCGCGCAAGCCCGAGACGATCGGCGTCGAACCCGTTGTGGCCGAGTTGGGTTGTCGCATCGAGCGCATCGTCGCACCCGGGACCATGGACGGGGGCGACGTCCTCAAGGTTCCGGGTGCCGACCGTGACACGATCTACGTCGGCCTCGGCGGTCGAACCAACCCCGTGGGTCTACGCCAGTTCGCCGCCATCGTCGAACCGCTCGGGGCCCGAGTCGTCGGCGTGCCGTTGACCAAGGTGCTGCACCTCAAGTCGGCAGCCACCGCCCTGAGCGACGGCACCATCGTCGGGTGGCTCCCGGGTCTCGACTCGACCGATCACTTCGAACGATTCGAAGCCGTGACCGAGGAGTCGGGAGCGCACGTGGTTCTGCTCGAGCCCGACCTGATCCTCATGGCCGCCGACGCGCCGGGCATGGCCGCCTCTTATCGCGAGCGGGGCTATCGCACCATCGAGGTGGACATCGGCGAGTTCATCAAACTCGAGGGCTGCGTCACCTGCTTGTCCGTGCGAGTGCGCGAACTCCCGTGATCAGACCGCGCGCGAGCGGTAACGCATGATGTCGTCCACGCGCACAGTCGAACCGCAATCACGGCTCGCTGCCAACACCTCGGGACGGGTGAGCGTCGCGGTGTCGAAGTAATCGGCGGCGTACACGGTCGAACCGTCGCGGTAACGCCGCACGCTCGTACCCCGGGTCATCGGCACCCGGGTGCCGTTCGACGTCACCGCGGTCTGCACCCATTCCTGGACGTACACCGAGCCGTCGTTCAATTCGGGACCCACCGGAACGAACTCGATGTTGCCGACGCGGGGCATGATGTCCATGATCCACGCCGTGATCTCGTCGCGACCGTGGAACTCGCCGAAGATCGGGTCGATGTACACCGAGTCGGTGGGGTGGAACTGGAGACAGTCGGCTTCGAAGTCCACCTCCGAACACACCGTCACCCGAGTCGCCTCGTGTCGTTGCCATTCACCGGGCGACGGAGCGTCGGGGATCGGGGCTGCTTCTCCCCCGTCGGGAGGCGGGGTGCGAAACGAGCCGGTGTCGTAGACGTCGCAGGCCCACGTGATCCAACCGTCGCGATAACGCCGCACGCTGACGCCTTTCGACATGGGCACGGTCCCCTCACCCGCTCCGATCGCGGCGAGGTTCGCGAACATCTGCCACTCGTCCACCGAGGTGATCCCCTCACCGTCGTCGAGGAACGCCGGGGGCTGGGTGGGAACGAAGTCGATGAACTCGATCTGGGCCATGGTCGGCACCAGCCAGTTGCGCACGTCCCGTTGCCCGAAGAACGACCCGTAGATGGCGTCGAAATACCGCGAATTCGTGGGGTGCATGAAGTCGGCCATCATTTGAATGCCGAGACGGCCGAGCGAGGGATGGCCGAGAGCCGCCAGCATCTCGGGAACGCTCAGACCACTCGGAACGTCGACGAAACGATCGAGACTCGTCTCCTGCCCGACGATGCCGGCCAGGAACCGCTTGGCAAAATCGTCGACCGCCGGCGTGATGACGGGCTCGGTCATTTCGCACCCGGTCGGGCGAGCGTGCCCGGGCGGGCCCCGGTGTCGGCATCGTGTCGCCGCGTCACCTGACCACGCACCATCGTGGCGAGATAGCCCCTCACCGGTTGGATCAACCGCGTTCCCCCGGCCGGCAGGTCGTGGAAGGCCTTGGGCGGCGAAACAGTCAGGTTGTCGAAGTCGATCACGTTGATGTCCGCGCGTAATCCCGGCAGCAGACGACCGCGATCGGAGTACCCGTAGAGGTCGGCGTTGCGCGCGGTCTGCTTGGCCACGAGGAACTCGAGTGGGATGCGCTCGCCGCGATGGCGGTCACGGGCCCAGAACGTGAGTTGCGTGGTCGGCATGGTGGCGTCGCAGATGAGGGTCACGTGCGCACCCGCGTCGCTCAGACCGGTCACGGTCTCGGGATGGGTGAGCATGGAGCGCAGCACCTCTTGGTTCTCGTGCACGTCGGGCCCGCCCATCAGTGCGCACATCGCCGCACCGTTCTGCTCGAGCAGGAAGTCGTAGAGCACGCTCAGGATCGGCTCGCCGGTGCGCGCGGCGCGCGCGCCAAGCATCTGCGACGGGTCGGGCTCGTAGTCGACGGGATCGCCGAGGGGGTACAGCATCGGGGCGGCCATCTGAAAAAGGTTGTACATGTTGGCCATCGAGCCCGGTTGGTCGACCGGAACGTCGGCCTCGGCGAGAATCGCCGCCTTGACCTCTGGTTGGGCCATACGCCGGGCGCGATCGGCCAGAGGGAGATGGGCGATCGCCATGTACGAGGGCCGCCGCTGGAACGCGTGGTAACCCGACAGCCCCGAGGCCAGACCGATCGGGCGCGACGACACCTGCGGGAACAACCGTGCGCCGCTCTGGTTGGCCTCGACCACCATCGCCAGCAGGCGTTGCCACGTGTCGGGGTCGTAGTCGGGCGACTTGACGAGTGTGAAGGTCACCGGGCGGGCGCTGCGTCGCGAGAACTCGGCCATCAACGACAGCTCGCTCTCGGGGGTGAAGCGTTCGCCGCCCAGTCCTTCGAGTTTGCCCACGGTTCCGGCCGGGATCATCTCGAACACGCCGCAACCGGCCGCGCGCATCGCCGACGAGAGCGCGTCGATCTCGGCGTCGGGAGCGAACGTACCCGGTACGGGTGAACCGTCGAGGGCCCGGTGACCGATGGTGCGTGACGTGCTGAAACCAGCGGCTCCGGCGCGCAGCGCCTCGGTGACGAGACGACCCATGGCCACCAGGTCGTCGGGGGTGGCCTCCTCGTTGCGGGCGCCGCGTTCGCCCATCACGTAGTACCGGAGCGCACCGTGGGCGATCTGGGCGCCGATGTCGAGCGAGTACCGCCGGCTCGCGATGTAGTCCATGTACTCGGGGAAGGATTCCCAGCGCCCCCACTCGATTCCCTCGTAGAGCGCGGTGCCGGGGATGTCCTCCACGCCCTCCATCAATTCGATGAGCGTCTTTTCGCTGCCCGGGCGAACCGGGGCGAAACCCACGCCACAGTTACCCATCACGATGGTGGTCGCACCGTTGCCTGCCGACGGATCCATGACGTCGTCCCAACTGACCTGCCCGTCGTAGTGAGTGTGCACATCGACCCAGCCCGGCGTCACCACGGCACCATCGGCGTCGATCACCTCGCGGGCCGGTTCGTCCACCGCACCCACCGCGACGATCACACCATCGCGCACGCCGACGTCGCCACTACGCGCGGCAGCCCCGGTTCCATCGACGATCGAGCCTCCACGAATGACGTAATCCAGCATGACTCCCCCTTCGCGGTCCCCCGACCGCTCGGCCCATGCTATTTCTTCCGAGCCTCCGGATAGCGCTCGGAAGCGGAGCGGCTCCGGGGACCGCCCCTGACATCCACCTCGGAATCGGCATCGAGCACGTTGCGGTGTCGCTCAGAGAAAGCGTCGCACGGCCTGGATGCGCGCATCCGAGGGAATACGCGACACCCGCACCACGGTCCCGCTGTTCGGTGCCTCGACCCACTGCGTCGCGCTGATCGCGATTCCGACGTGGCTGATCTGCGTGGGGTTCGCCGACGAGAAGGTGAAGATCAGATCGCCGGCTTGGATCGGCGTCGTCTTCCAGTCGATCGCGACGCCGAGTTTCGACTGCAACAGACTCTGGTGCGGCAATTTCACGCCGACGGTCGCGTAGCTGGCCTTCGTGAGGCCCGAGCAGTCGAAGGTCGCCGGTCCGGCGGTGTTGAACACATAGGGCTTGCCCACCTGGGCCACGGCGAAGTCGACGACCGCTTGGACCTTCGATCCCCCGGGGGTGCCGGTCGCGGCGGGCGCGGGGGCCACCGCCGGCGTCGCGGTCACGTTCGACCCGACCGGCAGATTGATGACCTGGCCGGGCACGATCACGCTCGACCGCGTGAACTTGTTGACGCTCAACAAGTCCGCCAGAGTTACCTTGTGCTTGGAGGCGATGAGCGACAACGAATCGTTGCGCTGCACGGTGTAGGTCGCCGACGCCGAAACCGACGCCGTGCGGGTAGCGGCCACCGCGGAGGCGTTGTCGGGGAGTTTGATGACCTGCCCGGGCACGATCACGCTCGACCGGGTGAAGCCGTTGACGACCAGGAGGTCGGCGATCGGCACGTTCACTCGGGTGGCGATGCGGCTCAACGAGTCGTTCTTGACCACCACGTACGTCAGGCCGAGCGACGACGTGGCCGCGGACGATGACGACGATGACGACGAGACCTTGCCGTCGGCGAGGGCGCCGGGCACACCGACGAAGCCGAGGGCGACAGCGGTCGACAGCGACACCAAGGTCGCACGGCCGAGTCGTGTCATCTTGCGTTTCACGGGGAGGGGTATCGTTCCCGCCCTCGCAGACCTTGAAGGATTTCTCCTTCAGGCTCGGAATTTCATCCCGTGACCACGGGTTTCCAACACTCAGTCGCGGATCTTGCGGTCCATGTTCTGGTGGTACATCGCGATCTTGAACTCGCGTTCGGACAGGATCTGACGCGTGAAGGCGCTCGAACGCTTCGAACGCGCCATCTGGGTGTAGATGCCGATGTCCTCACCGACGACGCGCTTGAGTTCGTCCCAATGGGCCATGGTGCGTCGCCAGTACTCGGCGTAGACCGGGTCGGACCGATCCCCGGAATAGACGATCTCCCAGCACAAGAAGCGCGTCCGGTCGACCGCCAGCGGGATGGGCTGGAACACCTGGATGTGCTCGGGGTTGCAGTTGAACACCGTGTTCGGGAACACCACGTAGTGGCAGATCGAATTCTGGTGATGATCGAAGTCGTCGTCGGCCAACTTGTCGAGGTGGGTGGGTCGCGGGACGAAACACATGAAGTTGTCGCCCACCACGTGGAACGACGAGCACCGCGCAGCCTTGGTGAACTCCGGTGGCACGTGATGCAACTCGGTGACGTGGTACACCTCGTTGAAGCCGTCGACGATGGTCTTGTAGTTCACCGGCACGTCCCACTCGACGACTTCGTGAAGGACCATGTCCTGCATGCGGAACTCGCCGAGATCCGACGAGATCTCGGGTCCGATCGACTGCAACAACGGCACCGCGACCTCGGGGCCGGCGAGGTTGAACCACACCCAGCCACCCCACTCCTCCACGGCGACGGCCGGAGAGTGCGCCGACGCCAGGACGACGGGGTCGAAATCCTCCCGCTCGGGAACCCCGACCAGACGACCCTTGGTGTCGTACACCCAGCCGTGGTACGGACAGGTGAACCGCCGCGCTCCGCAACCGCTCTTGTCGACCACGAACGACGGTCCGCGATGGCTGCACACGTTGTGGAAGCCGGACATGGTGCCGTCGGCCTGACGCACCATGACGATCGTCTCGTCGTGGCCCTCATAGGAGATCCAGTCGCCCGGTTCGCGCACGCTCTCGGAACGTCCACCGATCATCCAGTGGCGCCCCAACACGCGTTCACGCTCGAGGTCGAATCGAACGGGGTCGCGGTAGACGTCGGCGTTCATCACGCTCGGACCGAACTCGGGCACACTGCGCACCGACCCGCCCAAACGAGCCGGCAGCGACCCGCGGCTCGGCACGTGGACCGGGGAACCCCCGGTCGAGTCGGTCTTCTGATCGGTCATAGCACTCCCATCCGATTGCTTCGGGTCCGGGCGACTGATATCTGTCTAGCCGATCGCTTCGGTCAGAATTGAACCATGGCAACCACATCGAACCGCTCGACAGAGGTGTTCGGATGCTGTTGGTAGCCGGCATGAGCGACCGCATTCCCCTCGACGGGATCGCCGGGCACGCACGACGCGTCGAGGCGCTCGGCTACGACGTGCTGCACGTACCCGAGACCGTTCATGACTCCATGACGGTCTCGGTGTTGGCTCTCCATGCGACCACCCGACTGCGGGTCCAGACCAGTCTCACCCTGGCCTTCCCGCGCAGCCCGATGTTGCTGGCTCTGCAGGCGTGGGACGCATCGGCCACGAGCAGAGGCCGCTTCGACCTCGGCTTGGCCACTCAGATCCGACAGAACATCGAGGGACGCTTCGGTGTCACGTGGAGCGATCCACTGGTTCGCATGTCCGACTACGTCGACACGGTGCGCGCGATCTGGCACTCGTTCGCCACCGGCGAGCCGTTGAACTCACGCACCACGTCGTACACCGTCGACCGCCTTCAGCCGTTCTTCTCCCCCGGACCACTCCCTCACGACCCTCCCGAGATCCTGCTGGGTGGCGTCAACGACGGGGCGATCGAACTCGCGGGCCGACGGGCCGATTGGTTCGTCACCCACCCGACGAATTCGCATCCACGCTTCGTCCGCGAGCGGGCGCTCCCGGCTCTCGATCGCGGTCGCGACGCGAGTCGGCGCACCCCGCGCATCATCACCGCGTCGCCGATGGTCACCGGACGGGATCGGCCGGCCGTCGACCGCAGCCGTGAGGCCCAACGAGCCGTGATGGCCTTCCTGTACTCCACGCCCGCGTACCAACGATCACTCGAATTGTTCGGCTGGCCCGAGCTCGGTCCCCGCTTGCGGGCCATGACCCGCTCCGGGGAGTGGAACAACCTCGTCACGTTGATGACCGACGAGGTCCTGCACACCCTCTTGCCCACGGCGCCGTGGGAGGAACTGCCCGCCCTGCTCGACCGCTGGTACGGCGGACTCGTCGACGGCCTGGTGGTGCAACCACCCGACGACCCCGCCGACGACCCCGAGTTCCGTGCCGTGTTGAGCGCGATCGCCGTCATCGCGCCGCGTCACGCCGACGGGGCAACCAACTCCTCGACGTAGGGCGCGAGCGATTCGCGGTCGAGGCTTCCCTGCACCGTGACCCAGGTGCCGTCGCGGGCGATGAACACCCACGCCGGTTGATACGGCACGCCGTAACGCGCGAACACCTCCCCCTCACGGTCGACGATGCTCGGGAAGGTGATCCGGTGTCGAACGACGAAACTCATCATGAACTCGTCAGATCCGTTCCACGCGACACCGTAGAAGTCGACGTCGGTTCCGTATTCGAGGTGCGCCGCCTCGACCGAGGGGGCTTCGTTGTTGCACTGCGTTCAACCGGGGGCCCAGAACCACAGAACCACGGGGCGTCCACCGGCGACCGGATCGAACGTCGAGGGCAGCAGGATCCGGGTCTCGGCGACCGACGCATCACGCTCGTCGGATCCGCATGCACCCAGGACCGTCAGTCCGGTGACGACGACCACGACCGACACGACGCATCTGACGATGGCGCCCACCTGCTTCATACCGAAACGTTAGAAGACTCGTCGCCGGACGAACGGACGGGAGGCCGGGACCCGTTGGTGACGATGGCGACACCGACCAGGATCACCGGCAGGGCGACGGCGAGACTGGCCGACACCGACTCGTCGCTCAACACCACGCCGAGCAACACCGCGATGGCCGGATTGACGTAGGCGTAACTCATCGCCAACGGCCCGCTCACGGTCGAGATGAGATACGTGAAAGCCGAGAAGCCGATGATCGAGCCGAAAAAGATCAGGTACGCCAAGGCCGCCGAACTGCGCAGACTCGGCGCGTCGATGCGCTCGCCGGTTCCGATCGACAGGACCACGAAGCACACGGCAGCCGAGGCCATCTCGAGAGCGGTCGTCATCGCCCCGCTCGGCATGTCGACGCGACGACTGAGCGCCGATCCGAAACTCCAACTCACGCAGGCGACCAACACCAAGGCGATTCCACTCGTCGAGCCGGACAAACCGTCGTCGGAGACGAGCACGACGACACCGGACATGCCCAGGATCATGCCGAGCCACTGCACCCGGTTGGGCCAGACGCTCCAGAGACCACCCCACAACGCCATCATCATGGGCTGGATCGCGATGATCGTCGCCACGAGCCCCGAATCCACCCCGCGATCCTCGGCGAGAGTCACCATTCCCAAACCACCGATGAGCAACAACGGACCGATCGCCAGTGCGTTGCGCACCTGACGTCGGCTGGGCCATGGCGTGCCGCGCGAACGCAGGAAAACGAGCATGAGGATCGAGGCGACCACGAAGCGCATCCCCTGCATGAAGAACGGCGGAAAGGTCTCGAGTCCGATCTTGATGGCGAGATAGGTCGAGCCCCAGATCAGCCACACCGCCGCCAACGCCGCAACAGTGAGACGCCCGAACGATCTGAACACCCCTCCATTGTCGTCGGGAGGGTCGTGTCTCAAGTAATTCCCGCCGATACCGTTCCCCCCGTGACACCGGAATCCCCACGATTGTGCGTGCTCGGTGACTTCGCATGGGACGTTCTCATCCGTACCAACTCCGAGTTGTTGCGGGGCGGTGACACCTTCGGCGAGGTGATGCTCACGCCCGGTGGCAGCGCGGCCAACGTCGCGGTGTGGGCGAGCCGTTGCGGCACCGCGACCCGTTTCGTGGGCAAGATCGGGCGCGACCGATTCGGACAACTCGCCGAGGAGGACCTGGCTCGCGAGGGTGTGGTCGCCCACCTCGTCGAGACCGAGGCTCATTCGACGGGCTCGGTGGCGGTCTTCGTCGACCACACCGGTCAACGCTCGATGGTCTCCGGACACGGGGCCGACTTCTACCTCATGCCCTCGGAACTGCCGATCGAGGCCATCGCGTCGGCCCGCCACCTCCATCTCACCGCATGGTCGTTCTTCACCGACCCCCCGCGCTCGGCGGCGCGGACGGCCGCGCGAGCCGCGCGTCGATCGGGAGCGACGATCTCGTTCGACCCGGGATCGTTCCAGATGATCCAGGAGATGGGCGTCTCCACGTTCCTCGCCACGTGTGCCGATCTCGACTTCGACATCGTCCTTCCGAACAAGGAGGAAGGTCAGGTTCTGACCGGGGAGACGAGCCCCGAGGCCATCGCCGACGGCCTGACCAAGATCTTCCCGGGAGCCCTCGTGGTGTTGAAGCTCGACGCCGACGGTGCACTCGTGCACCAGGCCGACACCGCCGTGCACATCCCACCGGCCACCAACAACCTGGTCGACGCAACCGGGGCCGGTGACTCCTTCGCCGGGGCGTTCCTCGCCCATCACCTCGCGCACGGCTCGGCGATCGACGCCGCTCGATTCGCCACGCGCGTGTCGGCCTGGGTCATCGAGCACATCGGCGCCCGCCCCGGCGCGGACCAGAAGCTTCGTTCCCTCCTCGACTCCATGGACGCGGTCTGACATGGACCTCGGGATCTCGGGCCGTCGCGCCATCGTGACCGGCGGGTCGAGCGGGCTCGGACTGTCGACCGCGCGGGCACTGGCCGACGAGGGAGTCGAGGTCACCATCGTCGCGCGCGACACGGACCGACTGAAGGCCGCCGCCGCCACTTTTCCGGCCAGCGCACGGGTTCACACCGTCACCGCCGATGTGAGTGAACCCGACGACGTCACCGAGATGATCGCTACCGCCGAAACGGCGATGGGGGGCGTCGACATCCTGATCGCCAACGCCGGCGGACCACCTCCGGGTAACTTCGCCAGCACGCCGTTCGACGCGTACGAGCGCGCGCTGCGTCTCAACTTGTTGTCGACCGTCGCGATGTGTCACGGAGTCGTGCCCTCGATGCGGCGCGGCGGCTGGGGTCGCATTCTCGCGATCACCTCCACCTCGGTGCGCGAACCCATCGAGACCCTCATCTTGTCGAACACCGCACGGGCCGGGCTGACCGGATTCCTCAAGACGCTGTCGCGCGAGGTCGCTCCCGACGGGATCACGGTCAACACGATTCAACCCGGCCTGCACCTCACTTCCCGACTCGCGTCCCTGTATCCCGACCCAGCCGCCCTCGGCTCCACCATTCCGGTCGGAAAGGTCGGTGATCCCGACGATTTCGGGCGGGTGGCGACATTCCTGTGTTCGAACCACGCCGCGTTCGTCACCGGCGCGTCGCTGCCGCTCGACGGCGGCGCATTGCGCGGCCTGCAGTGAATCAGGCCCGCGCGGCCGCGACCGATCGCACCACGTCGACCACCTGATCGGCGGGCGCACCCGGCCCGAGCACGGCGGCGATGCCGACCGCCGTCAACTCGGCGACGTCCTGATTGGGCACGATGCCGCCCAGCACCACCGGGATGTCGGACCCCCGGTCGCGAATCGCCTTGACGACCAGAGGAGCCAACGTCATGTGCGCCCCCGAGAGCATCGAGAGACCGACCACGTCGACGTCCTCGTCGACGGCGGCCGCGGCCACCGTCTCGGGGGTCTGGAAGAGACCCGTGTAGATGACCTCGATACCGGCGTCACGCAGGAGTCGCGCCACGACCTTCACGCCCCGGTCATGACCGTCGAGGCCGACCTTGGCCACCAACACCCGCAGCGAATCCTGACTCATCGCACCATCCCCGTTCAGATCGTCGGCACTTCGACGTGCCGACCGAACACCCCGGCCATGGTGTTCATCATCTCACCGACGGTCGCGTACACGAGCGAGGCGTCCACGAGCGCCGGCATCAGGTTCACCTCGGGATCGACGGCGTCCTTGGCCAATCGGTCGAGGGCGTCCTGCACGGCGTCATCATTACGGTCACCTCTCACCCTGGCGAGGCGTTCACGTTGTATCGTCTCGTCCTCGTTCGTGATCTTCAGGATCGCGAGATCGTCGTCGTCATTACCCTCGAGGAACCGGCTCACGCCGACGATGGTGCGCTCGCCACGGTTGAAGGCGCGTTCGAGTTCGTACGCGCTGTCGGCGATGCGACCCTGGAACCAGTTCTCCTCGATGCCGGTGATGCACCCCTCCAGGATGGAACCACGGCCCATCTCATCGATATGGGCGAAGATCTCCTCGGCGCGCCGCTCCATTTCGTCGGTCAACGCCTCGACGAAGTGCGAGCCACCGAGTGGGTCGGCCACGTGGGCCACGTTGGTCTCGTACGCGATCACCTGCTGCGTCCGCAAGGCGATGCGCGCCGCCTTCTCGGTCGGCAACGCCAACGCCTCGTCCATCGAGTTGGTGTGCAACGACTGGGTGCCACCGAGAACCCCGGCCAGGGCCTCGATGGCGGTGCGCACGATGTTCACCTCGGGCTGTTGGGCCGTGAGCGACACGCCGGCGGTCTGGGTGTGGAACCGCAACTGCATCGATCGCTCGTTGGTCGCTCCGTACCGCTCCTTCAGCCATCGCGCCCAGAT
>JBJTBM010000074.1:0-9314 GCA_046091365.1 Acidimicrobiia bacterium | reverse complement strand
TCTCACGTGATACTCACCCGTTCGCCACTAGGTCTTCCGCAGTATTGCTACTGCATGGACCTCGTTCGACTTGCATGTGTTAAGCACGCCGCCAGCGTTCGTCCTGAGCCAGGATCAAACTCTCCGTCAAGAACTCGCCATCGCGTGATCGCTCACACCATGACTTCGTCCATGAGTTAGAGCGCGATTCCACCCGGGGGAATAGCCCAGGTGTGCCGAACCGCGATCCGCTCTGTCGAGACAAGCTCGCCGATTTGTTTTTGTTCCACGATCGATCGCTCGATCATGGTGAATTGACAGACAGCCTCTCCGAGGGAATGGCAAAGCCACGCTCTCGAATGACTGCCCGCACTGGCGTTCAGTCTTCTCTTCCGTTTTCAAGGAGCCGAGGCTCGGGCACTCATGAGGACCAGGGTCGAAACCGCGCTCAGCATGTTGGTGCCGCCACCCACCGAAACCGCGAACGGCTTTCAGGGGCGAGCGACAAATCTAGCGACCGGGTCGGACTCCACCAACCTGCGACCACGAAGTTCGGCCGTAAATTTCCGGGTCCGTCAGCCGACCACGTCGAGCAGGTGAAAATTGGTCTTACCCTTGCGCAAAAGCACGAACCGACCGTGCAGGAACGCCACGTCGGCCAAACCGCCCTCTTCGGTCACCGGGAGACCGTTGGCCCGGAAGGCCTTTTGTTGCAGGCCCCGCCGGGCGTCGCCATTCGATGAGGCCAAGCCCACCCCCTGGAGGAGGGCAAAAAGGTCGTCTAGCTGGGCTTTCGTCACTTTGGAGGAGGGAACCTCGCGGGCCACCACCCCTAGGGCTTCGGCCGAGGCCGTGGTCGGGTCTCCTCCGAACAGGACCCCGGCGGCTTCGGCGGCCGCGGCTTCGGCGGCCGCACCGTGAACGAGGGACGTCACGTCGTGGGCCAAGGCCCGCTGGGCCACCCGTCGACCCGGGTCGGAGCGGTGCTCGGCGACCAAGGCCGCGATCTCGGCCACCGGACGCAAGGTCAGCTGGAGCAGGAAGCGTTCGACATCCTCGTCGGGCAGTTGCACCCAATATTGCCGGAACTGGTACGGGCTGGTCTTGACCGGGTCCAACCACAGTGCACCGTGGACCGACTTGCCCATCTTCTGGCCGTCGCTGCGCGTGAGGAGCGGCCAGGTCAGACCGAATGCGGGCGCGGCGAGTCGACGACGAATGAGGTCGATGCCCGCGGTGATGTTGCCCCACTGGTCGGAGCCGCCCATCTGCATCTCGACGGCCTCGTGTTCGCGTAGGTGTCGGAAGTCGTTTGCCTGCAACAGCATGTAACTGAACTCGGTGTACGAGATGCCGTTGTCGCTCTCCATGCGGGCGCGCACCGACTCCTTGGCCACCATCTGATTCACCGTGAAGTGCTTGCCGACGTCGCGCAGGAACTCGAGCGCACTCATCGGCGCGGTCCAGTCGGCGTTGTCGACCAGACGCGCGGCGCACGGGCCGTCGAAGTCGAGGATGCGTTCCAGTTGCGTCTTCACGCAACGAACGTTGTGGGCGAGCGTCTCGCGATCGAGCAGATTGCGCTCCTCGCTGCGGCCGCCCGGATCGCCGACCATTCCCGTCGCGCCGCCGGCGAGCACCACCGGCTTGTGTCCCGCCAACTGGAATCGTCGCAACATCACCTGACCGAGGAGATTGCCCAGGTGCAACGAGTCGGCCGTGGGGTCGAACCCGACGTACACACCGATCGAACCCTGCGCGAGTCGCGCCCTCAACGCGACGCGGTCGGTCGAGTCGTGGATCAACCCGCGGGCGTCGAGGTCGTCGAGAAGGTCGAACGAGGTCATCGGCTCCAGTCTTGCAAGATTCGACGCCGGAGTCGGGCTTCATTTCCGTTTCGCGCGCTGAATCTAGAGTGAGATCGTGGACGAACTCGAGCGCCGCTTCGACGAATTCGCCCGGGCTTTCGAGACGGGTGCGCCGCTGTACGGCCGACTCGCGGCCCGGGTGGCCCGTGAGCCACGGGTGCTCGACCTCATGTCGGTCGCTCCCCCGACTCAACGCATCCCCGTTCTGCTGTTCGCCGCCGCCCACCACTTGCTGCTGGCCGAACCCGATCACCGGCTGGCTGACCACTACCCCAACATCGCCCGCCGGTCCGCCCTCGGGGAGGTCACCGAACTTTTCGTGGATTTCGTCCTGTCCCACGCCGCGGCGATGAGCGAATTGATGGCCGGTCGTTCCACCCAGACCAATGAGATCGGACGTTGCAATTGGTTCCTCTTTCCCATGTCGATCCTGAACGACGAGGTCGGGACTCTCACTCGGGTCGACGTGGGCAGCAGCGCTGGCCTGACGATGCTCGCGCCCCACCTCGGCTACGACGTGCGACCGGGCCGAATCATCGGTGCCGATTCGGCGCTCATCATCACCTGTGACGTGCGGGGCGAGCCGCCGTTGCCGAACCGGGCGCCCCGGGTTGCCTGGTCGGTCGGCATCGACCCGTCGCCGATCGACGTACACGACGACGACGCGGTGCGGTGGCTCGAGGCCTGCGTGTGGCCCGACCAGGTGGAGCGTTTCGAACGACTGCGGGCCGCGGTGTCGCTGGCGCGCACCCACGCGATCGACGTCGAGCGGGGCGACGCCGTCGACTCCGTCGGTGATGCCGTACACCGCGCCGGGTCTCACGGCCATCCCGTCGTGACGACGAGTTGGGTGCTGAACTATCTCCCCCCGGAACGCCGTGTGGCATTCGTGGACGAACTCGAACGAATCGGTGGAACACGCGATCTGAGTTGGGTGATCGCCGAGAGCCCCAAGGAGACGCCCGAACTACCGGGGCACGCCGGTTCGGACGAGTTGATAACGGTCATCTCGCTCGTCACGTGGCGATCCGGCCAGCGGTCGGTGCGACGACTCGCGACCACACATCCCCACGGCAACTGGGTGAACTGGGGGACCTAACGATCGAGTGCGGCTCGCACCACGTCGGGCACCGACGTCGGACGCTGTGTCGCGGGATCGACACTCACGTAGGTGATCACCGCGTCGAAGCGCGACTCGCCGTCGACGCTTCCGTCGATGCTCACGTCGAAACTGCTTTTGCCCCACCTCGACACGCGCGCACTCATGTCGATCGTCTCGCCGAAACGGACCGGAGCGTGCCACGTGAGGTTGGTGTTCTTCAACATGAAGTCGAAACCGATCGCGTGCAGATCGGTGCTACTGCCGGCCGCTTTCAATTCGTCGGCCAGGGCCACGCGAGTCCAGGAGTCGACGACGTCGTCGCAGTACACGAAGTAGTTGGCGTTGAAGACCACACGTTGCATGTCGCACTCGCCGTAACGGACCCGGATTCGCTGTCGATACGGCATGGTCACATCTTGTCGGCGCCGACGCGCACGAACTCGGTCACTGCATCGGCGATCATCTGAACGGCCACCGAGGCCAGGATCATTCCGGCCACCCGGGCCAACAACAACACGCCCGTGGGACGCACGATGCGCTGGACGATGCCGCTGAAACGCAGAGCGAGGAGCGAGATCAACAGGGCCACGGCGGTGCCCCCGACCACCGTGAACCACTCACCCGCACCCTCGGCGCGGCTGAAGAACACGATGGTGGCCACGATGGCACCGGGACCGGCCAGGAGCGGAGTGCCCAGCGGCACCAAGGCGATGGATGTGCGCTGTTCGGGAGTGGCCTCGATGTAACCATCGTCGCCGCCTTTGCCGTACAACAACTGCAACGCGACCAGCAGCAACAGCAGTCCCCCGGCGGCCTGCAGTGCGGGCACCGACACGTGCAGGTAGTCGAGGATGGTCTGGCCACCGATGGCGAACAACGAGATCACCAGGAACGCGGTGCCCACCGCGAGGAACGCGGCGCGGTGTCTCTCCTTGTTCGACAGCTGACGTGTTACCGCGAGGAAGATGGGCACGTTGCCCGGCGGATCCAGGATGACGAGCATCGTCACCAGAACCTCACCGAACAGACGGGTGTTCATCCGATCGCCTGCTTCCACTGCTGCAAGGCCGAAGCGAAACTCTCGATCTGCACCGCGACCGGGCGCGGACCCGCACCACCGGACGTGGTGCGCATTCGGACGCCGACGCCGGGCGCCACCAGTGCGGCGGCCTCGGGACCGAGAAGCGGTTCGTCCCGAACCAGATCGACCAATGCTCCCTCGCCGGCGAGTGAACGTCGCACCAGGGCACCGACGACGGCATGCGCGTCACGGAACGGCGTTCCCGCGCGCACCAGATGTTCGGCGAGGTCGGTGGCGGCCATGGTGGGTGCGTCTGCGGCATTACGCATGCGTTCGGGAACGAAGCGCGCCGTGGCGATCATGCCCGCCAGTGCCGACAAGGCCAACGACACCTGATCCATGGCATCAAACAGCGGTTCCTTGTCCTCCTGCAGATCGCGGTTGTAGGCCAGGGGCAGTCCCTTGAGCGTGGTGAGTAGTCCGGTCAGGTCGCCGATGACACGACCCGCCTTGCCCCGGGCCAACTCGGCGATATCGGCGTTCTTCTTTTGCGGGAGCATGGACGAACCGGTGGCGTACGCGTCGTCGAGCACCGCGAAGCCGAACTCGTCGCTGGTCCACAGCACCCATTCCTCTCCGATGCGCGAGAGATGAACGGCAACCAAGGAGAGCGCGAACAGGATCTCGGCCACGAAGTCACGATCGCTGACCGCGTCGAGCGAGTTGTCGAAGGCCCGCGCGAAACCCAGCTCGCGCGCGGTGAAATCCGGGTCGAGGGGCAACGACGAGCCAGCCAGCGCGCCCGCGCCCAACGGCGACACGTCGACCCGCTCGAGGGCGTCGAGCAGTCGCTCGATGTCGCGACCGAACGCCCACCCGTGAGCCAGCAGATGATGGGCCAACAGCACCGGCTGGGCCCGTTGCACGTGCGTGTACCCGGGCATGTAGACGGCGTCGTCGCCCACTCCGGCCTCGCGGGCCCGATCCAGCAGAACCTCCTGCAGCGCCACGATGCGCGCGGCCACCAGCGGCACCTCGCGCTTGCACCACAGCCGCAGACCCGTGACCGATTGGTCGTTCCGGCTGCGTCCGGTGTGCAACTTCGCTCCGGGCGCTCCGCAGATTTCGGTGACCCGCCGTTCCACGGCGGTGTGGATGTCCTCGTCGCCGGCGGCGAACACGAAGGTGTCCGCAGCCATCTCGGACTCGACCACGTCGAGAGCCGCCAACACGGCGTCGCGCTCGGCGTCGGTGAGGATGCCCACGTGCGCGAGTCCGCCGACGTGCGCCCGCGAGCAGGCGATGTCCTCACGCCAGAGTGTCCGATCGAAATGCAGACTCGACGTGTATGCCATCAACTCGTCGGCCGGCCCTCCCGCGAACCGTCCGTGCCACAAGGTCTTGGAGTCGCCATCGTTCATTTCGTGCCTCCGGTCGTCGACTTCAGTCCGGCCAAGTCGCGCAGGATCGCGGCCAACGCGGGTCCACCGCAACTCTCGGCGGCCACACAGAAGATCGTGTCGTCTCCGGCGACGGTACCGATCAATTCAGCCATGCCGCTGCGATCGAGCGCCGAGGCCACGACATGCGCGCACCCCGGGGGCGTGCGCACGACCACCATCGGACCACTCTGGGACACCTCGGCGACCCATTCGCCCATCACGCGCCGCAACTGGTCCTCGGGCGCGAGGCGTGCCGGTGCGAACTCGGGGATGGCGTACACGGTCTCGCCACCGGGCACCCGCACCTTGACCGCACCCAGATCCTCGAGGTCGCGCGAGACCGTGGCCTGGGTCGCGGTCACGCCACCCTCACCGAGCAACTCGACGAGTTGGGGTTGATTGGTCACCGCGTGCTTGGCGATGAGCGAGGCGATCAGTTGTTGCCGATGGACCTTGGACGACATCACTTCACCCCCAACAAGAACGCCATCGCGCCGCGCGCGGAATGGAGTCGGTTGTGTCCCTGCTCGATCACCCGACTGCCGGCGCCATCGATGACGGAGGCCTCCACCTCGTAACCGCGGTAGGCGGGAAGACAGTGCATGAAGATCGCGCGCGCGTCGGCGGTCGCCATCAACGATGCCGTCACGGTGTACCCCCCGAAGATCGCGAGTCGCTCGGCTTTCTCGGACTCCTGCCCCATCGACACCCAGGTGTCGGTATGAACGGCGTGCGCGCCACGAATCGCCATGACCGGGTCGTTCGACTGCTCGACGGAGCCCGAACCCAGAGAAGTGAGCCGGGCGAGTTCGGCGTCCGAGGCCCCGTAACCGGTGGGACACGCCAACCGATAGTTGGCACCCAACATCACGCACACCTCCCCGAGCGACCGAGCGACGTTGTTGTAGTCGCCGACGTAGGCGACGGTGAGCCCGGTCAGGTCACCGAACTCCTCGACCATCGTGAGAGCGTCGGCGAGTCCCTGCAACGGGTGCGACGCGTCGGACAGCATGTTCACCACCGGCACCGGACACGAGGCGATCAGACGATCGATCACGGCGTGCGAGAACACCCGTGCCGCCACCACTGCGTGATATCCGCCGAGGATGCGCCCGATGTCCTCGACCGGTTCACGCACGTCGAAGCCCACCTCTTCACCCCGGGTGTAGATCGGATGCCCACCCAACTGAACGACGGCCATCTCCATGCTCTGGCGCGTGCGGTTCGAGGGCTTCTCGAAGACGAGAGCGGCGCCTTGTGGCACCCCGGTGACCGACGTGAGAGGTCGGCCGAGCGACGACGGTTCGCGACGCGACAGGTCGAGCACGAGCCGCAATTCGTCCGGGCCGAGATCCGTGACGTTGGCGAGGCTACGAACCGTCATGACACCACTCCGATCCCGTCGGCGAGGACGGCAGCCAACAGCGACACCGCTTCGTCGATCTCGGCCCGCGACACCGTGAGCGGCGGGGCGAGCCGCAACGAATGGGAATTGACGGCGTTGGTGACGAGGCCACGCCGCAACAGCTCGAGGTACACCGCCTTGGCGTCACGGGTTCCGAGGTCGGCGGCCCGCAACAGCCCTTGGCCGCGAACGCCCACGACACCCTCCACGTTTGCCAGGCGTTCGGCGAGGTACTCGCCCGACTCGCGCGCCAGTCTCGGCGCGTCGAGCCGCCGCATCTCGGAGATGACGGCGTTCACCGCGGCGCCAGCGATGGCCGTGCCGCTGTAGGTGCTGCCGTGATCGCCAGGTTGGAACACGGCGGCCACCTCGGTTCGCGCCCAACACGCCCCGACCGGAAAACCGTTGCCCATGGCCTTGGCCATGGTCACGACGTCGGGGACGATTCCGGCGTGTTGGAAGCCGAACCATTCGCCGGTGCGGGCGAAGCCGGTCTGCACCTCGTCGACCATCAACAGCAGTCCGCGCTCGTCGCACAACCGCCGAATACCCCGCAGGTACTCGGCGGATGCCGGGATGACACCGCCCTCACCTTGGACCGTCTCGATGAGGATGGCCGCGCAGGAGGCGTCGACCGTGGCCACCAGGGCCTCGAGGTCGCCGAACGGCACGTGTCGAAACCCGTCGGGCATGGGTTGGAACGGTTCGTGCTTGGTCGGCTGACCGGTTGCGGCCAAAGCGGCCAACGTGCGCCCGTGAAAGCTGCCCAATGCGCTGACCACCACGTGCCGTCCGCGACCGCCGAACTTGCGGGCCAACTTGATGGCCGCCTCGTTCGCCTCGGCACCGCTGTTGCAGAAGAACACCTGTCCGTTCACACCCGTGGCCTCGCGCAACAGGGCGTTCACGGCGATGGCGGCCGACGTGGCCGAGTCGTTGGCGAAGAAGTTGCTGACGTGGACGAGCCGGTTCATCTGCTCGCTCACGGCGTTGGCGATCACCGGATTCGCATGTCCGAGCGACACCACGGCGATGCCGGACAGGAAGTCCAGGTATCTCCGGCCATCGCTGTCGAAGAGTTCCGTCCCGCTCCCCCGTTCGAACATGACGGTCGGTGCGCCGAAGACCGGCATGAACGGACACCGATCGAGACCGGCGGTGTCGAACGCGTGCGAGGTCATAACGATCCCTTCTTGTAGGTGCTCTCCACCATCGTGCCGATACCGGCGTCGGTGAATAGTTCGAGCAACAACACGTGGGGAATGCGCCCGTCGAGAATGTGGGCTCTCTTCACACCTCCGCGCACGGCACGCACGCAACTCTCGACCTTGGGGATCATGCCGCCGGCGATGGTGCCGTCGGCCATGAGCGCGTCCAGCTGGTCGGGACTGCTCTGACGAATGAGGCTAGTCGGATCGTCGACCACTCGTCGCAGGCCCTCGATGTCGGTGAGGTACACCAGCTTCTCCGCGCCCAGCGCCTCGGCGATGGCCCCAGCAACGGTGTCGGCGTTGATGTTGTAGGCCTGTCCATGGGCGTCGGTTCCGATGGTGGCCACGACCGGAATGAATTCGTCGTCGAGCAAGCGATGAAGAATGCCCGGGTTGATGCGATCGACCTCACCGACGAATCCGAGGTCGGGGTTCTTGGCCGAGGCGGTGATCAACGAAGCGTCCTCTCCGCTGACTCCCACCGCGAAACGGCCGTGCACATTGATGGCCGCCACGATCTGGGGATTGACCTGACCGCTCAACACCATGCGGGCGATGTCGACAGTCTCAGAATCGGTGACGCGCAACCCGTCGCGGAACTCGGTGACCTTGCCGAGCCGGGTCATGAGATCGCTGATCTGCGGTCCTCCGCCGTGCACCACGACGGGCTTCAGGCCGACGAGCCGCATGAGCACGATGTCCTCGGCGAACAAAGCCAAGGCATCGGATTCGGTGGCGCCGGCCAGCGCGTTGCCTCCGTACTTGACCACGACCGTCTTGCCGGCGAATCGCCTGATGTACGGCAAAGCCTCGACGAGGACCGAGGCCCGAACGTCGGAACCGATGGGACTCGTGCTCATGGGTACACCCCGATGGAGGTCAGGCCCGCGGTCTCGACCAGACCGAGGGCGACGTTGGCCGCCTGCACCGCACCGCCCGACGCCCCCTTGCACAGGTTGTCGAGAGCACCGATGACGACGACATGGTTGGTTCGCGCGTCGTACCGCGCGGTGATGTGCACCGCGTTCGATCCCAACGTGGCCTTGGTGGACGGCGAACGATCGGACACCACCACGAATGGTTCGTCGGCGTAGAAGTCGGCGAGCGCGTTCGACAACTCGTCGGTGGAGGTGCCCGCCACGGGTGTGGCGTAACACGTCGCGAGAATGCCCCGGTTCATGGGCGCCAGATGCGGCGTGAACAACAACTGCGCGCCGATCTGGTCCTGCATCTCGGGAGTGTGGCGATGATCGAGCAGTCCGTAGGCGTTCATGTCCTCGTTGACC
>JBJTBM010000073.1:0-5337 GCA_046091365.1 Acidimicrobiia bacterium | reverse complement strand
GCCGGAGCGGCGATCGCTTGTTGCACGTGATGGGCTCCGACATCGACCGCAAGAAGGCGATTTCGTGCTTCACCCTGTTTTCGCTCGCCGTGCGCGGGGACACGAGTGAGCGAACCCGGAGATTTCGTGAGATCGTCGGCGCCCCGGACGCTCCGACCCGCATCTGGGACGGGAACGATCCGTGTTCGTGGACCCTCGCGCTCGATTGGTGGGTCGGTTAGCGACCGAGGTTCAATCGTCGGTGCGGCCGGTCATGCCGAGCGTCTTCATCGCCTCGCGGACGGTGGTCACCCGTACGACCTTGATGTCGACGTCGACATCGGGTGACTTCGCCGGCACGATCGCGGTCGAGAAGCCGAGTCGGGCGGCTTCGGCCAAGCGGCGCGACGCGTGGGGCACCTGGCGTACCTCGCCCCCGAGACCGACCTCGCCGAACGCCACCACGTCGGGTCGCATCGGCTGGTGACCGAGGGCTGACAACACCGCCAGACACAGGCCGAGGTCGCTACCAGGCTCGGTGATCTTGACGCCACCCACGACCGATGCGAACACATCGTGTTGCCCGACGGGCTGACGCAACCGTTGGCCGAGCACCGCGAGCAACATCGACAGGCGGTTCGCGTCGAGGCCCTGCACGTTGCGACGGGGCGGCGTGTCGCCCTTGACCGCACTCGTGAGTACTTGCAACTCGACCATGAGAGGTCGCTGCCCCTCGAGCGTGGGAATGACGACGCTTCCCGCGATGCCCGTGTGGCGATCGGAGAGGAACAAGGCGCTGGGGTCGGGAACACCGCGCAAGCCCGTGTCGACCATCTCGAACAAGCCCAACTCGGTGGTGGGTCCGAAGCGGTGTTTCGACGCCCGCAGCAGGCGCAGTGCATGGTGCCGGTCTCCTTCGAACTGCAAGACCGTGTCGACGACGTGTTCGAGAACGCGTGGGCCGGCGAGGCCGCCCTCTTTGGTGACGTGGCCGACCAGGATGATCGGCACGTTGCGTCGCTTGGCCTCCATGACGAGCGTGTGGGCGCAACCGCGTACCTGCACCACACTGCCCGGTGACGACCCGAGTTCGGGGTCGACCATGGTCTGGATGCTGTCGATGACGACCAGTTCGGGAGACAACTCGTCGAGGGCCTTCACCACGTGAGGCAACACGGTCTCGGCCAGCAACCAGAGATCGGGACGTACCGCATCGAGGCGCTCGGCACGCATGCGCACTTGTTGAGCGCTTTCCTCGGCGCTGACATAGAGGGTGCGCCCGGGCCATGTGGCGAGCGCTTGTAGGAGGAGCGTGCTCTTGCCGATGCCGGGCTCGCCACCGAGCAGGGTGACCGATCCGGGCACCAGCCCACCACCGAGCACGCGGTCGAGTTCGTCGATACCGGTCGACCGCGGCGAACCGTGCGTGGTGTCGATCTCACCGATGCGCTGTGCGGTGGCGGCGGGCACGAGCGCCAGCCCGGCGGCGAGTGAAGCGATATCGGACGAGTTCGGATCTTCGACGTCTTCGACCAGGCTGTTCCAGGCCCCGCACGCTGAACACTTCCCGTTCCACTTCGGATACGACGCGCCGCACTCGGAGCAGTTGTAGACGAGTCGCAGTCGAGCCATGGGCAGAGGTTAGGCGTCGGGTGTGGCGCGCGGTCGGGGTGTGGTGCGGCTGGGCGGTGGGTTTCGGGGTGGGCGACGTCGACGTGCCAAGAGCACGAGAATGATCAACGCGCCCATCAGGATCAACCACACACCGAGAATCCAACCGATGATGCGCGAGATCGTCTTCCAGACACTGCCGTCCACCTTGGTCTCGGCGGTGCCGAGCACGACGATCTGCGCCGAACCGTCGGTGGGTGAATTCCAGACGACCCCGCCATCGGCAACCGTTCCCGTGCTCTTTCGGATGTCACCGGGCAGGTTGGCCGACAACGTCACCGAAAACGAGTCTTCGAGGACGACGCCCAACTTCTCGGCCGTGCTGCGCCACGGCGTGGCACCGATCGCGTCACTGAGAGCGCTGTCGCTGAACGCTTCGACCCCACCCACCAACTGCAGTGTCGCGTCGAGCGTGGTGTTGACGGTGCGACCGTCGACGGTGCGTTTGAGCGTGGGGTTGAGAAGGGGACCGTTGGGGCCGTTGATCTGCGCCATCGCCAGGTTGGCCTCGGTGGGGGACTCGAACTCGTAGCGCAGCACGACTCGCAGGCCACCGCTGTTGACTTGCGTCGGGCCCTCGACGGTCCAACCGCTGGCCAACAGGTCGTTGAGGCGCAGGTCCTCGGCCAAACCGGGGACGACGGTCACCGCTTCGGCGTCGATGTCGACGGTCACGGTGATCGTTCCGGCCCCGGAGTCGTCAGCTGTGACGTCGAGGTACACGTCGACTCGACAGCCGGTGAGCACGAGCAGGAGGGCGCCGACGAGAGGCAACAGGCGACGTGCGGGCACGGGTTGGAGATTAGTTCGTGGTCGGCGCGAGCAAAGACCGTTGCCGGCTCTCGGCATCGGCAACCATTCAGTCATGGGCGCAGATCGAGCGAAGCATTCCGGGTTCCGTCGTCGGACCGTCTTGCTCTTTGCAATCGTGTCGGTGTCCGCTGTTGCGTGTTCGGGTTCGGACGCCGAAACCGCGACCACTGTCGTTCGGACGACGTCGACATCCGTCTTTGTCACTACGACTGCCGCGTCGACCTCAATGAGCACGACGGCCACCACGTCGACGACCCTTCCCCCGACGGAAGTCACGACTGCCATCGGCACCACGGTCGAAGGGCGGCCGATCGAGGTGATCCATCGGTTGGACACCACCGGAGCGACGTTGTCACCAGACGATCCCTCGCGGGTGTTGGTGTTGGTGGTGGGGGTCATCCACGGAAACGAGCAGGCCGGACTCGACGTCGTCTCCGAGTTGCGCACGATGGACACCGCCGAGATTCCTGCGAATGTCGACCTGTACCTCATGCCGGCGTTGAACGTCGATGGGCTGGTCGCCGATCGTCGCCAGAACGCCAACGGCGTCGACCTCAACCGCAATTTCCCTTACAACTGGGGGCCGATTGCGCAGTTGGGAAATTGGGAATACGCCGGTCCGGCGGCCGCGAGCGAACCCGAGACCCAGGCCATGGTGGCGTTCGTCGACGATCTACGTCCCGATCTCACGGTTTGGTTCCATCAGGATGCCTTCAGCATCGCGCCGTCATCGGGACCCGACCAGCAGGTGCGTGAGGAATACGCGCGTCTCACCGGCTTGCCCCTCGAAGGAGTTCCCGGTGGCACTTACACCGGGGTCGCCGCGACGTGGCAGCGACGCACGTACGACTCCGACACCGCTTTCATCGTCGAACTCGGGCCGACGCTGGCTCCCGGAGAGGCGGCGATGCACGCCCGCGCGATCCTCGCGGTGAGCCAAATCCTGCCGTGACGCCCTACACCATTTGTGCCAAATCGACCGATTTGCTGTGGCAGTAATCGTAATGTGAGTCAGGATGACCTCCAACGAAAGGTGACTCGTGAACGTGATGATGAGTTGTGCAATTCGTCGGAGAATCGCCGCGTCGGTGATCTGTGGTGTGCTTGGGACACTTGCCGCATGTTCTTCGGAATCCGAAGTGGAGGCACCCACCGATGTCGATCCCGTGGAATGGGAAGCTTGCGACGAGTTCCCTGATGACGACGCGGTCGAGTGCGGCTCCGTGACGGTTCCTTTGGATTATCGACACCCCGACGAGCAGACCATCGACATCGCGTTGATTCGCTACCCCGCCCAGTCCGGCAAGGCCGAGGGAGTGCTGTTCGTCAACAACGGTGGCCCGGGTCTGTCCGGAGTGGACTTCACGTATTACTCGGGTCCCGACATGATCGATTCGCTGGGCCTCGAGGACTTCGACATCGTGGGTTTCGACCCGCGCGGCGTGGATCGGTCGGGCGGATTGAAGTGTCAGGCCGACGATGAGATCGACCGCTACGTCTTCATGGACTACACCCCCGACGACGATGCCGAGCAAGTGTTGTACGACCAGTGGCTCGAACTCGATGAGCCGTGCGTAGCGAAGTACGGCGAGGATTTGCGCTTCTTCTCCACGGAGAATGTGGCGCGAGACATGGATCAGATTCGGTTGGCGATGGACGTGGAGAAGATCGATTATCTCGGCATCTCGTGGGGCACGTACCTGGGAGGGGTGTACGCCACGTTGTTCCCCGAACACGTGAAGTCGATGTTCCTCGATGCGGCGTACGACCCACAGGACGACTCTGCCGAGGAGATGGAGTTGACTCAAGCGGTGGGTTTCGAGAAAGCGTTCGACGCATGGGTGACGTGGTGTGAGGACGACGCCGAGGCGTGTTCGTTCAGTTCGAATGACGTGAAGGCGGACTGGCTGGATCTGGAAGAGCGACTGGACACCGAACCGATCGTCGCCTCGGACGGGCGTGACGTGAACACTGCGGTGCTCGAGAACGCCACTATCGCGGTTCTGTACACGGAGACCGACTGGCCGCTATTGGGCGACGCGTTGGCCGATGCTGCCCGTGGTGATGGCGCCGCCCTGCTCGACCTCGCCGACTATTGGGTCGGCCGGGATGACGATGGCACCTTCTCGAGCAGTTACGACGCGTTCGGCATCATCGAATGCGCCAGCGGCACGTACGCCTACGAACCCGACGACCCGGAATCCTTGTTCGAGCAACTTCGGCGGGAGGCTCCGTGGTATAGCCGCAACTACACGGTGGACGACATGGGATTGTTGTGCGACGATGCGTTCGGAGACCCCGACATCTTCGAAGTGAAGGTCGAATCGTCGATACCGATCGTCGTGCTCGGCGGAACGAACGACCCGGCCACACCGCTGCGCTGGTCCGAGGAACTGGTGACGCGACTGGGTGATGACGCACGTCTGGCCATCTTCAACGGCGAGGGACACTCGCACATCCTCGCGTCGCGATGCGTGGACGAGATGGCCTCGGAGTTGTTCATATCTCTACGGCGGCCGGCCGACGGCTTCACCTGCGAGCCCGATGTGTCGGTGGAGAAGCCGACGTGGTGGGATGAGACGGTCGATATCGACGCACCACGCGTGGATGACGCCTCGATGGATTGGTACTTCGGCACCGAGCGCGTCGACACTTACGCCGAATACTTCGCGATTCCGGGCGATGCCCCGGAGGCGTTCGCGCTCCTTCGTGTTCACTTCGAGAGCCGTGGTTGGGTGTACGAACAGGGAGATTCGGCCGACCCGGTTGCGGACTATCAGTTCTTCACCGACCCCGACGATGACACGCGGTATGTCGGTGTGTGGCTGTCTTCGCCCGAGGAACTACGTGAGAACGAAGTCAGCGGACCGGATG
>JBJTBM010000072.1:0-25937 GCA_046091365.1 Acidimicrobiia bacterium | reverse complement strand
TGATGATGCGCCTTCTTCGGTGAGCCCGGCCGGGTGAGATACACGGTGTCATCACCGCAATAGCGCAGGCTGATCGCTCGTCGTTGACGAGTCGAGGTGTTCGGTCCCGCACCGTGAATCGTGCGGGCATGATGGATTGTGACGTCGCCCGGCTCGGTGTCGAAGGTGACGATCCGGCACTCACCTCGTTGTGACATCGACTCCACATCGGGCACGGCGGTTCCCTCGGTTCCGGGAATCACCATGGACGAGACGAAAAAATTTGGCTGATAGATGTCGGGCCACGAGTGCGAACCGACGACGAAGCGCACCGCACCGGAGTCCTCGGTCACAGAATCGAGTGGGCACCACATCGTGCAGATCTTGGTCCCATCGCAGTGGAAGTAGCCGAGATCCTGATGCCAAGCCGTCCGCTCGACCGTGCCTGATTCCTTGAACAGCACGCTGTCTTCCCACAAGTGAATCCGAGTCGACCTCATGATCCGCCCAGCGATGGCCGGAAGTGCGGAGTGGCACGAAAAGTCGCGAAACTCCCGGTGTTCCAGCCAATGATCGACTCCGGCGAAGAATTTGCCGCGCCCCGAGTTGGGGACGTCTTCGCGTTGAACCCTCTGCCCGCTCGCTGCGATGGCGTCACCCATCGCCGACAGATCGGCGACACCGTTCGTCTGCACGAGAGTGGCCACTGGATCGCTCATGTCGTGCAGCAACTTCGGATCGAGTAGCCCCCTCAGGCAAACGATCCCGTCACGCCAGAAAGTCTCGACCTCGTCGTCGGTCACATCACGAAGCATCGAGCCGTTCATAATCACCCTTTCGCCGAAAATCCACCGTCCACGACGAGGGTGTGTCCCGTCATGAATCGACTCGCACTCGAGGCGAGGAACAAGACCGCTGGGGCGATTTCGTCGGGCTCACCTATACGCCCCAGAGGTGTGCGGTCGAGATGGGGACGCGTCAGCGCGTCGAGAGTCAGCATCGGTGCGGTCATCTTCGAAGCCACCAAGCCGGGAGCAATCGCATTGACACGAATGTTGCTACCGGCGTATCTGACCGCCAGCGTCTTCGTCATCTGAACGACTGCAGCTTTCGCCGCACCGTATCCCGGAACGAACTCGACAGCGAAAAAGGATGCAAGTGAAGCCAAATTGATCACGGCGGCGCCCCCCGCCAATTTGGAACGGCTCAAAGACGGTTGGAGTAATCGTGCCAAGCGAAACGCCGCCGAGACGTTTATCTGCAGAGACTCCTCGAAAACATCAGGGTCGTACTCGTCTCGCCCATTGGGCATCACCTGACCCGCATTGTTCACGAGAACGTCGAGAGCGTCGATGGACCCGGCCAGGTCGGAAATCTGTTGCCGATCGCTCATGATGCACTGCCGGTAATCGAATCGTCTCAGATCACTTTCGTAGTCGTCGGTCGAACTGCGTGTTCCCGTGACGATGACGTGAGCCCCCGAAGCAGCGAAGGCCGAAGCAATCGCCAAGCCGATCCCGCTCGACCCACCCGTGACCAGTACCTCTGATCCGGTGAAATCGAAGTCGACGCTGTTCACCAGACCTTTTCCCATTTCCTCGATCGCGCACTACGGACGATGGCGTTGGCCGCCGCCACCTCTCCGAGAGAGTAGCGAGCATCAGCGTCCAAAGGTTTTCCATCGAGGATCGCGGCTTCGAAATCCCTCCAGACACCCCCGTAACTGTCCATGTAATTCCCGCGTCCGACGACCGTGCCCTGCCAGTCCTTGCCGTCGAACAATCTGACTTCACCCAATGCCGAGATAACGATCTCACCCGTAGTGCCGGTGAATTGGAAGTGGGGCTGCAGTCCGACAGCACCGGTCGCCAAGATCACGTCGAAGCTGGCCACCACGCCCGACTGGAAAAGACACAGAGAACGAACCAGGGATTCGCCCTCCATCTTCTCCCACAGACGACCGGTGACCGCGACAACCTCGTCGATCTCACCCAAGATCATCCGGAGAGGTCGCATCCAGTGGGAGCCAGTGTCCAAGGCGACTCCGCCGCCGGCAGACGCCTGGCGAAAACGCCACGATTGATCGCTGGGGTAGAACTCTTTGGTGATGCCAAAGTTGTGCCACGACCGCGCAGTCACGATTTCGCCGATCGCTCCCTCGACGACGAGCTTTTGCGCCATGACGACTTCGGGCCAATACTGGGCGTTCTCGGTCAGCATGAAAACACGATCGCCGTGCCGAGCGGCAGTCGCCAAGATTCGTTCACAAGCATCCAGTGTCGGGGCCATTGGTTTCTCCAAAGCGACGTGAACGCCCGCCTCCAGAGCTTCGGTGACCAACTTTTCGTGAAGATCGTGAGGGACCAAAATCGCCAATGCGTCGACGCCGACGTCCAGTGCTTCGGTGATCGATGAGCAAGCGACACTATTGGTCGACTTCGCCAGTGTTTCGGCTTGGGCGGGCACGACGTCGACACAGGCGGTGATGGTCGTGCGTCCGGCATGTTTCAGTGCCGTCGCGTGCCATTGGGCGATGGCTCCACAACCGACGATTCCGAGCCGAACGCTTTCCACCTCGGGCAAACTACTATCTGGTGGTAGTAGCTGGAGCAATGGGGTCAAATGCCGACGAAAATCCGCATCTCCGATCTGGGCGATCCGCAGTTGAGCGACATTCAACAAATGGCTCGAGATTATGGAGACAGCCTGTCCCTGGACATGTCGTCAGCGGGCGTCTTGGGAGATGCCATCGCTCGTACCGGACTCGATGACTTTGGTCCGATGGACTTCGTCGACCGCCTCGACATGTGGCTGGAAGAAGTTGCGAGCGACCCGGATCGTCTCGGTATCGGCCAGCTTTCCCTGCGGAACAGTTGTGTGCGTTACGCGGCGAATCGTCTCTTGACACGTGATCTACTCCGTCGTCATCCCGAGATCCACGACATCAGGATCACCCGACCGATCATCATCGTCGGATTACCGAGAACAGGTACGACCCACCTGTTGAACGTCCTCTCGGCCGACACCAGGCTGCGCTCGATGCCTCTCTGGGAGAGTTACGAACCGATCGCGATGCCTCATGAGGCGCCCGGGGTCGATGGTGTCGACCCACGCTATGCACGGTGTTCCCGGGAGTGGGAGCAGATGCAGATGGTGACGCCGCACGTCGCCTTGATGCACCCGATGGACCCGGATCACGTGCACGAGGAAATCGAGTTGATGTTGCCGGACTTTTCCTCCTACAACCTGGAGTGGGTCGCGCGCTGCCCACGTTGGCGGGATTACTACCTCTCCCACGATCAGCAGCCCCATTACGACTACATGCACACGATGCTCAAAGTGCTGACGTTCCTACGTCCGCGAAGCCGCTGGATCCTCAAGTCACCACAACACTTCGAGCAAATCGGTCCTTTGCTCAGGACCTTTCCCGATGCAACCATTGTCATGACTCATCGTGACCCGGTGTCGGTGATTCAGTCCGCGGCCACGATGATGACCTACGCGGCGCGTATGGCGTATCGAACGATCGATCCTGGTTGGTACATCGACTACTGGACCGACCGGATCGAGAAGCTGCTGACGGCCGCGGTGCGTGACGTGCATCTGATCCCCGAGGGTCGACGAGTCGACGTGCGTTTCCAGGATTTCATGGCTGATGATCGAGCGACGATTCACCGGGTGTTCGAGTTCGCCGGCCACTCCCTCGATGAGCAGGCGACGCGACAGATCGAGCAGAGACTCGAGAATCGTTCGCGAGAGGGGCAGGCGACCGTGGAGTACGACGTGCGAGCGGACTTCGGGCGTCAGCCAGCAGAGATACGGGAGCGATTCGTGGCCTACATGGAGAAATTCGGTGTCGAAGCGGAGGTGAGATGAGATGGGCGTGGGTGACGTCGAGCAGCAGGTCGATTTTCTCATCGATACCCGTCCGGGTAAGGAGTTGTTGGAGCCCAGGTACGAAGATGTCGCTTATGAGGTCGCTCCGAACATCTACCGTTCAGGGGGTTCGACTGCCGCCTACATGATCGTCCACGACGCTGGACGCATCATCGTCAACACCGGTATGGGCTTCGAGGCGGTGCACCACAAGGCGGTTTTCGACGCGATTTGTCCGGGACCTACGACCCACATCTTGACGACGCAGGCCCACGTCGACCATGTCGGAGGGGTCGGGTTGTTTCGTGAACCCGAAACGGTTTACATCGCCCAGGCCAACAACCCGGCATGTCAGGGGGACGACGCGCGAATCGCCAGCCTGCGCTTTCGAACCGCCCAAGTGTGGTTCGACGTTTCGGGGGCCGCCGCGCAGCGGTTCGCCCGGCAACATCCCGGAATTCCGATGCGACAGGACAAACCGGTACCCGATGTCATGTTCGGGGATTTTCACGAATTCACGACGGGAAATCTCGAGGTTCAGCTGATTGCCGCGACCGGCGAGACCATCGATTCGATGATCGTTTTTCTGCCTCGAAGTCGCATCGCCCTCATTTCGAATCTGCTCGGACCCCTTTTCCCGCACTTTCCGAATTTGAACACGTTGCGCGGTGATCGCTACCGCCTCGTCGAGCCGTACTTGGCGACCGTGGACAAGTTGCGCGCTTTGCATCCGCGGATGATCATCCCTGGACGACATCTGCCGATCGAAGGAACCGAGTTGCTCGATGCCTGTTTGGCCCGTTTGCATGGCGCGGTCGATTTCGTCCATCGCAAAACCTTGGAGGGAATGAACGCGGGCACGGATGTCTTCACTTTGATGAAGGAAATCGTCTTACCGCCCGAACTTCGGGTCGGGCAGGGCTATGGCAAGGTCGCGTGGGCGGTGCGAACGATTTGGGAGACCTACATGGGATGGTTCCACCTGCAGTCGTCGACCGAGTTGTACCCCGTTCAGTCGAGGGAGGCCACGAGTGAGTTGGTGCAACTCGTGGGGGTGGAGGCGGCCTGCGATCGGTCGGCGGTGTTGGCCACCTCGGGAGAGCCGGTTTTGGCGATTCACATCGCTGAGGCCATCTTGTCGATAGCGCCCGCGCACGAGGGGGCGGCCAAGGTCATGGTGACGGCCCATGAAGTCCTTTTGGCAACCGGAGGGGACGTGAGCTTTTGGGAATCGGGCTGGCTTCGTAGCCAGGCCGACAAGTGGCGATCGTAGGGAGACTCGGCGATCGTCGCGGTGATCGACCCTGTCATCCGTGAGGCGATTGCCCGACTCATTTGACCGACCACGGCTCCCTCATCGCTGGTCGAAAACACCTCGTGAATCCAGCACGGTAAGCAGGACCCGCACACACTCATCGACGCTCGAAGCCGACGTGTCAAGCCGTACATCGGGGTTGGTTGGAGTCTCGTACGGCGAGTTCACTCCAGTGAAGTTCGGGATGAGCCCCGCTTTGGCCTTCGCGTACAAGCCCTTCGGATCGCGACTCTCGACCAAATCGAGGGGAGCATCGACGAAAACCTCGATGAAATCGGACGGTCCGATGATTTCGGCGGCTCGCTCCCGTTCGGATCGAAAGGGTGAAATGAACGAAACGATGGTGACGATTCCCGCATCGACGAAAAGCTTCGCGACTTCCGCCACCCGCCGGATGTTTTCTGCTCGGTCAGCCTCCGTGAAACCCAAATCCGCGTTGAGCCCGTGTCTGACGTTGTCTCCATCCAGAACGAACGTGCGAAGGCCCCGGCGATGGAGATCGACTTCGAGAGCGTCCGCAATCGTCGACTTTCCGCTTCCAGACAGGCCGGTGAGCCAGATCACCAAGGCATTTTGCTGGTTCAGTTGCTCGCGTTGTTCACGACCGACCGACAACTCCTGCCACCGAATGTTCTCGGCCCGGCGTAACGAGTGTTGGATCATTCCGGCACCAACGGTGCTGTTGCTTCTCCGATCGATCAACACGAAGGCCCCGGTATTTCGATCGACGTCGTACGGGTCGAAAGCGATCGGGGCGGCAGTCGAAACATTGCAGAGTCCGATTTCGTTCAAACCGAGAGTGAGCGCCGGTACCTGCTCGTTCGAATTGACGTCGATTCGACATTTCAAACGATCGACGTGCGCCCGCACCTCCTTGCTCCCGATCTTCAGGAGATACGAGCGTTGAGGAATCATCTCACTCTCCGCCAACCACACCAATCGAGCCTCGAAATGATCGGTGATCGTGGGTGGCTCCACGACCCCCGACAGAAGATCACCCCGGCTGACATCGATCTCATCTTCGAGGAGGATGCACACACTCTCGCCGGCGACGGCCACCTCACGGACCCCGTCGAAGTCGGCGAAGTCGGCAACGGCGGTTTCGCGACCACTCGGGTTCACGCGAACACGATCGCCCCGCGAAATGGTTCCGCTGGAGATCGTTCCCATGTAACCACGAAAGTCGGGGTTCGGACGAGAGACTCCTTGGACCGACATCCGGAACGGACGGGAAGAGTCGTGCCCGCGCACGGGCAGGTTCTCGGCGATTTCGAGGACCGAAGGTCCGGTGTACCAGGGCATGTTTGTCGAGGGGAGCGACAGATTCTCACCGGTCAACGCGCACACCGGAACCACATGGACACCCTCGAAACGCAGTGATCGAGCGAATTCGAGAAACTGCGTGGAGACGGCGGCGAAAACGTCTTCGTGGTAGCCGACGAGATCGAGTTTGTTCACCGTCACGACCACGTTCTTGATACCGAGAAGATCGACGAGTAACGAGTGTCGCCGTGTCTGGGTCGACATACCTTTACGAGCGTCGATCAAGATGACCGCAAGTTCGGCGGTGGATGCTCCGGTCACCATGTTGCGGGTGTACTGCTCGTGACCTGGTGTGTCGGCGACGATGAAGGCGCGTTTGTCGGTGGCGAAAAATCGATACGCCACATCGATCGTGATTCCCTGTTCGCGCTCCGCCTGGAGACCGTCGGTCAGGAGTGCGAAGTCGATCGTGTCCCCTTGGGTGCCGTGATGCCGGGAATCGTCCGCCAACGACGCCAATTGATCGTCGAAGATCTGTTTCGAGTCGAAAAGAAGGCGACCGATCATCGTGCTCTTGCCGTCGTCCACGCTTCCACAGACGATCAAGCGCAGCAGGTCCTTGGCTTGTTGGGTTTCGATGAAGTCTGCGACGGCATCGGCGGCCTGCTCGGGCACTGACCGCATCAGAAGTACCCCTCGGCTTTCTTCTTCTCCATCGAGCCCGCTTGGTCGTGATCGATCATGCGACCTTGACGCTCGGAGGTTCTGCTCGTGAACATCTCGGCGAGGATCATCGGTAGGTCGGTCGCCTCGCTTTCCACTGCGCCGGTCAGCGGATAGCAACCAAGGGTTCGGAATCTGACCATCTTTTCCTCGACAACCTCGTTGGCCCGCAACTTCATGCGTTCATCGTCGACCATGATCATCATCCCGTCTCGCACGACGATGGGGCGCCGCTTGGCGAAATACAGGGGCACGACCGGGATGTCCTCAGCGTGGACATATTGCCAAACGTCGAGCTCCGTCCAGTTGGACAGGGGGAAGACCCGAATGGACTCACCGGGAGCGTGTCGGGCGTTGTAGATGTTCCACAACTCCGGTCTTTGATTTTTCGGATCCCACACATGTTGCGACGTTCGGAACGAGAAGACCCTCTCTTTGGCCCGTGACCTCTCCTCGTCTCGTCGTGCACCCCCGAAAGCGAGGTCGAAGCCATTTTGGTCCAGTGCCTGTCTGAGACCTTCCGTTTTCCAAAGATCGGTGTGCATTGACGAGCCGTGTTCGAACGGGTTGATGTTCAGCCGTATGCACTCGGGGTTGATGTGGACGATGAGATCGATACCGGGATCATTCGCCATCTCGTCGCGAAAGGCGATCATCTCCTTGAACTTCCAAGTCGTGTCGATGTGCAGGAGCGGAAAAGGCAACGGAGCGGGAAAAAACGCCTTCCGGGCGAGGTGCAACATCACCGAACTGTCCTTACCGATCGAATACAACATGACGGGCTTCTCGGCTTGCGCGACGGCTTCTCGAATGATGAATATCGCCTCGGCTTCCAAGGACCGCAGGTAACTCATACGGCGTTCCCTCGTCCCCGACGGAAGACGGTCGGATCCGTGCCGGCGGACGGCGAGATGGTGCGGTGCGCGGTGTTCATCGGCACCTTCGTTTTAGCAGAGACCAGGAAATCTCCTGCTGGTCGACTTCACCTGGTCGACACCTTCCGGTTCTGACAGCACCCACGGCAGATTTGATCCGCGGGGCACGACGTCGAGGCGTCTTCGCAACACCGTGAGCACCTCAGCGACGTTGTCGCCGGTGTCCGATCCTCCACCCCATCGCAGCACGTAGGCCGGAGGGGAAACACTCTGGCGCGCTCGAAGGGACTCGAGCCCCTAACCCTTTGATCCGTAGTCAAATGCCCTATCCATTGAGCTACGAGCGCAACGGGGCGAAATCTAGCGGACGACGGTTCCAAGAAGATGCGGATATCGGTGCTCCTCGACGGGCCCCGGGCACCGAGCGACGTGAATGGAACGAGTCCAAGTGCCGCGTCCGCCAACGGTCGTCTCGTTCACACGGTGACCGCATATCGACGATAGGAGGCATCACCAGATACACCGGTGCTCTCACCCGGCAGGACGCGCTCGTGGGACCCCCGTTCATGAGCGGGGAAACCCGCTGGCCGTCGCGGATATCCGTCCCTTCGCTCCGACTGAGAACACCCACTCGTTTCTGGCCATCTACCCAGCGCTCGGGTGGACAACGCCCTGGGGGCGGAATGGGCTCGCACAGTTGTCGCTGGTTGGCCACCAGCTGTTGCTCCAGAACTTCGATGTCGAGGACTGGGTCGAGAACTCGACGCTCGTTGTCGAGGTCGCCGATGCGGTCGCGCGGTAACACCAAATCGGGCGGGCGCTCGCAGAAGGCAACTTCGGCGATCTTCTCGGGCCCGGGCGCTCTCGAGAGCGCAGCCCGAGATGGGAAGAACCTCTCGCGACCGGGGGCCGATCCCCCACTCGTGGACGGCGACTGAAAACGGTGCTCGATCGACCTGACACAGCACCCCAAGGTTCACAAAACACCAGTTCAGGAGGGATTTCGGGAAATTCTCAGGATTTCTTGAGGAAAGTGCGAGACGGGGCGTGATCCGGGCTCTTGTCCGGCATGAACGCCACCAAAGTCACCCGACACCTCCTCTCACTCGCCGGCCTGAGCGTCCTCGGACTGTCGACGGTCGCCTGCTTGAATCTCGATACCAACTCGGGCACGCGCCTGGTCGGCCAAAGCCTCGCGGTCACCACCGGCATCACGGCTGACGCGGTCACCACCGGCATCACCGCTGACGCGGTCACCACCATCACGAGCGGTCACATGGTTCTCGATCCGCAGGCCGATGACCGTCGCATCGTCGAGACCTACACCGCACCAGCCGCCACCCTCGTCGGCTCGTACGGACCCGAGACCCATCAGACCTACAAGGTTTTCACCCCCAGCAACTGGAGCGCTTCGGACCGTCGTGACCTCGTCGTCTTCTCCCACGGTGGTGCCTGGAGCTTCGGAACCGCCGACGAAGTCGAGTCGGTGTCGATGGACCTGCTGGCTCAGGGAGCAGTCATCGTGTCGATCGAATACGAACTGAGCGTCCCGGCCTTCGAACAGACCGCCGACATCGTGGCCGCCGTTCGCTGGGCCCAAACCAATGCCGTCGACCTGGGCGTCGACCCGGACCGCACGTTTCTCTCGGGTCACTCGGCTGGTGCTCACCTCAGCCTGCTGACCGCCGTTGCCCCGACCGATCTGCGTGGTGGCGATTTCATTCGCCCGGTCGTCGGAGTGATTGCCATCGCTGGCCCCTACGCCGTGGACGAGCCGACTTATGACCCCGCAATCATCGGGATCCGAGTTCATGAGATCCTTGCCTTCGTGAACGGTTGTGGAACCACGGACTGCTCGGCCGACGTTCTTGCCGCCATCTCTCCCGCCACCTACGTGGATGCCAACGATCCAGCGGTGTACATGGTCGTTGGAGAGATCGACGACCTGGCTCCGCTGGTGCACGCTCTGCTCGTCGAGGACTCCTATGTCGCCGCTGGCGTAGGTGATCGCGTGTGGGTGGATGTGGTCGAAGGAGCCGGACATCAGCCCGGCTTCGGAGCCAACGCCACATCGATCGAGGCCTTCATGAACAAAGTGAACACGATCTGAGATGAACACGAAACGCTCGGCTTCGCTCGACGGAATTCGCGGAATCGCCCTGGCCTGCCCGATCGTTGTCCACCTCGGCATCGTCGGATCCGACCGGGGGCTCTGGCTCGCCATCGGAATGTTCTTCACCCTCTCTGCCTTTCTCGTCACGAGTCTTGCGCTCGTCGAGTTTGACTCGACCGGTCGGTTCGGCCTGAAAAAGTTCTGGATTCGGCGCCTTCGGCGGCTACTGCCAGCCTCGATGTTGGTACTCGCCGCGACGGTCGTTGTTGCTGTTCTCCTCGACTGGCCCGGTCGGTCGGCTCTGCGGGGAGACGTGTTGTCGGCCCTCGCCTGGGGGGCGAACTGGGAACAGCTACATGGTGGCGGCTACTGGGACGCCTTCTCACCGAGTCTCACGCATCATTTCTGGTCGCTGTCCTTCGAGGAGCAGGTGTACGTGGTGTTCCCGCTCATCGTCGTCGTGTTGGTTGCGGTGCGACGGTGGTTCGAACGCTCGTGGTCGATGGCCAAGATGCTCGGACTCACTTCGCTCGGACTCGTCGGTTTCTCATGGGCGTGTCTGTGGACGATCGACGATGCGTCGACTTTGTACCTGAGCACCTGGACTCGACTCGGCGAGATCGGCTTGGGGATCGCCGCTGCTTGTTGGAGTCATTCGTTCCCCCATCGTCGGTTCTCCGATCGACAGGCTTCGATCACGCTTTTGATTCTGATGGCGATCGCCACGCCGCCGTGGGTCGTGGCCGCGGGCGACACCGTCGGGGGGATTCGTTGGGGGATCACGTTGGCCACCCCCCCGACCGCTGCCGTGATCGCAATGCTGTGGCGTTATCCGAACAGCCTGCTCGCCCGGGGTTTTTCGTTGTCGGTGCCCGCGTGGCTCGGACGTCGGTCCTACGGGATCTATTTGCTCCACTTGCCGATCATCGAGTTGATGGCCTTTCGTCTCGGGACCGAGCATCTACCCGAGTGGGCAATGGCCCTGGCGGTGATAGCGACGATCGTTGGAGCAGGAGGGATGTTTCGTCTCCTGGAAGAACCGCTACGCATCGGCCGATGGATCCGCGCCGACCGGCGTTTCGTTCTTGCGCTCTCGGCGTTGGTCGTCATCATGGTTCCATCCGTTGTCACGGCGACTCGAACCGACACCCAAGTGATGGCAATCGCCCCGTCACCTCCCCCACCCACGAACCAGGCGTTGGATACGACGGCCGAGAACGAGGCGTCCGATTCCGATACCTCAGTGGACCGCAGGCGTCCGATCGATGCGGGAGAAGGTTCGGTTCTGGTGATCGGCGACTCGACGGCCTGGGTGACCCACAGTGCGGTGAACGTCGCCTTACGACCCGAGGGTTATGTCACGCATGGAGTGCACATGGTCGGGTGCCCGTTCGGTGGCGACGTCCGAATCAAGACATCGACCATGGGTGGTGCGGTGAAGATTCGAGAACTGGGAGAAGAACCCGGGTGTGATCAATGGTGGAACGAGTATCTACCAGCCTGGCTCGAGGCGGTCGATCCGATGATGGTCGTCGTGGTGGGCGGATACGCACTGGCATGGGAGATCGATCCCCTCGGGGACGATGGGTGGTGCCAACTCGGCGACGGCAGTGGTCGGTGTGAGGAGTGGGCCTTCACTCGATTGTCGTCGCTCACCACGCGGATTCGAGAACACAGTCCATCGACTCACATTGTGTACACGACCGCGGGTCACGTCGATCCTTTTGGACCACTGGACATCCCGGGTGAGTCGATCGACGTGCTGAACGGGTTGATACAACGAGAGGCAAACCGCGCCGAGGCGACAGTCATTGATCTCGGAGCATGGCTCGACGTCAATCTCGACTTGACCGTCGACGGAACTCACCTCGGACCAGATGGAGTGGAGGCTCTCGCGCCTTGGATCGGCGAGAAGCTCACCCCGTTGTTGCGATCCTGAGTGTCGGTAACTCCGGCGCGCTCGAAGGGACTCGAACCCCGAACCTTTTGATCCGTAGGTTCCGCACCAGACGGTCCCCACCTACGTGGGAATGCGTCATACCAGCACCCTACCGACTTAGGACGACCTCCGATTCCACTCTTGTGTCAGGTTGTTCCACGGACATGGCACCTGAAGGACACCTAGGGCCAAGACATGCCAGGAGAAAGTCAAACCCTGTCAGCGTCATCGACCACGCCCAACACTTTCGCGCACGAGCCCGAGACGACGCGACGGCTGATGCTGGCGACGACAGGAGAGCAGAACAAGCAATATCCGGGTGATCCCGCCACCTCAAAGCGGAAGAGCTGGTGGACGCAATCGTGCTCTCGAACCGCTTGCGGAGAGCGCACATACCGGGCAATCTGTGCTTTTGCTGTCCGGAGGGGGACGATGGTGGATGATCGACCGATTCTTGACCAAGTGAACCTCGTCGTGCGCGACATGACTGCGATGGTCACCTTCTACCGCCTTCTGGGAATCGAGATCGAAGATGCGCCCGCGCCGTGGGATGTTCACCATCGTGCTGCCGAACTCCCAGGCGGTGTCGACCTCGATCTCGACAGCGGACAGTTCGCTAGCAAATGGAACCACGGTTGGGACAAGGCACGACACGGTGCTGTGCTCGGATTCAGGGTGGATCAAAGGGCCACCGTCGACATGATCTACGAGCGGCTCGTTGCGGCTGGCTACGAAGGGCAGCAGTCTCCGTACGACGCGTTCTGGGGCGCCAGGTATGCGCTCGTGGAGGACCCGGACGGCAACACCGTGGGGATCATGAGCACAGTAGATCCCACGCTGAGGTCGAGACCGGAGCCACCCGAGTAGATCCCAGCGCGCACCGATCTCAGTCGACTGCCAGAAGGCCCCAATCTGTACTAAGGAAAGTTCAATCCCATGGTCATTGAAGAGCGACGCACGAATGTCGGGGCAGGACGCCAATCCAGGTTCAGTAACCTCTCGTCTTGCCACGCTTCGCTAGTTGCTGGTGTCGGGGCAGGACGCCAATCCAGGTTCAGTAACCTCAGAGCGTCAGCGACATCGCGCCAACACTCGGTCGGGGCAGGACGCCAATCCAGGTTCAGTAACCTCTCGACGCGCTCGACGTGCTCGGCCACAAGGTGTCGGGGCAGGACGCCAATCCAGGTTCAGTAACCTCCATGGGCCAATGGCACCAATACATCTCCACCGACGGGGCAGGACGCCAATCCAGGTTCAGTAACCTCCAAGGTGTCCAACTAGACCGGGGGTCTGCCGTCGGGGCAGGACGCCAATCCAGGTTCAGTAACCTCTGGAGGTCGAACACAACTCCAGTCGCGATTAGCACCTGAGAAGGCACCTGAGCATGACCGAGGAAGCAGACGCTCAGCGACGTGTACTGGCTGCTTGCTGGGGAAACACTCTGGCGCGCTCGAAGGGACTCGAACCCCTAACCTTTTGATCCGTAGTCAAATGCTCTATCCATTGAGCTACGAGCGCAACGCTCTTAGTCTACGGGGCTCCACCGTCGCGCCAACCTCGACCCCCGCTCAGGAGACCGGGCACCAACTTGCGGTGCACCATGGACGCCAACCCCCCGACCGCTGCCAGGTCACCAACGCCAGTCGGGCGTTGACCACGGGATCGAGCAACTGACTGCGGTCGGTCACCCCGTAGTTCGCCATCCACTTCTTGTGGGAGTTCCAGTTCAACTGGAAAATGCCGAGACAACACGAGTTCTGACTCAGGTTGTTCCAGTTGCTCTCGCGTTGGACCACGAAGAAGGCGTCCGCCTCGAGCTCGTCGGGCCACGCATCGCGGACGATCTGTTCGAGCTCGGCACGCGAGTACTGACGTGTCGTGACCTTCGCCGACGGAACACCGGGTGCGGTGGTCGCTGGGGCGACGGCGATCGACGCACCCGCCGGAAGGCAGATCACTTGTCCGGGCAACAAGGTCGAGCGCAGGTTCTTGCCGTTGGCGATGGCCAACTCGGTCGACTTCACGCCCGCCTTGGCGGCGATCCGGCTCCATGAGTCGCCCGCTTGCACCGTGTACGAATCACCACACAGCGACGTGGCGGTGGTTGGCGGTGCATCGGCGGAAGGGACCACCGCCCCGGGCGGCAGGCAGATCTCGTCACCCACCATCAACGCGGAGCGAATGGTGGTGTTGTTGGTGCCGGCGATCGTGCTCGCTTTCACGCCGGTCTTGGCCTCGAGCCCGTACCACGAGTCACCCGCTTGAACCACGTACTTCGTCGCACACACCACGACCGCGGCGGCCGTCGTCGGAGCCGCCGTCGTCGGCGCGGCAGTCGTCGGCGCGGCAGTCGTCGGAGCAGTGATCGTCTGCGCTTGGATCACCACCACCGTGGTGGTCGCGGCCACGGGTTGGGTGTCGGCCGCCGCGTCGAACTCGACGAGAGCCGCGGCACCTCCGGATTCCGACGTCGACACCGGAGTGCGGTCACCGCGCGCCGCCCACACCAGCGGCGCCACGATGGCTCCGGCGAGCACCATGGCCCCCAATCGACGGGCCAGAAGGTTGCGGATAGGGGCGATTCCCGACGGTCCTCGACGAGGACCCCGGTTCGGACCGCCACGACCAGTGGGATACTGGTTCGGCCATGAGGAGCTGTTGTAGGTGCTCATGTCGTTGCACATCGCGTCCAGGAGTCCGACGATGCCCAGTCAAGTGTGGTCGTCGACATGGTGGATTACAACAGCGCCCCGGTGAACGTCGGGGGACGCGACGACATTGTCCACAGGGGCCAGCGACGAACCACCAGCACACGGCGATGCCACATTCTTCGTCCACAGACTTCGCACCGCTGGCGCAAAGGTACGGGGCAGTGATCTCGACTGGCGGAGAGGGTGGGATTTGAACCCACGGACCGCTTTTAGGCGGTCAACGTCTTAGCAGGACGTCCCGTTCAACCGTGCTCCGGCACCTCTCCAATGAGAGAGCGAGTGTACAGGCACCCGCCTCACTGCGCTCCGTTGACCACGGCCCCTTCGTGGCGCTGCAACAGCTCCACCGAGTATCCATCGGGGTCGAGGACGAATGCCACCGTCACCGGCCAACGGTCGAGTCGCGCCGGCGCCATGGTCGAGGTGAAACCGGCCGCCACGGCCCGGTCGTGCACGTCCTGACAATCGTCCACGTTCATGTAGATCTTCCACAACGCCGTGCCGTGCTCGATCGCTCCGCTGCGCTCCAGGTGCTTGGCCAACTGCAGGCGACCACCGCCCACGTCGGCGGCCAACACGATTTCGTCCACTCCCGGAATCTGGGTGCGGGACTGGACCTTCAGCCCGATGATTTCGGTGTAGAACCACTCCGATCGCTCCAAATCGGTGACATTGATGCAGTACTGACCCACGGTCGTGGCCATGATCCCCCCTGTTGTTCGCTCTCGATTTACACCACATCTTGCACTGGCGGAACGGGAGGGATTCGAACCCCCGGGCCTTGTGAGCCGGCCGCTTTCAAGGCGGCTGCATTTGTCCGCTCTGCCACCGTTCCGTCCTCGAGGTTAGCGAGCGCGAGTCGGACCACGTCAGGTGGCGATTCGGACGCCGAACAACCGCTCGAACTCGGCCATGTAATCGGCGTCGCTCTCGATGGCACCGAGCGCCACCCACTCGGCGTCGCTCACGAGAGGGCGATTGCCCAACAACTCGGGACCGCCCCACGACACCGGATACCGCAGGCGCGGTTCGGTGGTGCGGATGGCGTTCAACACCACCGCACCGACCTCGAATGGATCGGTGGCCTGGGCCATGCCCGCCGCGTAGAACTGGAACATGCGGCGATAGTGCGCTTCGTAGGCACCGCTCGAATTCGGCGCGTCGATGTTCTTGGCGAAGATCGCCGACTTGGTGATGCCCGGTTCCACCATGGCCACGCGAATGCCGAACGGCGCCACCTCCTGGGCCAGTCCCTCCGACATCGCTTCCAACGCCCACTTCGACGCCACGTACGGCGCCTGCGCCAACGCGGCGAACCGACCCACCACCGACGAGATGTTGATGATCGTGCCCGACCGGCGTTCACGCATGTGTGGCAACACGGCCTGCACGCACCGCACCACGCCGTACAGGTTCACGTTCATCACCTCGTGGTACAACGACGGCGGGCACTCCTCCACCACCGCATTGCCGCCCACACCGGCGTTGTTGACCAACACGTCGATTCGGCCGGCCCGTTCGAAAACCTCGGCCAACCCCGCGCTGGTGCTGGCGTCGTCGGCCACGTCCATCTCGACCCACTGCAACTGAACGCCCGCTTCGGCGGCCATCGAGTCGGCCTTCTTGGCTTTCTCCAGACCACGGGCGGTTCCGAACACGGTGTACCCGTTGCGGGCCAGATGAATGGCGGTGGCGCGACCGATTCCCGAGTTGGCGCCCGTCACCACGGCGACTTCGATGTTCTCTCCCATGCCCCGCACACTAGATGCGCGACGAGACCACTCTCAGCGGATCGAATCCCGCAGACGATCCACCCAGTCATCGGCCTGCTGCCAACGAGCGTCGGCGTGCTCGCGCGCGGAGTGGGCGTGTTCGCCGGCGGCCGGATACGAGCCGAGGAACTTCACGCCACCCTGCTTGGCGTGCAAGGCCCGCAACGCGTCGGCCACCAACTCGTCGGCGATGTGACCGTCGAGGTACATGACGAAGCAATAGTCACCCAGCCCACCGTCCTTGGTGGGTCGTGACAACAGGTTGGTGATGTTCACGCGACGCGCGGCGAACTCCTGCAGGATCGAGATGAGGCTGCCCGGTTCGTCAGCGCGCTGGTACACCACGATGCCGGTCACGTCGTGTCCGGTGGGTGCGGGGATTCCCGAGCGACCGACCACCACGAAGCGGGTCTGATTCCCCGAGTGGTCCTCGATGTTGGAGGCCACGACCGCGAGCCCGTACAGACTCGCGGCGTTGCACGGGGCGATGGCGGCGACCCCGACCAACTTCTCGTGACCCACCGAGCGTGCCGCCTCGGCCGTGCTGTTCGCGGCGCGCACCTCGGCGTCGGGAAGATTCTCGCGCAAGTACCGATGGCACTGTGCCGTCGCCACCGGGATCGACATCACCGTCGTGACGTCGTGCAACGTCGTGCCCGGCAGGGCGAGCAGACAGTGCTCGATGTTCATGACGATCTCGCGTTGGATCAGCAGGTCGTAATCGAACGACAACGCGTCCTGGGTGAAGTTGACGGATCCCTCGATGGAGTTCTCGATAGGCACGACGCCGAACTCCACGTCACCGGAAGCCACCGCGTCCAGAACATCGGGAACCGTTCGGAACGCCACCAGCTCACCTCGGCCCAAATCGGCCTGCGAGCGAACCGCCTGCTCAGTGAAGGTGCCGAACGGACCGAAGAAACCGACCTTCAGGGCGGGCCCGGAAGCGGTCGTGGAGGTTCGCGCACTGTTCACGACGGTCAAGGCTACGGCTCGGGACCTCAAGTGGCAGGATGATTACGTGGATCAGGAACTCTTGCGGGCCCTCCTCGACGACGTCTCCGCGGGTCGCATCGCGCCCGACGACGCCGTCGAGCAACTGAAGCGACTGCCCTTCCGCCAGGTCGACGACACCCTCGTCGACCACCACCGTCACCTGCGTCAAGGTGCCCCCGAAGCGGTGTACGGGCCCGGTAAGTCACCCGAGCAGTGCGTCTCCATCGTGGGTGAACTGCTGGCCCACGGTCGTGGTGCCGTCCTCGTCACCCGCACGGACGACGATCAGCGCAAGGCCCTCGAAGCGGCCCACGGAGTCGCCGACACCGCCAACGGTTCCATGCTGTGGCGCGCACCGGCCCCCATCGATCACGGCAACGTGTTGGTGATCTCGGCCGGCACCGCCGACGTACCGGTGGTCGACGAGTGCTTGCTCGCCTTGCGGGCCCACGGCATCGTCGCGTCGCGCATCACCGACGTCGGCGTGGCCGGACTTCATCGTCTCCTCGATCGCGTCGACGACGTCATGGACGCCGACATCATCGTGGTGGTGGCCGGCATGGAAGGCGCGTTGGCCAGCGTCATCGGTGGACTCAGTGGCAAACCGGTCATCGCCGTTCCTACCAGCGTCGGTTACGGATCGGGCCTCGACGGGGTGACCGCGTTGTTGGCGATGCACGCCACCTGTGCCAACGGGATCACCGTGGTCGGTATCGACAACGGATACGGAGCCGCCTGTGCGGTAGCGCGAATCATTCGAGGTCGGTCGGCATGACCCGCGTGGCGTGGTTCAATTGCGCGGCCGGCACCGCCGGCGACATGACGTTGGCGGCCCTGATCGATGCTGGCGCCGATCAGTTGCGGGTCGGAGAGATCTTGGCCGCGCTTCCAATCGACGACTACGCCCTCGCCTTCGAACGCACCCAACGTTGTGGGGTGGCATCCACGCGAGCCATCGTCGCCGTTCATCTGCACGACGAGCATCATCACCGTCACCACCGGCCGTGGCACGACATCGACGCGATGCTCGCGACCGCCGACCTACCCGATCGAGTTCGCGATCGGGCCCGCGCGGTCTTTTCGACGTTGGCCGAGGTCGAAGGCGCCATTCATGGTGTCGCGGTTGCCGACGTCGAATTCCACGAGGTCGGGTCCACCGACGCCATCGTCGACATCGTCGGAGTGTGCGCGGCACTCGAGGCATTGAACATCGATCGCATCGTCGCCGGTCCGATCGCCATGGGTCACGGCTCCATCTCCTCGGCGCACGGTCGACTTCCGAACCCCGGCCCCGCCGTGGTGGCCTTGTGCGCGCGTCGATCCATCCCCACTTTCGGGCTCGACGAACCCCGCGAGATCTCCACGCCCACCGGGGTGGCGATCCTGGCCGCGCTCGCCGATTCGTTCGGGCCGATGCCCGCCATCACCACGTCGGCGGTCGGCTACGGCGCTGGCACCGCTGATTTCGAAACGCGGGCCAACGTCGTGCAGGTGGTGGTGGGTGAAACGAACAGCGACTCTTTCCGAAGCACCGGACAACACGTGCGACTGCTCGAAGTGAACGTCGACGACGTCACCGGTGAGGTGCTCGCTCACACGGTGGCGTCCCTGCTTGCCGCAGGAGCGCACGACGCCTGGATCACACCGATCGTCATGAAGAAGGGGCGACCCGCACACACCGTCCACGTGCTGTGCGAGGACGTCCGAACCGCCGAGTTCGCCGAGTTGCTCACCCGGGAGACGGGATCGCTCGGCGTGCGAGGAAGCACCATCGAACGTTGGCCGAGTGCGCGCACCGAATCTTCGGTCGTCGTCGACGGACAGACGATTCGGGTGAAGATCGCCGGTCATCGAGTGAAGGTCGAGTTCGACGACGCCGCCCGCGCGGCGGAGGCACTCGGCATCCCCGTCCGCGAGGTGTTGCGGCGAGCCGAGGAAGCGGCCCGCTGAAGCTCAGCTCGCCAACGCGGTGGCGACGATCTCGCTCAGGGCGTCGACTTCGACCTCTCCGGACACCCGCACCTTCACCAAACCGTCGGCCCCGATGATGGTGAAGAACGGATAGCCGCTGACGCCGTAGGCCACCGCGGCATCCTGTGTCACGGAATCCGCCATCACGGGCCACGGCCATCCCTTGTCGACCACCCATTGCGATGGCGGAAAGTTCGGCCGATCCGACGCCACGCCGGTGGACACACCGATCACGTTCAGGTCGGCGGGAACCGCACCGGAGGCCTTCCATTCGATCAAGCGCGGCACCTCGGCGTTGCAGTGCGGACACCAGTGAGCGAGGAACACCACCATGTACGGACCGCCCTCACCGGGGACGACGCTCACCGGCGAACCATCGAAGCTCGCTCCCAGCAACGACGGCGCCGGTGCACCGATCGAGACGTCCACACCCGAGTTCGCCAAAGGATCGAGAGCCTGACCCTCGACCGTCACCGGGCGATTCTGTTCCACGTCACCGGACAGGGGAACGGATCCCGACGACGAGTCGGAGGAACCGGGCGTGTCCGACGAACCGGCCAGAACCGCGATGATCAACGCGACGACGATGGCCCCGATCACCGCGAGCGGCACCCACCGGCTGCCCACAGCACGAGGGCTCTTCTTCGTGTTCACGATGTCTCGTTCCTCTCTGATGAATGAAGCCGGTCTTCCGACGAACCACGTGGTGCCACGAACAAGAGTGCCAGAATCGCGACGAAGCCGCACAGCGCCATGCCGGCCAACGTCATGAAGCCCATGCGTCGAAACCAGACGTCGGTGCACGACGGTCCGACGGCGCAAGCTCCGTCACCCCACGACGGACGCCACTCGATGACGTAGTGGTAACCCGACAACAGGATTCCGGCCGACAGCAGCGGCAGCGCGTACCAGCGGACCGCACGATCGCGACGAATCGCGGCCACCAGCAAGATGCCGGCCAACGGATACATGCAGATGCGCTGGAACCAGCACAGACGACACGGCACGTAATCGGCGACCTCGCTGAAATACAGGCTCCCGGCGGTCGCCACGGCGGCCACCGACCAAGCGAGCCACAGTGCGAACTCGTGCACCGCGGCCGCCGCGCCGGCGAACGATGCCGTGCGGGACGCCACGAGGTGGGCGATCGCTCCGACCAGAGCGACCACCGCCAGCAGGGACGTGAAGAGCTCCACGATTCTTACGTCCATCTTTCTCAGTATGCCCCTTCGACCAGCAATGATGTAGTCCTTGGACGAATTGGAGCCCAAAGTCCCGACCGTTCCGGTGGTGGTGTCCGCCCACGAGGCGATCGCACTGTCGATGTCAGCGAACGTGGTGTTCGCCGATGTCCGTTGGTATCTCGACGGTCGGGATGGGCGCGAAGCCCACGTCGCAGGACGCATACCGGGTTCGGTTTTCGTCGACGTCGATCGCGATCTCGCCCGACCCGCGCAGTCGCCGAGCGAGGGTCGTCATCCGTTCCCCTCACCCGCGGCCTTTGCCAAACACATGGGACGGTTGGGTATCGGCAACGACACCCACGTGATCGCCTTCGACGACACCGGCGGCATGACCGCGGCGCGCCTGGTGGTGATGTTGCGCATGATCGGACGCCGAGCGTCGCTGCTCGACGGTGGAATCGACGCGTGGAGGCTCGCGAGCGGTCTCGCACTCGAGACCGGTCCGGTGGGAACCCCACGCAGCGCGCGATTCGATCCCGTCGACTGGCCGGCCGATCGATTGGTCGACACCGACGACGTTCGCCGCATCGTCGACGAACGTTCGGCGGTTTTGCTCGATGCCCGCGCACCCGAGCGATTCAGCGGTGCGGCAGGAGCGTCGGCGGCCGATCCTCGCGCCGGGCACGTTCCGACGGCGGTGAACGCACCATGGTCGGCGACCTTGATCGACGGACGGATGCGCGAACCCGACGACTTGCGTGCCCACTTCAGGTGCCTCGGCGTGCACAACGGCGACGAGGGTGTCGTCTATTGCGGATCGGGGGTCTCGGCATGTCTCGACGTGGTTGCGCTCGAACACGCAGGACTCGTCCCGCCCCGACTGTTCGTCGCGTCGTGGTCGGGATGGGCCAGCGACGAGACGAACCCGATCGAGACCGGGGAAGTGAGCGTTCCCACCGCGATCAGCGGTTCGCACGATCAGGATCGATCGCCGCTCGACGCTGTGCGGGCGTTGCGCCACGCGCGTCAGAAGAATCGCCTGGCCGAACTGGAATGGTTCGAGGCCTTGTACCGCGTGTACCTCGCGGCGTTCATCTTCGGCGGCGGCATCCTGTTCGTCTCGGGGCTGGTGCCCGACGAGCCGGTCGCGACGTCGATGGCCGCCGATGTCTCGCGTTTCGGCCCGGGATGGTTGGGCCTGGCTCTCGTTCTCGCCATGGCCATGGGTTTGCGATCCGGAGCCCGCGGCGGACCCTTGGCGCTCGAGGACGCCGACGTGCGACACGTGTTGCTGGCGCCCGTGAGCCGACATCGAGTGCTTCTGCGTCCGGCCTTCCAGAAAACGCGCTCGATCGTGTTCGCCGGTGCGGCCGCGGGCGCCACCGCGGGTCAGTTGGCCGGTCGACGGTTGCCGGGCACGAGCATGGCGTGGGCATGGTCGGGTGCGTTGTGGGGCGCGACGGCCGGGTCGATGTTCGTGGCCGCCGCACTCGTGGCGCACGGCGCTCGCTTGCGGGGCTGGATGGCGACCGCGATCGGCGGCGGGCTGCTGGGATGGCAATTCTGGTCGGCCCTACCGGGCGCGCGGTTCGCCGGGCCCGCCGATCTGAACGGCGGTCTCGCGCTGTGGGGAGAACGAACGCGCGCCGTCGAGATCGTACCGACGGTTGTCGCACTGGTGATGCTCGCTATCGGATTCGTCTTGCTCGGACGACAGTCGCTGGAAGCTCTCGCCAGACGGTCGACGTTGGTGACCCAACTGCGCTTCGCGGTGACACTGCAGGACCTGCGCACCGTGACGCTTTTACGTCGACAGTTGAGTCATGAGCGCAATCGTTCCAAAGCGTGGTTCAAGGTTCCCGGAGGACATCGATTCACACCGGAGTGGCGTCGGGGATGGCACGGCTTGCTGCGCTTTCCACTCAGTCGCATCACCCGTATCCTCGTTCTGGCGGTCATCGCCGCGCTGTGTCTCACCGCGGCGTACGAGGGTACGACGGCAGCCGTGATCGGCAGCGGTGTCGCGTTATTCGTGCTCGGTCTCGAACTGAGTGAGCCACTGGCCCAGGAGATCGATCATGGCGACCGCACCGATGCCTACCCGCGCGAACGTGGTCGCATGTACGTGGCGTTGTTGACCCCGTGCCTCACCGCCGCGGTGCCGGTGGCCGGGGTGATGACACTCGTCATGTGGATCGCCGATCGTCACGACCTGTCGGTGGCCGCAATCGTTGCGGTGCCGGCTGTCATCGGAGGAGTCTCGGGGGCGTGCATCAACATCGTCTCGGGGGCGCCCGACCAAATGAACAACACCCAACAGCAGAACATGATGCCGCCCGAGGTGGCGGGCACGGCGTCGCTCGTCAAGGCCGTCTGGCCCATCGTCGTCGCCACGCTCGGAAGCCTGCCGATGGTTGCCGCCCGCGAGGCGATCGACAACGGTCGCGGTGGTCCCGCCGCCGCCACGCGCACCGCGATCGCGATCGTGCTGCTCGGCGGTCTGGTGGCCGGCTGGATCCGCTTCCGCGACGACATCAAGAACTGGTTCGCCAATGCCGCTGCGGAGAGTCGCGGCCAGAAGAGGAACGGAGCATCGTCATGAGCCGCCACCCCAAGCCACCGTCACGTCCCACCTCGCCGGACCCCGACTCCGTTCGTTCCGAATCCACCCCGCGTCACACGACGGACTCGTCGGCCGCCGTGTCGGCGGTTCGTCTGGCCAAGGATTACGGCGACGGCCCGGCACTACTTCCCCTCGACGTGACGGTGGCCGCCGGCGAGCGCGTGGCCCTCATCGGGCACAACGGCTCGGGCAAGACCACGTTCCTGCGCATGGCCACCGGTCTGCTCGAACCGGCGTCGGGGTCGGTCACCGTCTTCGGTCACGCGCCGGGCTCGCTCGAGGCCCGACGGCGCCTGAGTTATCTCGCCGACACACCGACCTTCTACGAGGACCTGTCGGTGTGGGAACACCTCGAGTACACGGCTCGACTGCACGCTCGCGGCGACTGGCAACAACGGGCCGCGGATCTCCTCGGTCAACTCGGCATCTACGAGCGAGCCGACGATCTCCCGACGCGGTTCAGCCGCGGTCTCAAACAGAAAGCCGCGATCGCCATCGCCTTCGTGCGCCCCTTCGACGTGATGCTCGTCGACGAGCCGTTCGTCGGTCTCGACGCCGAGGGCAAGGAGGCGCTCGTCGATCTGTTCGACGAAGCGTCCGACGCCGGCGCAGCCCTGGTGGTGGCGACCCACGAACTCGGCTTCGTCGGCAAGACCCGCCGAACCATCGCATTGCGCGACGGGGCGCTCATCTTCGACGGTCCGTCCTCGGAGGCCCAGGCTCGCGGTTTGGTTTCCGTGGAGGGGTCCGCCGAGACCGACGGCTGAACGGGCTCTACACTCGCGACATGCTGGAATTCTCATCAGTGTCCGTCCACGCGAGCGAGCACGCCGGTCTGCCGGAGCGACTGAATGCAATGGCTCTGGAAGGTTGGTCGGTCGTCTCCATCGTGTCGACGGGCAGCGAGGTCGTCGCGTACCTGTCGCGAACGAAGGCGTCCAATACGTCGCCCGAGCCGGTGTCGTCGAACACCACACCCACACCGGTGCCGGCCTCGGATCAGAACGGGTGGGCCGCCGTTGGTTCGTCCAACGTGGTGTCGACCCCCGTCACGACCGCGGCAACGAGCACGCCATCGGTACCCGCGGACTGGTACAAGGATCCGGCCGGTCGTTACGAGTACCGATACTGGGACGGCACGAAGTGGACCGCCCACGTCTCGCGTGGTGGCGTCAAATACAGCGACCCGCCCACACCGTGACCTCGGACCATCTGATCGTTCCCACGTGAATCGGTAGGTTGATCCCGTGCGAGCGACCACGATGCGAGCGACCTCGATCGGGCACGCCGGCATTCTCATCGAAGCACGTCAGGGGACGATCCTGTGCGATCCGTGGTTCCACCCGGCGTTCTTCGGTTCCTGGTTCGTGTTCCCGCGCAACGACCAACTGCCGCATCCGTTGCGCGACGAAATCCTGCATCCTTCGTACCTGTACGTCTCGCATCTTCACGGTGACCACCTCGACGAACGATGGTTGAGTGAGAACATCCCGCGCCACACTCCGGTGCTCCTGCCCGACTTCCCCACGGACGAACTCGAACGACGGCTTCGGGCGCTCGGGTTCGATCAATTCGTGCGTACCGTCGACGGCGAGGAGGTCGATCTCGGTGACGGCCTCACGGTCGCCATCCACGTGGAGACTTCGATCACCGACGGGCCCGGAGGCGACTCGGCCCTCGTGGTGAGCGACGGAGTGCATCGCATCGTCGACCAGAACGACTGCCGACCCCACGACACCATGGCGTTACGGTCGCACGGTCCGATCGACCAGCATTGGCTGCAATTCTCGGGCGCCATCTGGTACCCGATGGTCTACGAGAACGAGCCGGACGAGACTCGTCGACTCGTCGGGCTCAAGGTCGAGTCGCAGTTCGCGCGGGCGTTGAAGTACGTCGAGGCGCTCGATGCCGCGGTCGTCGTACCATCGGCCGGACCGCCGTGCTTTCTCGACCCCGACTTGTTCGGGTTCAACGTCATCGACGGTGACGAGACGTCGATCTTCCCCGACCAGACCGTGTTTCTCGCGCGTCTCGCGGCGGCCGGTCGACACGGCGTCATGAACATGCCCGGCACGGTCATCGAGTGCGGCCCGAGCCCGACCCCCGTGCACCCCGTGTCCGACACCGAGGTGCACGCGATCTTCGACGACAAGCGTCGATATCTCGAGCGGTATCAGGCCGATTACCTGCCGTACCTCGAAAACCTCAAGGGCTCGTGGCACCAGCCAGCACCCGACCTCGTCGGACGGCTGCGCGCGTGGTGGGAGCCGTTGATGACGCTCGCTCCCACGGTGTGCGATGCCATCGGTGCCCCGTGTCTGCTCCGCGCCGGTGACACCGACGTGCTCGTCGACTTCCCCACCCGCCGGGTCAGGGAATGGTCTGGCGAGGACCACGGCTTTCGTTTCGAGATCGACCGACGTCTCGTGGAGACAGTGGTCGCCGACAACGCGGTCGACTGGAGCGACAAGTTGTTCCTCTCGTGCCGGTTCAAGGCGTGGCGCGCCGGCGCGTACAACGAATACCTCTACAACTTCTTCAAATCTCTCTCGGTCGAGCGGATGCAACGCACCGAGGCCGAGGCCAAACGCAAGATC
>JBJTBM010000071.1:0-3735 GCA_046091365.1 Acidimicrobiia bacterium | reverse complement strand
GTCCCGATCGCACTCGTGCCGTGTTGGAGATTCCGACGACGGCTGCGCGACTGGTGGGTGCCAGCCGTGGGCGCGGCCGTGTTCGTAAACATTCCGTTCCTTGCCTGGAATGTGAAAAACAACTGGCTCAGTCTGTCCCAGCCGTCGCCGCCGATGAACAGCACTTGGGATCGGCTGTCCAGTTTCTTCACCGGATTGTTACCTCGCGCCTTCGGAATGATGAACTTCGATGGCTCATGGGTGTGGGGTGCGATATCGGTGGTCGTGTACTCGCTCATGTTGGCGCTGGTGTCGCACGGTGTCTTGATGCTCGTTCGTAAGGTTCCGGGCGGGCTTGTGCTGGCTCTTCCGGCCATCCTGTGTTGGCCGCTCTTGTCATTTTTCAACAACATGTGGTTCGTTGAGGACGGGCGTTACTCCAGCGTTGGTTTCCCGTTCCTGATCGTGGCCATGGTGATCGGTCTTGCGGATGTCGCCGGTCGAGGTCGACCGTTCCTCGCCTCGCGCGGGGCCGTGGTCGTGGCCCTGGTCGTGTGGGTTGGTGTGCTGGTGCTGCCGTGGATCAGGGCGAACGCGGGTCCGCAGGTGGACGATCCCAATGGCCAGGCCCGCGTATTGGTCCAGATGTTGGAGGAGGAGGGATTCCATTACGCCGCGGGCAATTATTGGCTGGTCCATCCGATCGAGTACCAGAGTGACCAGAGTATTCACGTGGCTGTGGCCGGCCATCCGTGGGGAGAGATCTTGTCGTGGCGTCCGCGACTTCCTTGGGGGGTTCTTTTCGCCCAACGCCAGACCGAGGTCCTCTCGCAGAGTCCACTCGAGATCGCGTTCGTTTTCCTGGCCGGTGACGAACAAGTGGGGGCGATGCCGTTGCCCGTGGAGCAGTACGAACGCCGCGAGGTGATGGGGGCGGTGCTGTATCTTCCATTGGTGCCTGAATGACGGTTCGGCGCAAGTGGAGTCGACGACATGTGGAACGGTAAACGCTTGGCAGTGATCCTGCCCACCTACAACGAGCACCTGTCGATCGCCGAGTGCATCCGGGGCTTCGAGGCGCTCGGAATCGTCGACGAAGTGTTGGTCGTCAACAACAACGCACATCCCGAGACGTCGGCACAGATTGCCCCGACATCGGCGCGCGAGGTGCACGAGTCCACGCAGGGATACGGCGCCGCCATTCGTCGTGGATTCGCCGAGACACGCGAGTTCGACCTGGTGTGCGTGTGCGAGCCCGACGGTACGTTCGACCCTGGTGACCTACTGAAGTTGCTTCCCTACACCCGGGACGTCGACGTGGTGTTCGGTTCGCGTACCACGCAGGCGCTGATTCTCTCCGGGGCGAACATGGGATGGTTCCTGAAGTGGGGCAACTGGGCGGTGGCCAAGTTGGTCGAGGTTCTGTACAACACGGTGTTTCTCTCCGATGTCGGGTGCACGTTTCGAGTGATCCACCGCGAAGCCCTCGATCGACTCGAACCGAGATTCTCGCTCGAGGGCTCCTCGTTCGGCCTGGAGATGATGTTGCACGTGGCCCTACAGCGACAGTCATTCGTTCAGGTGCCCGTCAAGTATCAGGAGCGCGTGGGTGAGAGCTCGGTGACCGGCAGTTTCTGGAAGGCATGGTCCCTGGGTTGGCAGATGATCCTTCTGACCTTGCGCATGCGCATTGCCCCGAAGCTCTGACCTGGCCACGGGTGGTCGGGATAGGCTCTCGGACGTGCGATGGATCAAGGCCCTAGCCGGTCGAGTCACCGGCCGTGACGTGCGCGCTCTGCGGGCCGAGGTGGCCGAAATCCGCAACCAGATTCAGGTGCTCAACGACGTAGTTCAATCCCTCAACCATGATGTGCGGTCGGGAGCCGATCGGTCGCTTCCTCTGTTCCTGGGCTACGCCGAGCGGATGCGTCTCGACGCGGACACGGCCATCGGGGCGGTGCAGACGATCGAACGCCAGATCGCCCGCCTGGAGGCCCTGATCGACGAGGCCACCGCTGCCGCGAAACGGAACTGAGACCGACGTTGAGTCCCCGGGTCCTGGTCGACGGACGCGTCGTGTCGCATCCCACCGCGGGCGGACGCGGGGTCGGGCGTTACACCGTCGGACTGGTGCGAGCGATGCGTGCCGCCGGAGCTGACGTCGTGGTGCTGGTGGACTCCGATGACGACACCGCGCAATGGCGCGCGTCGATCGACGGCATCGACACGACGGAACTCGCGCGACCGACGATCCTGGCCGAACCTGCTTCCACCTGGTTCCTGTGCACCCAAATGATGTTGCACCCGATCCCGCTCGATGTCGTGCCGCGGGCCGTCACCGAGGCCGGTCTCGCCGTGGTCGGGGTGCTGCACGACGTGATCCCGTATCGCCATCCCGATCGGTATCTGGTCGAGGATTCCGCTCGGGTGCAGTCTCGGTTGCGCGCCTCGTTGGTGCGCACGTTCGACCGCCTGCTCTCGAATTCCACCTTTTCGGCCGACACCGCGGCCGAGGTGCTCGGATTTCCGCGTGATCGCATCCACGTAGTCGGAGCCGCCATCGAGCCGCAATTCGTGCCGACGAACGACCCGAGCTCGGTCGACACGCGCTTGTCGCGATTGGTCGACATGGGTCTCGACCTCTCGCGACGTCGTGTCGTCGCCGTCACCGGAGGCGACGACCGCAAGAACACGCCGGGTTTGATCCGTGCGTGGGCCGCACTTCCGCGCGAAGTTCGCGATCGTCACCAGCTGGTCATCGCCTGCGCCGTGGAATCGGTGGTGCGCGATCGCTGGCACCACATCGTCCACCATCTCGGGCTGGTCTGGGGTGTCGAGGTGTTGGTCACCGACACCGTCACCGACGACGAGATGGTCGCCCTCTATCAAGGTGCGGCGTTGTCGGTGTTCCCCTCGTTGGAGGAAGGATTCGGATTGCCGGTCGCCGAGGCGGCCGCGAGCGGATGTCCGGTGATCTGCAGCGACAATTCATCGTTGCCCGAGGTGATCGGCGACCTGCGAGCCACGTTCGATGCCAACGACGTGGGTGACATCACGAGCGTGATCCGATCGGCCCTCGTCGACCGGTCATTTCGGGCGGACCTCAACGAGATCGCGCGATCGGCCAGTACCCGTTGGACCTGGGATCGCGTGGGTCGTACGGCGGTATCGGCCCTGTCGGGCACCGTGAGACACCGACCCGCTCCTCGTACGCCTCGACCCCATGTCGCCTTGGTCGGCCCTTTCGCCGGATCACCGTCGGGTATCGGCGCGTACAACGAGCGAGTCCTGTCGGCGTGGAATGCGGCCCCCAGAAGCGCGCAACTGGAGCCCCTGATCGACCTCTCTGCCAGCGACGGAGCGGCGCGCGGGCGCCACAACGTGGCCGGCGCGGGGCGGTATTTCGCCAAACACGACTTCGACGCCATGATCAACACCTTGGGCTCGTCGGAGTTCCATTCTGCGACGCTGGCGTCGTTGGGCGAGCGGGCCGGTCATGTGTGGCTGCACGAACCGACGTTGGTCGGATGTCTCGTCGGCATCGGTCACCTCTCGGGGCAGCGCGACTGGGCCGAGGCGCGCCTGCGCGAGGAATTGCGTCGGTGTGCCGTGCCCGAGACCTCGTGGCCCGTCGATCTGCTCGATGCCGACGCGTACCATCGCGCCAACATCACCTTCCTCGAGCCCGTGCTCGACGCGGCCGAGAGTGTGATCGTGTCGTCCGACGAGGCGGCCGAGGTGGTGAAGTCGGTTCGC
>JBJTBM010000070.1:0-4230 GCA_046091365.1 Acidimicrobiia bacterium | reverse complement strand
TCGCAGGTTCGACTGGACGAAGGCGCGCTCGGCGGTCTCGCCGTCCTTGATGAGGTTGCGCAGCTCACGCTTCTTGGCGGGTGTCAGCCCCTTGCCGTCGGGGCCGAATTCCTCGCGGGCGGTCTTGCCAGCTTCGATCTGCTTGGCCAGACGGACTTCGTCGTCCTTGGTGAGCAAGGTGTATTGGCCGATGTCGGACAGGTACAGCCGGACGAGATCATCTTCATCAAAGTTCATTTGCTGGTCTTTTCAATTGCCAATTGAGTCCGATTCATTTTACGTTTACCTTGGTGCAACTCAGAGTGTCACTTTCCGGTTCAGCTGCCGCCGACACAATTCCTGAAGTCAGCAAGGATTTGTGAGGAAATGAGAATTAGACGGCGAGCAGGTCGCGCGCGCCGGTGTCGCTCGACGGGTGACGCAGTTTGCTCATGGCACGGGCCTCGATCTGACGGATGCGCTCGCGCGTGAGGTTGAAGTGCTCGCCGACTTCCTCGAGGGTGCGGGGCTCGCCACGATCGAGACCGAAACGGAGCTTCAGGATCTCGCGTTCGCGCTCGTCGAGCGGAGCCAGGAGCCTCTGGATCTCCTCGGGAAGCAGCGCGGTGGCGGCCACCTCGAAGGGGCTCTCAGCCGAACGGTCCTCGACGACGTCACCGAGCTCGGCGTCGCCGTCCTCGCGCAAGGGCTCGCTGAGCGACAAGGGCTCGGCGGCGAATCGAAGCGCCTCGGTGATCTTGTCCTCGGGCATTTCGACTTCTTCGGCCAACTCGCGCAGGCTCGGCTGCCGGCCGAACTTCAACTCGAGGCGCGAGCGGGCCTTCTGCAGCCGCGCCAACGTGTCGCCGGCATGGACTGGCAGACGGATGGTGCGTCCGGTGTTGGCGATACCACGGGTGATGGCCTGACGGATCCACCACGTGGCGTAGGTCGAGAACTTGAAGCCCTTGCGCCAGTCGAACTTCTCGACGGCGTGCATGAGACCGAGGTTGCCCTCCTGGATGAGGTCGAGCAGGGGAAGTCCCGAGGCCTGGTACTTCTTGGCGATCGACACCACGAGTCGCAGGTTCGACTGGACGAAGGCGCGCTCGGCGGTCTCGCCGTCCTTGATGAGGTTGCGCAGCTCACGCTTCTTGGCGGGTGTCAGCCCCTTGCCGTCGGGGCCGAATTCCTCGCGGGCGGTCTTGCCGGCTTCGATCTGCTTGGCCAGACGGACTTCGTCGTCCTTGGTGAGCAAGGTGTATTGGCCGATGTCGGACAGGTACAGCCGGACGAGGTCCTCTTCATCACGATCGACGCGATCCTTGGCCACCTGGGAACCTCGTTTCTTGCGAATGGTTGCTCACCGATTTGGCGTCCGAGGGTGCGATTTCCCCGGCCGATCACCGCTGAAAACCGGGGTTTGCCGGGCCCCTTCGGCGCTGATGGCGGGAACGATACCGAGTGTTGGACGATCAACAACCAGCGGAGGAAACTTCGCGCAAAAAGTTGCCGCCGTGACTCGAAGATGACAGTTGGGTAGTTTGATCACACGAAGATTTTGGTGTGCCCCGAGGTTGCGAAGCGGAGCGAAAATCGCTACCGAAATCGTCGCCGCGAACGACCGAAATCGACGACCGAAACACCGAAGCGAGAACGAGGAGCAGCACGATGGCCAATCCGATGTTGAACGACAAGAAGTTGCGTGCCGCCGCCGGTGCCGACGGTGATGGTTGGGCCGCTCCCGACCAGTCGACGCGCGCACCGATGACTGACGGGCCGATCAGTCCGTGGTCGGGCGCCACCAAGACGATGACCGTCGGCGGAACCGCCAGCGCCACCGCGGTGCTGTTCGTGTTGTTGCTCGCCGGCGCGACGGTCGGATGGCTCGGTGTGGAGGCCCCCGAAGGAGAGGTGTACAAGTTCCCGGCGTTCGCCATCGGTGGACTGCTCGTCGGCTTGGTGTGCGCGATCGTCCTGGCCTTCAAGCCCAACCTGGCCAAGATCCTCGGTCCCGTTTACGCCATTGCCGAGGGTCTGTTCGTCGGGGCCATCAGTCGCGCCTACGAGACCTATTACGACGGCATCGTGGTGCAGGCCGCCGGAGCCACCATCGCGGTGGTCGGCGTGATGTTGGCCCTGTACGGGTTGCGAATCATCAAGGTCACCGACCGCATGCGGCGCATCGTCATCGGCGCCACCCTCGGGGTGGCGGTGTTCTACGGGATATCGATGCTGATGAGCCTCTTCGGCGCCACCCCGACGTTCCTGTCCTCCAGCAGCGCGCTCGGCATCGGGTTCAGTCTGCTCGTGGCCGGTTTGGCGGCCTTCAACCTGGCTCTCGACTTCGACTTCATCGAGCGGGGAGCCAAGGAGCGGTTGCCGCAGTCGGTCGAGTGGTACGCGGCGTTCGGCGTGTTGGTGACCGTGGTGTGGCTCTACCTCGAGATCCTGCGCCTTCTCGCCAAGCTCCGCGATCGGTGACGCGACTTCGAATCGACGAGGACGTCGACCGTCGCACACTGACGGTCGTCGTCACGGCATTGGCGTGCCTGTGGGGCGCGCATTACGGAGTCGAGTGGGCTCCCGATGGCTTCACCCGACTCGCCGAGATGAACTGGTGGGCCGGCACCCAGATCGTCTTCTACCTCGTGGCACCGATGGTCGTGCTGGCGACGATCGGTGTGCGACCGCGCGAGTGCGGATGGAAACTGCGGGGAACAGCGTCACATTGGCGCGTGTACGCGGCCATCCTCGCGGTCGCTTTGCCTTTCGTGTTCGTCGCCAGTTTCTCGACCGAGTTCCAGGAGCGGTATCCGCTGTACGAGGTCGCGCGCGGACAGTCGGGTGTGTGGGGCGACCTCGCCAGTTGGTGGCCGCTGTATGTGCTCCAATTCGTGGCGATCGAGTCGTTCTTTCGCGGTTTTCTCGTGCTCGGCCTGGGGCGTCATATCGGTGCCAACGCCGTTCTGGTGGCCACGATTCCGTACTTGATGATCCACTTGGTGAAGCCGCCCGCCGAGGCTGCCGCCTCGATCGTCGGTGGACTGGTGATGGGCACGCTGGCGTGGCGCACGAAGAGCATCTGGTGGGGAGTTCTCGTGCACGTGGGCGTGGCCATGGCAATGGACCTGTCGTCGCTCGGGCACAAGGGTTTCCTGTGGTGAGGGTGCGCGAGGCCGTCGCCACCGGTGCCGCCGCGGCCGCACTCGGCGGACTCACGGGGCGGATTCTCGGTGTGGGGCGTTGGGGACTCGTGGTGGGAGCCCTCAGTGGGTCGATGGCGGGAGCACGGGGCATCTACGACTGGCGTTCGCGTCGCGGGGTGACCGCCTTCGTGGTCGACCACACGTGGTCGCTGGCCACCACCAGCGCGGGTGTGGTGGTGTCGATTCTCAACGCGTTGGGTGACGCGGGTTACGAACCCGAGCTGTCGGAGCGACAGAACCGCATGGTGTACCGACGGGGGTTCGTCCTACGCCGAGGATTCGCGGTCACGTTCGGCAACGTCGTGAACGGTGCCGCCGACGAGAGCGGAGAGATCTCCGACGCTCGTCGCAAACTGGTGACCGTTCACGAGGACGCTCACGTGTGGCAGGCGCGCGTGTTCGGGCCGATCTACGTGGTGGTGTACGCGGCGTGGTTCGCCGGTGGTTCGGTGGTGGGCGCGGTGAAGTGGCTCGCGTCGGATCGATCGCTGCCGTTGTCGCGGACGGTGGACACGTACGCGTACTACCGCAACCCGTTCGAGCGACATGCGTACCGATTGCAGGGTGTGTCGACGCCTGCCGACGTCGTCGAACGTTAGAGGGTGCCCAGGAAGCCCAACAGAGCCTCGTTGAACTCGGCGGGGTATTCCTGCTGGGTCCAGTGTCCGGCCTTGGGGATGATGGCCTTGCCCTTGTAGTTCGGGGTCATGCCGTTCATGGCGTCGAGGGTGTCGAGTCGCGAGGCGATGACACCGTCCTTGTCGCCGCCGATGAAGTAGGTGGGCATCGAGATGCGCTCGGGCGACAGGTCCTTCAGCACCTCGAAGTTCGCGTCGAGATTGCGATACCAACTGACCGGCCCGAAGAAGCCACTGTTGGTGTACTGCTTCACGTAGTAGTCGAGGTCGTCCGGCGTCAGCCAGAAGGGCAGGCCGTCGGGAATGTCCTTGAACATGTCGAGGAATCCGGTGCCGGTCATCGGGGGCAACTCGTTGATGTCGGTGGGACCGGGGCGATACATCTCGCCGCTGGCCCCCCACAT
>JBJTBM010000069.1:0-3432 GCA_046091365.1 Acidimicrobiia bacterium | reverse complement strand
GGCGACCTCTCGGGCCTCCACGCTGGGCTTATGTAGTGGAGCTAAAGGGAATTGAACCCTTGACCTCTTCCATGCCATGGAAGCGCTCTGCCAACTGAGCTATAGCCCCGTTACGGGTGTCAGGAACGATACCGCCCACTGGTGCCGTCCCCAAACGCGGGGTCAGTCCCGCCAACCGAGCCGCGGAGCGTCCTTGTAGAGGCGCTCGATCTCGTAGAACTGGCGCATCTCCTCGAGGAAGACATGAACCACGACATCGCCGTAATCGAGCAGGACCCACTGCTGCTCGCGATGGCCCTCGGTGCGCCCAGGCGAACGACCACACGTCGCGCGTACCGCTTGCTCGACCTCGTCGGCCACTGCCCGCACGAGGCGACGATTGGCGGCCCCGGTGATCACGAAGTACTCGGTGATGGTGAGCACCTGACCCACCGCCAACACGATGGTGTCAGTTCCCTGCTTGTCGTCGGCGGCCCGGGCCGCCACGACGGCCAACTCCGTCGAGACATCCGCCATCGTCACGGGATCGTCGTTTCGTCGCTCGACGCCGCGCCGCCCGAGGGCTCGTCTCGTAGGAACTCGATGAAATTCTCCCCGAGGACCAGGCGCACGTCGACACCTTCCACGCCCTCGGTCGCCTTCTCGAATTCGATGTCGCCGAACAACGTGGTCAGGGGCTGGGCCATCGCTCGTTCGATCTCTTCCTCGTAGTACATGGTGGTCATCGCCGGAGGCGTCTCGTCGACGGCGCGCACGAGGATGACGTTGGTGCCCATGTAGAGCATCCGGAAGACGGACTCCTGGATCACGGCCGAGTCCGGATACGGGCTGTCGATCTGAACGCTGAGAGTCGGATACACCGGCACCATGGCGCTGGGTGCCGCACTGGCCATGACCATGACCAACTCGCCGACGTTGTAGCCGTAGACGTCGATGTCCTTGGGGTTCTTCTCGGCGTCGCTGATGCGTTGCCCGCCGATCTGCCAGACCCGGATCGGACCGGAGAGGAGGGCCGACATGAAGGCGGGCACGTCGGCGGGGGTCTGAGCGCCGACGTCGGGAACGACGGTCGCCGGTACGGCACCGAGAGCCCCGTCCCCGACCGCGGCAGCCACCGACTCCCAGAGGGCCTTGACGGAGGAGAACCGCGATTCCTCGTTCTGGCTGGCGTCTCGTGCGGCCAACACCGCCGAGGCATAGATCGGAGTGAAACTGTTCGCGCCAGCAACGGCGACCACGCGCGCCTTCTCGTTCTCGGTGTCGGTCACATCGTTGGCGAAGGTCGGCGCCAACGTTCCGGCCCGGGCGATCAATTCGGCGACACCGTCGACGCCGGTGACCGACACCAGATCGATCTGACTGTTGCTGATGTCCTCGACGGCTTTTTTCAGGGCCTCGGCTCCGTCGCTTCCGTACACGTCGGCGAGCCGCTTGGGCTCGCCCTCGGGCTGGCCACCGACCGAGGACCCCACGGGGAGCAGGATCACAGTTCCCCCCGCGCCATCAGGGGCCAGGGCCACCACGGCCAAGGACGCGAGGAAGTTCTGCTCGTCGGTGACCCCGACGACCGCGGTCGGAGTGAGCGGCAAGGTGCGCATCGGGATGCTCACGACGGCCTCGGCTGCCTTGGAGTCCCGGATGGCGCGCCATGCGATGACGACCGACACCGGAAGCAACAGCAGCGCTGCGAGCGAGGCCCCCAACACCACGCGCGTGCGGCGACGGCGCATTTCGCGCAAACCGGTCATCGCGCGACCTCGGCGAACGTCCCGTACAAACCACGATCACGAATCGTGGCGAGCACATCGCGGGGAACGAGGTAGTCGAGAGGCCGACCGTCGACGAAGCGCGAGCGAAGATCGGTGCTCGAGACCTCGAGTCGGGGCACCTCGACCCGCAGCCAGTCGATGCCGGCGGGCAAGGTCACCGGGGCGCCGGGTCGGTCGACGACGACGATCCGAGATCGGTCGAGCACGTCGTGGAAGCGCTCCCACGTCGGAAGTCCGGCCGCGGCGTCGTCGCCGACGACCGTGAAGAGTTCGGCCCCCGGATGGGCCACGGCCAGATCGGCCAAGGTGTCGGCGGTGAAACTCGGGCCCCCGCGGTCGATCTCGGTGCGCCCAGCCACCAATCCGGGCACCGGCGCCACCGCGGCTTCGACCATGGCCAGCCGGTCGGCGACCGGGGTGATCACCCGCGACCCCTGCTTCTGCCACGGCACGTTGGCGACCATCAAGATGACCCAATCGAGGTCGAGGGCGTGTCGCACATTGACCGCCGTGACCAGGTGCCCCACATGGGGCGGGTCAAAGGTGCCGCCAAAGAGCCCGATACGCAGGGCTTTTACTGTCTGAGACGGGGCGGACGGGGAGGACACCGCTGGCAGTCTATGGGGGTGCGACCGTCGAACTACGGGCGGCGAACTGGTCGAAAAAGTCTCAAGAATTCCTCAAGTTGACCGGTTCGACTCCCGAAAGACCACACACGGACCGACACCACCGTCGTTCCTAACATCGCCGGGCACATCCGGTGATACACAACCCCCAAGCAGTTGATAACCTAACTGTCTCCATTCGGACCCCCCCCAGGCCCGAAACCGTCGGTCCCCCCGACCGCCACGGAGCCAAGCCGACCCATCCCACACCATCGCCGCGCGTGCCTGTGCGTCGCTGGAAAGTTTCGAGCCATAGAACAGTTGAGAAGAAGAACAATGAACGACTCCATCGGCATCTACCTGAACGACATCGGCAAGGTCCCCTTGCTCACCGCCGAAGACGAGCGGGTCCTCTCGCGCGCCATCGAGAAGGGTCGCGAGGCCGCCGCCAAGCAAGCCGCCGGCGAGAAGACCGCGGCGGTCAAGCGCGACATCCGCGAGGCCGCCAAGGCCAAGGACCGCTTCATCCGGGCCAACCTCCGTCTCGTGGTGTCGATCGCCCGTCGCTATCCCCTGCCCCAGGGCATGGACCTGCTCGACCTCAGTCAGGAGGGCAACCTCGGACTCGAGCACGCCGTCGACAAGTTCGACTGGCGCCGTGGATTCAAGTTCTCGACCTACGCCACGTTCTGGATCCGTCAGGCCATCGGTCGCGCCCTCGACCAGAAGGCCAGCCTCATCCGCATCCCCGGCGATCGTTCGGCGAGCCTGCGCGCTGCCTTGCGTCAGGCGAGCGGCGACGGCGAGACCCTCGACATGAACAATGCCGAGTTGCATCGTCTCACCACTCCGGTGTCGCTCGACAAGACCATCGGCGACGACGGCGACGCGACCCTCGGCGACCTCATGGCCAACGGCGACCCGACTCCCGAGGACCACATCATCGCCCAGGGCGAGACCGACCAGCTGAACCAGTTGCTCGACACGCTCGACGCGCGAGCCCGTTACGCCGTCGAGGCGCGCTTCGGACTCATCGACGGCGAGCGCAAGAGTTTCCG
>JBJTBM010000068.1:0-11883 GCA_046091365.1 Acidimicrobiia bacterium | reverse complement strand
AGGTGAGGGTTCCCGAGCGGCTGACGATGCCGACGTTCTTCTTGCCGGCCTTGGGCAACTCGGCGATCTCACCGGCGGTGATGCCGATGTTGCACTTGCCTGGGCTGATGATGCCCGGGCAGTTCGGACCCAACAGCCGTGTCTTGGGGTAATCGCGCACGAGCGTGTTGTAGACCTTGGCCTCGTCCTGGGCCGGGATTCCCTCGGTGATGCACACCACGAAGCGAATGCCCGCGGCCGCGGCCTCGAGGATGGCGGCCGATGCGGCTTTGGGCGGAACGGCGATGAACGACGCGTCGGCGCCGGTGGCCGCCACGGCCTCGGCGACCGTGTCGAAGACCGGAATGCCTTCCACGTCGGTACCACCCTTGCCGGGCGTCACGCCACCGACCACTTGGGTGCCGTAGGCCTTGTTGCGCAGACCGTGGTACTTGCCCTGTCCTCCGGTGAGGCCCTGCACGATGACTTTGGTGTTCTGATTCACGAAGATGGCCATGGCTTCACTTTCCGTTCGAGAGAGCGACCGCGGCGCGCGCCGCATCGAGCATGGTGGGCTTGGAGACGAGCTTCGACTCTGGGATTCCCGCGTTCTTCAGGATCTCACGACCCTGCTCGGCGTTCGTTCCGTCGAGGCGGATGACGATGGGGGCGCGCAGGTCGACGCGGCTGAGTGCCTCGACGATTCCCTTGGCCACCTCCTCACCGCGGGTGATGCCACCGAAGATGTTGATGAAGATGGACGACACGTTCTGGTCGAAGTTGATGACCTCGAGGGCCGCGGCCATCACGTCGGCGTTGGCGCCACCACCGATGTCGAGGAAGTTGGCGGCCTTGCCACCCACCTGGTTCACCACGTCGAGCGTGCTCATGGCCAGACCGGCGCCGTTGGCGATGATGCCCACGGTTCCGTCGAGACCGATGTACTGCAGGTCGTGGGTGCGGGCCAGTTGCTCGCGCGCGTCGAGTTCTTCCGTGGCGCGGTACTCCTCCCCCTCGGGGTGACGGAACGACGCGTTGTTGTCGAGGCTCACCTTGGCGTCGAGGGCGTGCACCTCGCCGGTGGGCTTGAGGATCAGTGGGTTGATCTCGGCCAGGTCGCAGTCGCCCTCGGTGAAGCAGCGGTACAGCTGCACGAGAATGGAGGCCACACCGTCGAGCGCCTTGTCGGGGATCTTGGCATCGACGGCGGCCTTGCGGGCCAATGCAGCGCTCAATCCGTCCACCGGATCGATGTGCAACTTCACGATGGCGTCGGGATCCTTCTCGGCCACTTCCTCGATGTCGACGCCACCCTGGGCCGACAGCATGAGGAGGTGCTTCTTGGCCGCGCGGTCGAGGGTGAACGAGGCGTAGTACTCCTCGTCGATGTCACTCGCGTGCTCGACCCACAGACGCTTCACGAGGTGACCCTTGATGTCCATGCCGAGGATGTTGTTGGCGTGGAAACGGGCCTCCTCGGCGTTGTTGGCCAATTTGATACCGCCGGCCTTGCCGCGACCACCGACCTGAACCTGAGCCTTCACCACCACGGGGTAGCCGGATCGATCGGCGACCTTCACGGCCTCGTCGACGGTGTCGGCGGCTCCGCCGGGGCTGACCGGGATGTCGTAGCGGGCGAAATACTGCTTGCCCTGGTACTCGAACAGGTCCATGTGCGTGTTTCCTCCTGTAGGGCGATGTCAGTGAACGCTCACTCGCGTTCGTCGAGCGCGTTCTCGAGCCATTGGGCGATGCCCTTGAGCGACGAGCCGGGACCGAAGATCTCGGCGACTCCCTGCTCGCGCAGGGTGCGGGCATCGGCATCGGGAATGACCCCGCCACCGAAGATCATCACGTCGTCCATGTCTCGCGCGGTGAGTTCCTCCATGACGCGAGGGAACAACGTGAGGTGCGCTCCTGAGAGCAACGAGAGCCCCACGGCGTCGACATCTTCTTGCAGGGCGGTCTCGGCGATCTGCTCGGGAGTCTGGTGGAGACCGGTGTAGATCACCTCGAAACCGTGGTCGCGCAGGGCCCGGGTGATGGTCTTGGCGCCCCGGTCATGTCCGTCCAAACCGGGCTTGGCGACGACGACGCGATACGGCCTCTTCACAAGCGGGAAACCCTACGCCCTCGGCGGGTGTGCCACACATTCGGCACCGTGAACGCACGAGGGCCCCGACTCGGCGAACCGAATCGGGGCCCTCGCGGTCGAGGCGTCTGACAGGGGAGGATCAGGCCATCGACTCCTCGCGGCGACGACGGGCGGCCAGCACCGCCAGTCCCACCGCGGCGGACGACACGGCCAGGGCGAGCACCAGTGCGACGGACGCTCCGGTCATCGGGAGGGTCGAGACGGTCGCGACGACCGCCGGAGCCTCGACGACCGCCGGAGTCGAGACGATCGCGGGAGCCTCGACGAATGCCGTGCGCTCAGTCGCGACCGGCGTCGGGCCCGCGTCGATGACGCTGGTGTCGCCGTCGACGCTCTCCACGGACGGAGCGACCCCATCGCCGGGCGGAGTCGTGGCCCCGTCGCTCAGCGGGGCGGCGACCACGTCACCCGAGGGCTGGGTCTGATTCGGCGCGTCGACCACGATCTGATTCGGTGCGTCGACCACGTCACCCGAGGGCTGGGTCTGATTCGGCGCGTCGATGTCATCGGCATCGCCATCGTCGCCGGCATCGTCGCCAGCATCGTCGCCGACCCCATCGTTCGAGTCGTCGCACCCGTCGCCATGTCCGTATCCGTGGCCGTTGCCGTGGCTGTCGTGTCCGACGCCACCTCCGACGTGGTCCTCGTCATCGCTGTGGCCGATGCCGTCGTGATCCTTGTGGTGTTCGTCGTGTGCCTCGTGGCTGCGATCCGAACTGTTCGAGGCTCCGTTGCTGGCCGACGCTCCGGCCACTCCGAGCCCGAGCACCAGACCGCCGCTCAGAGCCAGAGCGGCGATCGACTTGGTGATGATGTTGGCGGTGGTCTTCATGTTCTCTCCCCGTGTTTCGTGCGGCGCCTCGTGCGCCGGTAACGGACAAGAGCCATGACCACGAGCCATCTGACACAAATTTGTCCATGATGAGAAAAAAGCCCCTCACGCTGGGCAGACTTTGGGGGTGCGCCGTCCCGAACTGAGGTCCCCTGCCGCGCGCGCCGTGGCGCCGGTCGTGGCCGGAATCGCCTTCTTCGCGGTGCTCGGACTCGTGATGTTCGGTATCGCCGCGCTGATGTCGGGTGAACAAGCCCAGACGACCACGTTCACACCCGACCGACTGCAGGTGGGCAACGTCGAGCGGTGGGCCGCTTCGATCGACGAGAACGGTCCGGTGCTCTTCCCCGGGCTCGGTACCACCTCGGGCGAGCGCACCATCGTTCTCGACCACGGCGGTTCGGACCCACAGCGCGGCTGGATCGTCTATTACGCCCATCCAGCCGATCGGGACGACGCGTGTGCCGTGGAGCAGGTCGAGTCAACCGACGACTTCATCGACTGCGAGGGACGCACGATCTCCGTCGACGAACTCGCGCCACCGACCAACGGTGAGTACCCGGTGATCGAGGACCGTACGGTGCTGTTCATCGATCTTGGCGAGCGACGCCTCGACCCCACCACCACCCTCGCCACTTGATTGGGGTCGAGAGCGGGGGGTCAAAGCAGACGAGGGAACCACTCCCCCGACAAGGTCCCGCCCGCCCGACGCTCGTCAACCCCGTCGAACACCGCGCTCATGTCGGGCGACGTCGTCCAGTCGCGCGGCGCGAACACCATGTCGTCGCCGAGCAATCGCAGGCTGAACACCCGTCGACGATTCGATCCCGACACACCGGGTGCTCCGTGCACCGACAACATGTGGAACGCGATGCAGTCTCCGGGCTGCAACTCGGCGCTCACGATGTGGTGACTGTCGCGCTCGGAGTCGTAGTCGGGAAGTTCGTCGAGCGTGCCTTCGGGGAACCAGCGCGCGCGCTGGTCGAGGAACGAACGCGGCATCAGCCACGGCCCACGGTGGGTGCCGGCGATCACCTCCAGACAATCGGCACGGTCGACCGGATCGACCGGAATCCAGAAGCTGACGTTCTGCGTCCCCTGGACGTCGTAATACGGCTGGTCCTGGTGCCACGGGGTGCGCTGGCGCGTTCCGGGCTCCTTCACCAGGACGTGATCGTGATACACCCGCACCGACACGGACCCCATCAGGTCGGCGGCCACTTCGGCCAGCCGTGACGTGCGAATCACGGCTTCGAATCCCGCGTGCTCGCGCCACGTGCAGAAGTCCTCGATGAAGAACCCGGGGTCGTCGGGCGCACTGGCCACCTTGGCGCGCGGGCTCGGCGTGGCGACCACTTCGTCGATCCCGCGCCGCAACATCTCCACCTCACCGGGTCGGAGCACACCGCGCAACACCACGACGCCGTCGCGCCGATACACGTCCTTCGCGTCCACCGCGTCAGTCTGCCAACATTGGACATGCCGTACACCCCGATCATCGGCACGCTCGCCTATCTCTTCGATCGACGGACGAACACGGTGCTGATGGTGCATCGCACCCGTCGGTCGAGCGACGAGCACCTTGGCAAGTGGAACGGTCTGGGCGGCAAACTCGAGGAACGCGAGAACCTGGCGGCCGGCGTGCGACGCGAGTTGCGCGAGGAGGCCGGCATCGAAGTGCGCGCGATGCGCCTGCGCGGCACCGTGTCGTGGCCCGGCTTCGGGCCGAACGGCGAGGACTGGCTCTCCCCCATCTTCGTGATCGACGAATGGTCGGGCGAACCCGCCACCGAGAACGACGAGGGGCGGCTGGCTTGGATCCCCCTCGAGCGACTTCTTCGAGCCTGTGACGCCGATCCTGAGGTGCGCCGGGCCGCGGACCTGCCCATGTGGGACGGTGACCGGCACTTCGTTCCCCTCGTCTTCGACGACGATCCCCGCCAGTTCCACGGGGTGATGCCCTACAGCCACGGGCAACCGACGGGCTGGAGTTTCGAGCGCTGGTGATTGGCTCCGCGCCCCACCCGCACAGTTTTCGATGTGAACGTCGTTCTCCGGGTATGACTCACGACGCCACCCACGGATTCACGACCACCAACCTCACGACCAGCGTGCCGACGACGACCCGCTCGATCCGTCGCCCACATCGCGGTTCGTTTTGGCAGCGCTCACTCGCCGAGGCCCGTACCAGCGGCGAGTGGTACCGCATCCCCAAGCTCTACACCAAGAAGACCGCGGCGCAGATCGCCAGCGACGTCCGCTGCGCGCACCTCCGTCGCTCGTCGACCCACCGCGTGCGGGGCTTTCGACCCGACGAGGTGTGGGAGAGCAAGTGGTTGCCCACCGATGCCGGTGCTCCCGGCGACTGCGAGGTGTGGGTGCGCTTCGTCGGCGAGAAGTTCAGCCTGGCTGGCTGATCACCGGAACTACTCGATCAACTTCACCCAAATGGTGAAGTGATCTTTCGGTCCTTCGGGGCTCGCCTCGGCCCGCGCATCCCACTGCTCACCGTCCAGAACACCCTGTACCCGCACGGACTCGCGTCGGTGCGACGAGCGCAGATCGCTCGCGATCTGCGTGGCCGTCGACCTGGTGTACAAGCGGTCGACGCGATGCCATACCCCGGGCTTGGCACGAACCTCGGCCAGCACCTTGACCCAGAAGGAACGACGCTTCCACGGAGTCTCCTCCGGCGGTTCGTTTGGTGTGGTGTTCTTGCCTGCCATGACTGCCTCGCCTGAGTCGCGGGCGGCAGGCCCGTTTCCTCACTTGCCTCAAGTCGAAGGTCGTTGCACCTCCGTTGACGCCCCTCATTCGACGAACGACGCCACCTCCGCTGCCATAGGAAAGTGCCGCGCCATAAGTGTGATTCAGGGGTGTGGCATAGATGTGGTATCACCGAGTTCCTGCTCACACCATTTTCTTAGACCGTTTAGGTCGGATGACACCGCTGGCATTTGCCGAAATGCGGCGTAGAGAACCGGCGCGCACACAATCGGTGAACTCCGTCGTTTGGATACCCATGAACGACACACACCACACCTCCACCACCATTCCCTTCGTCCCCGGCCGCATCGGAGCCGACGCCCAGCAACGCGGAATCGGCGCCCTCCTCGGCGCGACCGTCGGCGACGCCCTCGGCGCCCCCTTCGAATTCGGACCCGCCCACCGCTACTCCGATCGCTTCGCGACATCGTGTCGGGGCACGTGCACCGAGATGATCGGTGGCGGCGCGTTCGATTGGGCACCGGGTGAGTTCACCGACGACAGCCAGATGATGTTGGCCTTGGCCGAATCATTGATTGCCCGCGGTGGCCTCGACCTCGACGACGTGTGGTTGCGATTCATCGCCTGGCGGTCGCAGGCCACCGACTGCGGCTCTACGACTGCCGGGGCTCTCGCCCACGGTGCCCGTCACGGGGCCGCCGCCGAGGCGCACCGTCAACTGGGTCGCACCGCCAGCAACGGAGCACTCATGCGCACGTGGGCCATCGCCCTGGCGTTCGTCGGCCACGACACCGAGGAGGTCATGTCGGCCGCCCGCGCCCAGGCCGGTCTCACGCACTTTGACCCCCTGGCTGGCTGGGCCGCGGCCATCGGCACCGAGTTGTGTCGTCGTGCGATTCTCGGGGCCGATCCACTCAGCCAGATCGACGACGTCCTCTCGTTCGTCGACCCGGCGTGTCGGGCCGAGTTCGTCGAGGTGCTCTCCCCCGACTGGGTCCCCAACCAGCCCGACGACCACTCCAACGGGTCGGCACTGGTGTGCCTCGCCCAGGCGGTGTGGGCGCTGCGGGTGTCACACGACTTCGAGTCGGCGATGCGCGCGGTCATCGATCTCGGAGGGGACACCGACACGGTCGCCTGTGTCGCTGGGGCCCTGGCCGGAGCGGTGCACTCAGTGCAGGGCATCCCGTCACGCTGGATGACCGTGGTGAACGGTTCGTTCACCACGCCCTCGGGGCGGTCGACGTACCGTTACGCCGACCTGCTCGACACGGCGCGACTGTTGCTCGGTCGTGACCGCGCGAATCGCACCCGGCTCGAGGTGCCGGCTCATCCCGAGCAGGTCGACGACGAGTTACCGGTGTTCGCCTCGGATCTCGGTGGGGCCATCGAATGCGACGGGAACTTCGCCACCGTCTCGTTGTGCCTGATCGACGGTCGCCTCGATCACCACGCGGTGCGACGCGAGTTGTACATGCGCGACGAGGAGGGTCCCGACGAGAACGCCAACCTGTTGGCGGCGGTCGTCGATGCCGTCGACAGCATCGACGCACTACTCGCCGAGGGCCACCGGGTGTTGGTGCATTGTCACGGTGGACGCAGCCGTACCGGGCTCGTTCTGAAAGCGTGGGCGATGCGCCGACATGGCTTCTCCGAGCCCGAGGCCCACGAGTGGCTCCGCAAGCGCTGGTACCGCTACGAGCCGTGGAACACCACGTTCACCGAATTCCTGCGTGACACGTGGGAACTCCGCGTCGCTCGCTGAGCGATCCGGGTTCAGTCGTCGTCGTTGGCGGCGTCGAGTTCCGAGAGCGCATCGGAGTCCGGCGCCGCCATCGCGCCGTCGATCGCCCGCGACCAGGTGCGCTGATCGCGTAGGTCGTTGACGACGTTCAACCACGCCTGCTGCTGGCGACGACTGCGCATGCCCGATCGCGAGATGGCCTGAAAAGTCGCTTCGGCGCTGCGCGCGCTCGACAGTCCCTCACCGTCGCCGATCGACAATGCCAGGTCGCGCAACGCCGCCAGTGCCGGCGCGGCCGCGGTGTCGTCGGCGGACTCGGCGTTCTCGATCATGTGGTGCAAAGCCGCCTCGACCGCCTTGGTGGTGGCTTTGGTTGCGCGTATCGGCTCGGAGACGACCACCGGACGCACGAGATGGTTCACCGACAACTGGTGTCGCGACTCGAACGTGCGCAACAGCGAGGTGTCATCGGCCTCGGCATCGCGTGCTTCGAGGATCAATTCGGTGACCAGCGTTCCGATCGCCACCGGAAGCCCCTCGACCCGGGGACGAACCGAGGCGTGCAACTGCTGGAAGCCGACAACGATTTCGGTGCCGTCGAACGGTGACCACTCGACCGTGGTGTCGGCGTCGACGCGCTCGCGGCGGATGACCGACGAGATGTCGGGCGTCGACGCGGACTCACCTGAATCAGCGACCAGTTCGTCGACGAAGCCCATGACGGTGTCCGACAAGGGTCGGTAGCGCAGCGTCACGTTGGCTTTCATGACTCCATGTTGCCAGTTTCGCGGGTGAATGGCACGAAAATCGTGGCGAAATGGCTCGCCCGTGGTCACATCGAAATGCGAGACCGGGTGCCGACGTCAGTCGAGGTAACGCGCCAGGACGGCCCGCGCCCAGTGTGGTGCGGCGTCGCGCAACTCGGGGGGTGACACCACGCACGACGGATGACCGCACCGAACGAGGAGCTTCGCCAACCACGCCGTCGTCACGACGTCGATCCAGAGGAACATCGAACCGTCGTCGTTCACGACGCTCGCCCGCATGGGCAATCGATCGATCAACCACGAGTTGCCCGGGGCGATGTAGACGACGGCCTGGGTAACAGGCCCCCGAAAGTCCCATCCCTTCCAGTGCGCGTCGCGATGCTCGAAGATGTTGCCGGTCACCTCGGTGTCCAGAATGCGGTCGATTCGAAAGACGCGATCGATCTCCGACGCCGTCACGTCGTCGGCCATCAAGTACATCTCGCCTTTGTCCATGAACACCAGCCGCGGATGCAGCACGCGATCGCTGATCTCGTCGTCACCGTTCACGTAGGTGACGTGGATCTCGCGGTGGTCCCGGGTGACGGCGTTCATCTCGGCCATCAGTGGTGCCTCGTCCACCCGGATCTCGACCGGGAGTTCACCCAGGGCGGCCTCGACCTTGCGCGTGAGCGTCGCGAACGGACCGTGCGTCCGCTGATCGTCGTCGAGCGCCACCGCCATCGACGCCAGAGCGAGCGACACCGCCGTCGCCTGACGCGGGGTGAGCCGGACACTGCGGGTGATGAGTGAGCGGCTGCGTCGCAAACGCGGAAACAACGACGTGTCGCCACAGAAGTGGACGGTGTCGCCCTCCACCCAGAAGTCGAACAACGCGTCGCTCGTGTACGGCGGGACACCGCACATCGACGCCGCCTCGAGATCCTTGAGCAACATCTCGTCGCTGACCCCGAGTCGCTCGGCCAATTCGGCCACCGGGGTCGAGGTGGTGTTGCGCAACCACGGCAGAATCGACAACAGACGCTGCAGTCGTTCGCCGAGGGGGCGCGGCCCGGGCCGCGCTGGCGTGGCGGCCGGGCGTTCGGGGGCCGACGGCGTGACGTTCGGGAGCCGCGCGGCATCGTCGAGCCACTCGCGCAGGTGGTCGCGCAACTCGACCGGACTCTCCACCTCGGCGTGAGTCCCGAGACCGAGCAACCAACCACGGAACCGGGCCCGGTCGTCGACGCTCACGCTGATGCGCAGTCCGCCGTCGGGCAGGGGTTCGGTCTCGATCACCCGCCGGTCCCACCACGACAGCGATGCCCCCAACCGGTCGACCCGCACCGTGGCGACGAACTCGTCCTGCTCGGCCGCATGCAGAAGTCGACGCAACTCGCGCTCATGAACGCGCCGTCGCACGTGATCGGGGGTCAGTTCGAGGACCACCACCTCGTCGGCGATCTGCGAACAGCGCAGAGCGCACAGTCTCTTGTCGTCGCGGTGGTGCGCGATGACGTACCACGTACCCTTGTCGAAGACCATGCGGGTTGGTTCGATGTCGACGCTGCGACCGGCGGACACGACCCGCACGACCTCGTTGCGCTTCACCGCCTCGGCCAATCGCACCACGATGATCGGCATCCCGATGTGGACCGCGAGTGACGACGAGCCAAGGCGACCATCGAACTTCATCAACGCCTCGCCGGCCTGGGGCACGCTCTGGTGCAAGGCCTCCAGGGCCAGCGAGAGAATCGAGAGCTCCTCGTCGGTGAGGTCGAGGTGCGGTACGCACATGTCGTCCTCACGGATGTAGTAGAGCGTCTGCCCGGCTTCGTCACCGGTGGCGGCCAGTGTGCGCACCGGGATACCGAGATCGCGGGTGATGACGTTCTTGTCGCTCGTGAAAAGTTGGCGCTGCGGATCTTCGGCCTCGGGATACGGCGATTCGCCGCGTGACATGGCCCGCACGATCTGTTCGCGGGTCATCGGTGTCGTCGCGCGCGACAGCAACGTGAGCAGGTTGAGCACCCGCTCGATCGGATTCACACGGCGAGAGGAGACCCGGGAAGTCATCGGCGCATTGTGGCGTGGCACGACGTCGACGAATAAGTCGGCGTCACACTGTTTTCAGCGACCGCGCCGACGGATGATCTCGTGTCGGGTCTCGCGGAAAATGCGGGCCGAATCCTGCCAGCTCTCCGAGGACGCCAGATCGAGCACCGCCTCGGCAACCGGGTTCGCGATGTCCTTGACCTCGGCGGGGGCAGCGGCCAACGCCGCCGCCGCGTGCGTGGCCGCCTGCGGCACCGCCAACCCGTGGGCGTCGGAGACCTCGTCGTTCAGCGCCCGTAGAGCGTCCGCGACGCCGGCATCCACGTCGACGTGTAACAGCCGAAGCTGCTCGGCCATCACGATCAAGTCGTCGAGGGCGGCCTGGACCGCCTTCACCTCGTGCATCGGACGGGTGACGGCACATTCGCGCGGACGGAACGCCAGCAACTCGGTCAACGGCACCTCGGTCTCGGCGCGGCGGGTGAACGGTAGGTCGTCCTCGCCGTTGTGCACCAGGGCCAGGAGCGTCTGATACAGGCGTGGTGGCAGGACGTCGTCGACGAAACCGAGTCGGTTGCGCGACTCGACCCCGATCACTTGCGCGGCAAGGAACATCTTCTGGAACGCATCGCCGCTCGTCACCGTGGCGGTCTCGACGGTGGTGTCGTGGTCGAGGCGCGCCTGTTCGATGTCGCCGAGAGCCGTACCGAGGGCTTCGGACACGACCTCATCCCGACAGGAGATGAGGGCCGAGTCCGAGAGCGCCCGGTAGGTGAGCGAGAACCGCACGTGGGAACTCACTCGAGCCACCTCCAATCGTCACCCCGACGCAACTCGTCGAGGGCCTCGTTGATGAGATGGGACGCGCGCGAGCGCGAGATGCCGTAGTCGGCGGCCACCGTCGCGGTGTCCTCGCCGAGCATCGTGACCCGCACGACGAGATCGGCCTTGCGCCGGCCGACGCGCGCGATGAGCGCCTGGTGCAGGTGCACCGCACGGTCGAGCGGGTCGAGCGCCCGTTGAGCCGGCATGCTGTCGGCCAACGCCTCGTCGAACAGCTGGACCAAGCGCTCACCCTTCACCCCCTCGCCGCGCTGCGCCCGCCAGTGGCGGACCGCGTCGATGCACTTGGTGGTGAACACCGCATCGACGAAGACCGCCCCGGACGGGTAACGCGTGACGAGGTCGCTGACCTTCCTCGTCAGGTACTCGTCGAACGCGCTGGCCACCTCGTCGCGCACGACCACGTCGAGCGAGCTGCGGTTCAAGCGACGGCTGACGCGCCCGAGGGCCTCAGCGATGAAGGCGTACTCGCGGTTGCTGTAGCTGTTGTTGTAGCGGTAGTTGGACATGACTTTGCTCTCTTTCTGAGGTTGTGTGTCGTCGGCAGACGCCGACGCCACACGGTGCCCCGAGGGTGTGACAGGGTTTCCCGACGCACCGGTGCGCGAGCCGTCGTCCCTGCTCAGAGACCCGACGGGAACGCCGAGGCGTGAACCAACGCCCCGTCGAGAGCGAGCACCTGACCCGTCACCTTGTTGGTGATGACCTGACTCCACTCGCCGAGCCCGAAGTCGGAGCGACCCAACGGACCCCTCAGCTCACGGGTGAAACGGCGCAGGAAGTTGAACGCCTTGTCGGCCCG
>JBJTBM010000067.1:0-38226 GCA_046091365.1 Acidimicrobiia bacterium | reverse complement strand
GGTGGGGGGCATAGTGGAGCCCAGAGGGGGGAAGTGGAGGCAGAAGCCACCTCTCCCCAGGCACAACAGGCACAGCGAGGGGCAGTTCAGTGGAAGGTTTCGTCGGTCGATACGAGCGTCAGCTCGACCCCAAGGGTCGAGTCGCGCTTCCGCCGACCTTCCGGCACCGTCTCGAGCCCCGCTGCTTCCTCGTGATCGGCCAGGACAAGTGCGTCGTCGTGGTCACCGAGAGTGTGGCGGCGGCTCGAGGGGACGAGGTTCTTCAGGCGGTCAAGCGGGGCGAGAAGTCGATGAGCGAATTGCGCGCTCTGGCCGTCAGCATGACCGAGGTGGCCGTCGACGGCCAGGGTCGCGTGACGATAGACGAAAACCTGCGGGCCTATGCCGGCCTGGTGCCGGGCGCCAAGGTCGTGGTGTCGGGCGCCTTCGACAGCGTCGAAATCTGGGAGCCGACCCGCTTCGAGCGCATGCTCACCGCGGGCACCGAGGCCGTGGCCGGGGGCGAGTCATGATGACGACCGACCGGTTCGAGCACGTGCCCGTGATGCTGGACGAGATCGTCGCCGCGATGGCCGACGTTCCGAGTGGGTTCATCCTCGATGCGACCCTGGGCGGTGGGGGACACGCCCGTGCGCTCCTCGACGCCGACGAGCGCCACTGCATTCTCGGGATCGATCGCGATCCGGCTGCGCTCTCGGCCGCGAGCGCGCGGCTCGGCGGTTACGGCGATCGCTTTCGCGCGACGCACCGTCGTTTCGATTTCGTGGACGCCGCCATGGCAGACGCCGGGGTCGAACAGCTGTCGGGTGCGCTGTTCGACCTCGGCGTGTCATCGCACCAGTTCGACACGGCCGAACGCGGGTTTTCGTACCGCAGTGACGCCCCTCTCGACATGCGTATGAACCCCGCGGACGAGTACTCGGCGGCCGACCTCGTCAACCGTGGAGACGAAACCGAATTGGCGCAGGTCCTTCGCGACTACGCGGACGAACGTTTCGCCGGTCGCATCGCCCGCGCCATCGTCGCCGCGCGTCCGGTGACGAGCACCGTCGAACTGGCCGACATCGTGGCCGCGGCGATTCCGGCCCCGGCACGTCGTCGTGGTGGCCATCCGGCCAAGCGCACGTTCCAAGCGTTGCGCATCGCGGTGAACGGGGAACTCGACGTGTTGCCCGTGGCGCTCGACCGGGCCATCGACCGGACAGTCAAAGGCGGTCGTATCGCGGTGTTGTCGTACCACTCGGGCGAGGATCGCATCGTCAAGGAGAGTTTCCGTCGGCACAGCACCGGAGGGTGTCAGTGCCCGGTCGGTCTACCCTGCGTGTGTGGTGCGGTGCCCACGGTGCGCCTGGTGCGGGCGGCGTCGAAACCGTCCGATGCCGAGTGTCGCACGAACCCCCGTAGCGCCTCGGCTCGTCTGCGTGTCGCGGAGGTGATCTGATGGCCAAGGCCGTCGCCACCATCGCGCGTACCAGCCGCCCGTCGCCGGCCGCACGCACCGTGCGCCCGCGTACCGCCGAGGGCCGTCGCGCCGCCCAGTCGCCGGTTGCCCGCGTGGTCACACGCCGGGACGCCACCACCGGTATGCGTCGGGTCATCTTCGTCGCGTCGGCCGTGGCGATCGTGGCGATCGCGGTGATGTTCCTCGTCGTCGCCTTCCAAACGCGCATCGCCGAGACCCAGATGAAGATCGACAAGATCAACGCCCAGATCCAGGCCGAGCGCGATCGTTACGACGCCCTGCGCCTCGAGCGATCGGTCCTGCGCGATCCGGCCCGGCTCGTCGTCGAGGCCGACGCGATGGGGATGATCCCGGGCACCGGAACCGACTTCACCTTGGTCGACCCCGCCAGCGTCGCCGCGGTGCTCGTGAGCACCGGAGGCGTCGACCCCGTCTATTTGTCGGACTCCGAGGACCCCCTCGACAACTACGGAGCCGTGAAGGCTCTGATCGGAGGTCGGCCATGACCGAACGTTCCTCCGGCCGACGAGGACCCTCGCGCCCGACGTCGTCGCGCGCCAAGACCCCCCGGGCCAAGGTCGCGCGCACGTCGTCACGGGCCAAATCGTCACCGGCCAGATCATCGTCGTCCTCGTCGTCGACCCGGGCGACATCGTCGCGCAAGCATCCCGAACCGCAGCGACTCGGTCTCTTCTTCGGCTCGAAGGATCGACCCGACACCAACATCCCGAGCGCACGTTCGCAATCGACGGCCGGACTGCGTCGCACGCGGTTCCACGTGATGGTCGTCGTCGGTCTCCTGTGCATGGTCGGCCTCGTCGGTCGCAGCTTCTGGGTTCAGGTGGCCCACGGTGCGGGGTATCGCGCCGACGGAGTCCAGCAGCGCCAACGTTTCACCCCGATCACCGCGTCGCGGGGGACGATCTTCGACCGTGACGGCAACGAGATGGCGATCACCGTCCCGGCGACCTCCATCTACGCCAACCCGCAATCGATCATCGACCCGGCGGCCACCGCGCACGTGCTGTCCCAGTTGCTCGGGATCGACGCGGTCTCCGAAGCGGATCTCGCGGCCAAACTCGCGGACCAGAGCTCGACGTTCGTCTACGTGCAACGCTTCGTCGACGAGAACGTCGCCCAAGCGGTGTTGTCGCTGAATCTCGCCGGGATCTTCGGCATCACCGAGCCCGAACGCGTCGAGGTGGCCGGCGGTTTGGCCCGCAACGTGGTGGGACGCACCGATCCCTTCGGAGCCGGCTCCACCGGCATCGAATTGCAATACGACAAGGTGTTGCGCGGCGAGGACGGCCGCATGGTCAAGGAAGCCTCCAACGGTCGCAGCCTGCCCGGCACGACCAAGGTCGTCGACGAGCCGCGTCCCGGAACGGACCTCGTCCTCACGATCGACCGTTCGATGCAGTACCAGGTCGAACAGATCCTGCTCGCCCGCGTCACCGAACTGGCCGCCAAGGGTGGCAACGCGATCGTGATGGACACCACCACCGGCGAGATTCTCGCCATCGCGAGCGTGCGCAGAAACGAGGCTGGGGTCCCCGAGCTCACCGCGGGCAACCTGGCCGCCGTCGAGGCGTACGAGCCGGGTTCGGTGGCCAAGGTCTTCAGCATCGCCGCGACCCTCGACTCGGGTGTCGCCACGACCGATCGGGTGTACGACGTGCCCGGGGTGTACGTCTTCGACGAAGGTCAGGAGTACGAGAAGACGATCAAGGATGCGTACCCGCACGACCTCGAGCCGATGTCGTTGCGCGACATCTTCGTGCACTCGTCGAACATCGGGACCTTGATGGCCGCCGGTGAGGTCGGCTCGCCGCGCCTGCACGACTACCTCGACTCGTTCGGCTTCGGCAAGCAGTCGGACCTGCAGTTCCCCGGCGAAACCCCGGGCATGTTGAAGCAGGTCGAGAACTGGCGTGGCTCGGAGAACGCGACCATCACGTACGGCTACGGATTCTCGTCCTCGTCGCTGCAGTTGATCGCCGCCGTGAACGCGATCGCGAACGACGGGCTCTACGTGTCGCCGCGACTCGTGAAGGCGACCATCGACGAGAAGGGTTCCCTGTGGGAAGCGCCCGGCGGCGACAGCCACCGCGTGGTGTCGGAGACCACCGCACGAACCATGCAGGCCCTCATGACCGCTGTGGTCTGCGAGGGCACCGGTACCCGGGCCCGCATCGACGGCATCTCGGTCGCGGGCAAGACCGGCACGGGCTACAAGATCCAGGACAACGGCACCTACGAGAACGAGGACGGCTCCCGCGCGTACTTCGCGACGTTCGTGGGTTTCCTGCCCGCCAACGACCCGCGCATCTCGATCCTCGTCTCGATCGACGAGCCCGATCCGTCGAGTCGGGACCGCTTCGGCGGGACTGCGGCCGCCCCGGCTTTCGCCAAGATCGCCACAATGTCGATTCACGAGCGCTCCATCGAGCCCGTCGCCGGTGACGTTGGTTGCCCGGCGGTGCCGGGATGACGATGACGGCCTCTCGACGACCGCTCGCGGAGATCGTCGGCGCGATCGGTGGGTCGCGTCGTCTGGTGGGCTCGCCCGACGTGTCGATCGTCGACATCACCCACGACTCGCGCGCCGTGGTTCCGGGCAGCCTCTTCTGCTGCGTGCGTGGCACGTTGCGCGACGGTCACGACTTCGCCCCGACGGCCGTCGAGCGAGGAGCGGTCGCGGTACTCGTCGACCACGAACTCGACCTCCCCTCCGGTGTCACCCAGATACTGGTGGCCGACGTCCGCGCGGCGGTTGGTCCCGTCGCGAGCGAACTGTTCGGGAACCCGTCGCGTGGGATGACAGTGGTGGGGGTCACCGGCACCAACGGCAAGACGACCACGTCACACCTCCTCGGCGCGATCCTGAGCGCCGGCGACGTGACCACCTCGGTGATGGGGACGTTGACCGGAACCCTGACCACCCCCGAAGCCGCCGACCTGCAACGATCCTTGGCCGACATGAAGGCATCGGGAACGCGCGCGGTGGTCATGGAGGTGTCCTCGCACGCCCTCGCACTCGATCGGGTGCTCGGCACCTCGTACTCGGTGGCGGTGTTCACGAACCTCGGACGTGATCACCTCGACTTCCACGGCACGCAGGACGCCTACTTCCGTGCCAAGGCCCGTCTGTTCGAGCCCGACCTCGCGCGGGTCGCGGTGGTCAATTCCGACGATGCCCACGGACGACGCCTGATCGAAGCCGGACGCATACCGACCATCGGGTTCTCGGCCCACGACGCGAGCGACCTGACGGTGACGGCGACCAGCCACGCGTACACCTGGGCCGGTCACCGCATCGAGGTGTCGATGGGCGGATCGGTGAACGTCATGAACTCCCTCGCGGCGGCCACCGCCGCTCGCGAACTGGGGATCGGCGTCGACGTGATCGCCGAGGGACTGCGTAACGCACCGGTCGTGGCCGGAAGGTTCGAGCACATCGATGCCGGACAGCGGTTCGTGGTGCTCGTCGACTTCGCGCACACGCCCGACGGACTGGCCGAGGTGTTGCGTTCGGTGCGTCAGGCGACGACCGACGGTCGGGTGATCGTGGTCTTTGGTTGCGGTGGCGACCGCGACAAGATGAAGCGTCCGATGATGGGCGAGATCGCCACGAGTCTGGCCGATGCCGTCGTGGTGACGTCGGACAACCCCCGCTCGGAGGATCCCGAGGCCATCATCGCGTCCGTCGTCGCCGGCGTGCCGGACCATCTGCGTCACCGTCTCGTCGGAGTCGAGCCGGATCGTCGGGTCGCCATGTCGCTGGCCTTTCGCCACGCGAACGACGGTGATGTGGTGATCATCGCGGGCAAGGGTCACGAGCGAACCCAAACGATCGGCAACGAAGTCATCGAGTTCGACGACCGCGTCGTGGCCCGTCAGGTGTTGGAGGCTCTCCGATGATCGCGGTGATGATCGCCGGCGTCACGGCGATGTTTCTGTCGTTGTTCGGGACCCGTTTCCTGATCACTTTCTTCCGTGACCGGGGGAAGGGTCAGCCGATCCTGGGCAAGGAGGACCACGGTCCGACCCACCACGAGAAGAAGTCGGGCACTCCGACCATGGGTGGCTTGTCCATCGTCGGCGCCGCCATCATCGGTTGGATCGTCGCTCACGTTCGTGACGGACTGGCGTTCTCGAATCAGGCGATGATCATCATCGTCGGCATCCTGGTGATGGCCGGCATGGGCCTGCTCGACGACGTGATCAAGGTCAACAAGGGCCACAACCGTGGCATTTTCTGGAAGAAGAAGGGCTACATCACCTTCGCCTTCGCCGCCGGTGTCACGTGGTGGCTCGCCGCGGCGACCGACATCTCCGAGACGATCTCGTTCACCCGTTTCGACTGGCCCGGCTGGGAGATCCCGTGGTGGTTGTGGGTGGTGTGGACCGCACTCATGATGTGGGCCACCACCAACGCGGTCAACGTCACCGACGGCCTCGACGGCCTCGCGGGGGGGTCGGCACTGTTCGGGTTCCTCGCCTACACGATCATCGGCTACTGGTCGTTCCGTAACCCCGAGATCTACGGCGTCCTCGCCGGCGGAACGGTCAACCCCCTCGACCTGGCGGTTCTGTCGGCGTCGTTCGCCGGTGCATGCGGTGGCTTCTTGTGGTGGAACGCCGCCCCCGCGCGCATCTTCATGGGCGACGTCGGGGCCCTGGGCATCGGTGCGGCCCTCGGTCTCATGGCCGTGGCCACTAACACTCACTTCCTCCTGCCACTCATCTGTGGAATCAACGTCATGGAGGCCGGTTCGGTGGCCATCCAGATGGTGATCTTCAAAGCGTCGGGCCGCACCCGTCGCTTCTTCCGGATGACGCCGATCCACCATCACTTCGAGTTGATCGGGTGGCCCGAGACCACAGTGATCATCCGTTTCTGGATCATCGGCGGAATCTGCGTGGCCGGATCACTCGCGCTCTTCATCGCCGACTTCACTCGCATCAGCGACGCCGCCTTCAAGGTGCTGCCGTGAGCGAGAGCGTCCTCGTCTACGGAGTGGGTGTCGCCGGGCTCGCCACCGCGCGGGCCCTCGTGGCGCGCGGCTATTCCGTGGTGGCCGCCGACGACACAGCCACAGCGGCCAAGCGGTCGTCGTTGAGAGCGCTCGGCGTCGAGTTCGTCGAGTCCCCCGACGCGCGGCGACTCGAGTCGCTGGTCGGCTCGGTCGATTCGATCGCCCCGGCGCCCGGTGTGCCCGAGACCCACGAGGTGTTGCGACTCGCCATGGCCAAGCGCAAGGCCGTGTACGGAGAACTCGACCTCGCGTACGAGTGGGAACAATCGCGGCCCGGCGGTCCGCGACCGATGATCGCCGTCACCGGCACCGACGGCAAGACCACCACGGTGCTCATGGCCGAGGCCATGCTGCACGCCGCGGGCAAGCGGGCTGTCGCCTGTGGCAACACCGAGGTGCCCCTCGTGGAGGCCCTCGATTCCGACGTCGACGTGTTCGTAGTCGAGGCCACCAGCTTTCGCCTGGCCTTCGTCGAGACCTTCCGCGCCCAGTCCGCGGCTTGGCTGAATCTGGCTCCCGATCACCTGGACTGGCACACGTCGATGGATTCCTACGAGCAGGCCAAGGCCCGCATCTGGCGAAACGTGCGACCGGGCGATGTTGCGGTGGGGGTCGCCGGTGATCCGGTCGTGATGCGTCATCTCGACGCCTTGCGCTGTCGTCGCATCGAGATCGGCGGCGAGCGCTCGTCGTATCGCGCACGGGCAGGAGTTCTCGAGTGCCCGTCGGGTGAGATCGTCGCCATCGAGTCGATGGGTCGGTCGCTGCCGCACGATGTGACGAACGGATTGGTGGCCGCGGCGTTGTGCGTCGAACCGGGGCTGGCCGACGTGTCCGCGGTCGGAGCGGCCCTCACCACGTTCGCGCCGCCTCATCACCGCATCGAGTTCGTGGGAGAAGCCGGTGGTGTGCGCTGGTTCGACGATTCGAAGGCCACCACGCCCCATGCGGTGCTGACGGCTCTGCGGGGGTTCGAGAACGTGATCCTGATCGCCGGCGGTCGCAACAAGGGACTGGACCTCGACGCGTTGTCGCACGGGGTGGCACACGTGAAGTCCGTCATCGCCATCGGTGAGGCCGCTGACGACGTCGAGAAGGCTTTCGCCGCTCGTCGACCCGTCGTGCGCGCGGCGAGCATGCAGGAAGCGGTCGAACGGGCCGCGTCCGTGGCGGCGCCGGGGGACACAGTCCTCCTGTCGCCGGCCTGCGCGAGCTTCGACTGGTACGGCGGCTACCAGGAACGCGGCGACGACTTCGCGCGTCGGGTGCGCGAGTTGATCGGTTCCAAAGCCGCTTCACGCAAGCGGGTCACGGGAGCCAAGGCAAGTGATTCGACGAGTAAGAAAAAGACACAGGGAGCGGGCAAGTGACGATCGCGATTCAACAGAAGGGGCGCAAGTCCGGCAGCAACCTCGCCGAGCGCCGAAGCGCCGCCTACGAGCGCGCCCAACGCATTCGTACGGGTGAGGGTGGCCTGCGTTCGCGATACCAGGACGCAACCTCGCGCGACCCCAAACCGGTCGGGTATTACGTCATCGCCGCCGTGTCGATCGTACTCGTTCTCTTTGGGCTCGTGATGGTGATGTCGTCATCGTCGATCGTGTCGTTCAACCGCGGTGACTCGGCGTGGAAACTCTTCCGCCGCCAGTCGTTCTACGCCGGCCTCGGGGCACTGGGGATGGTGTTCGCCTACAAACTCAAGTTGGAGTTGTTGCACAAACTCGCGCGCATCGGACCGTTCCTCGGGCTCGGCTTGATGTCGTTGTCGTTCATGCCGGGTCTCGGCGTGTCGGTGAACGGCGCCCGGGCCTGGATCGAGATCCTCGACCAGCGGTTCCAGCCGTCGGAGTTCATGAAGCTCTTCATCGTGATCACCGGAGCCGACATCCTGTCGCGCCGCATCAAGCAGATGGACGACTGGCGTCAGACGATGCGTCCCTTCGGATTCGTTGTCGGCCTCGGTGCTTTGATGTCGCTGGTGCAGAGCGACTTCGGCTCCTGTGCCGTCATGATCGGCATCGGATTCGTCGTGCTGTTCCTCGCCGGCGCACCGATGATCCCGATGCTCGTCGTGGCCAGCGGCGGTGCGGCGCTCGGAGGCCTGTTGATCGCCGTCAAGCCCGAGAAGTTCGTCCGCATCACGTCGTTCTTCGACCTCTACGGCAATCGGGGGCACGAGACGTATCAGGTGTATCAGTCCCTCATCAGTCTCTCCAACGGTGGAGTGACGGGCACGGGGATCGGGGCGGGAACCGGCAAGTGGGGCTACGTTCCGCTCGCCCACAGCGACTTCATCTTCGCCACCCTCGCCGAGGAGATGGGATTTCTGGGTGTGATCGGCCTGATCGCCTTGTTCACGTTCCTCATCTACTTCGGATTCCAAGCGGCCATTTCCTGCCGCACCACGTTCGGTCGCCTGTTGGCCGGAGGAATCGCCGGATGGTTCCTGATCCAGATCGGCATCAACATCGGTGGCGTGATCGGAGCGATCCCGGTCACCGGCCTCACGCTCCCGTTCATCTCGTTCGGTGGATCGTCACTGATCGTGTCGATGGTGGCGGCCGGACTTTTGATGAACGTGGCGCGCCGGCCACGATGACCGTGCACGCGGTGATCGCTGGTGGCGGGACCGCCGGACACGTCCTCCCCGCCCTCGCCCTCGCCGAGGCCCTCGTCGAACGTGGCCACTCGCGTGACTCCCTCGTGTACATGGGAGCACGGCGCGGAATCGAGACCCGTCTCGTGCCGCCGACCGGAGTGCCGCATTACTTCTTCGACGTCGTGGGTCTGCAGCGCAGTTTACGCCCCTCGTCGTGGCGTTCGAACGCGTCCTTCCCGTTGAAAATGCTGGCGGCACGCCGCCGGGCGATCGCGATCATGCGGGCCGACCGACCAGCGGTGGTGGTGAGCGTCGGGGGCTACGCGAGTCTTCCCGCGGTGTTGGCGGCCCGACGTCTCGGTGTCCCGGTGGTGGTGGTGTCCTACGACCGCACCCCCGGACGTTCGAGTCGGGTCACGGCGCGATTCGCCGCCGCGACGGCCACCGCGTTCCCCGGATCCACGTTGCCCCGCGCCCGTTGGACGGGGGCGCCCGTGCGCGCCGCGGTGCGCCGCGTCGATCGCGAGCGCGACCGTCTGTCGGCCCGGCGCACGCTCGGTGTTCCGGTCGATCGTTTCATGGTGGCCGTCATCGGTGGATCGCTCGGTTCCCGGGTGCTGAACCGGGCGGTGCTGTCCCTCGTGGGAGAATCGTCGGATGATCGGAGCCTCGCGGTATACCACGTGGTCGGCGAACGTTTCGTCGACGAGCATCGCGCCGAAGGTGGCGACGATCGCGACGGCCGCGACGGGGCGTGGTATCGGGTGATCGGTTACGAGGACCGGATGGCCGACGTGTACGCGGCCTGCGACGTGCTCGTCGGTCGCGGGGGCGCCGGAACCGTGGCCGACGTCGCGACGACGGGAGTCCCGAGCGTTCTCGTCCCCTGGTCCGGTGCCGCCAACGACGAACAGCGGGCGAACGTGGCCTGGTTGGGCGACGAGGGTGCCGCGGTGGTGCTGGACGAGGACGAGCTGAACGAGCGACTCGCGACGGTCGTCGGCGAGCTGCGCGTCGACTCCGCCCGGCGCGAGGGAATCGGATCCCGTGCGCGGGCGCTCGGTGAACCCAATCGCCGCGGGGCGATCACCGACCTGATCGAAGAGGTCGCCGGGGTCGCGCGGTGAGTTCGGACCTTCTCGACTTGTCGGGTCGGCGACGACTGCACGTCGTCGGGATCGGTGGGCCGGGGATGAACGCCATCGCGACCTGTCTGGTCCAGATGGGTCACGACGTGTCGGGCAGCGACATCCACGATTCCGACGTCGTCGAGCGCATGCGATCGCTCGGTATCCGCGTCAACATCGGTCACGACGCCACCGTGGTCGACGGTTGCGACGCGGTCACCTCGTCGACCGCCATTCCGGTGGCCAACATCGAGCGGGTGAGCGCGCGCGAGTCGGGCATCGCCGATCTCGGTCGGGCCGACATGCTGGCGGCCCTGTGCGCGCGCCGTCGAACCCTGGCGGTGGCCGGCACCCACGGCAAGACGACCACCACCTCGCTCCTCGTGCGTTCGCTCGAGAGAGCGGGCGTCGATCCCTCCTATGTGGTGGGGGCCGACCTTCTCGATGAGGGCTCGGGGGCGCGGTGGTGCGACGGGGAGTTCATGGTGGTGGAGGCCGACGAGAGCGACGGCACGCATCTGCGACTGCCGCTCGCCGGAACGATCCTCACCAACATCGATCGTGATCACCTCGATCACTACGGCGATTTCGACGGTCTCGTGGAGGCGTTCGAGAGATATCTGCTCGGGGTCGACGGACCCCGCGTGGTGTGCATCGACGATCCGTCGATCGCCGGCATCGTGTCGCGTCGTCCCGAGACCGACTGGGTCACCTACGGTGTGTCCGCGAGCGCCGCGTTTCGTTGGTCCGACGTGCGGGCCGCCGGCGGCGTCACGTCGTTCGTCGTCACGACCCCCGACGGAACGACGATCCCGGTGAACAGTCCGTTGCGCGGCGTCCACAACGTGGCCAACGCCACGGCGGTGATCGCCATGCTCGCGACGCTCGGTTTCGACCCCGAGTCCGCGGTTCTGGCCGTCGCGGCGTTCGGCGGGGTCGATCGCCGTTTTCGCATCGTGGCCGAGGTGGACGGCATCACCCTGGTGGACGACTACGCGCACCTTCCCCGCGAGATCGACGCGGTGTTGACCGCCGCACGCGGCAGTGGTGACGGATGGTCGCGGGTGGTAGCGGTGTTCCAACCGAACCGTTTCAACCGGATGGCGATCATGGCCGACGACTACGGCGACGCCTTCGGAGCCGCGGACCTGGTCGTGTTGGCCGACATCTACGCCTCGGGAACGACTCCGATCCCCGGGGTCACCGGACAGTTGGTGGTGGACGCCGTGCGCGCACGGCGACCGGATATCGAGGTGGTGTACGAACCCGAACGCGATCGTCTGGCCGTCACGGTGTCGGGCTTGTTGCGTTCCGGCGACGTGTGCATCTCGATGGGTTGCGGCGACGTCGAGACCTTGCCGCGGGAGATCCTCGCCGAGCGGGGCGGATCGTGAGTGTCGACTTCGGGATCGTGAGCCGCGAGATCGGCGACGACGCGTTGCTCGACCATCCGGTGGCGTCGCTGACGACCTACCGCGTGGGAGGACGCGCGCGGATATTCGTGCGGGTGGCGAGCGAGGCGCGGTTGGGTCGCGTCGCCGAGGTCGCCTCGCGCCACGGTCTGCCCGTGATCGTGGTCGGTCGCGGCAGCAACATGTTGGTGAGCGATCACGGGTTCGACGGCATCGTGGTCCAGTTGGGCGATTTCGCCGGACGGATCGAGGTCGGGGAACCCGACGCGGGCACCGATCGGGCCCTGGTGACCGCGGGGGCGGCGGTGCTCCTTCCGGTGCTGGCCCGACGAACCGCCGCCGCGGGCCTGGCGGGCTTCGAGTGGGCGGTGGGGGTGCCCGGAACCATCGGAGGTGCGATCCGCATGAACGCCGGCGGGCACGGTTCCGACATGAGCGCGTCGTTGGTCGACGCGCGGGTGTTCGACCTGTCCGACGGTTCCGTCCGGGTGGTGGCGCGAGACGATCTCGGTTTGCGCTTTCGGGGCTCCGCGCTCAGCGACGAGAGCGTCGTGCTCGACGCGCGTCTGTCGTTGGCGGCGGGTGATCGCGAAGCGAGCGAGGCGTCGATCGAGGAGATCGTGCGTTGGCGTCGGGAGAACCAGCCCGGGGGACAGAACGCCGGTTCGGTCTTCGTGAACCCGGTGCCCGGTGAAGTGGCCGCGGGCGAGTTGATCGACCGATGCGGGCTGCGCGGTTTCCGTATCGGCACCGCCGAGGTGTCCACCAAGCACGCGAACTTCATCCAGTCCGACGTCGGGGGCATGGCTGCCGACGTCGTCGCGGTGATGTCCCACGTGCGCGGGGTGGTCGCCGACAAGACTGGTCACATGATGCGCAGCGAGATCCGTCTCGTCGGTTTCGACACGACGCCCCGGGTGCCGGTTTCATGAGTGACGGAAACGGTGAACCGGGCTTCGACGACTCGGGACTGATCGGCTCGCCCCTGACCGGCGAGGTGTCCGACGACATTCAGGCCGAGTTGGCCGCGGTCTTCTCCCCCGAGACGACCTCGGCCGGGGTGGAACCGTCGGCACCGACTGCTCCTCGCCGGTCGCTACGCGAGCGCCTCGCGCGTCCGTCGCCCGCACCGGCGTCGCCGAGGAAATCATCGAAGCCGGCCGCGAAGAAGCCGGCGTCGAAACCGGCCGCGAAGAGTCCGGCCCCGACGTCGTCGCGCCGCGTCGATGCCAGCCCGTCCGGCACGAAGCGGGTGCGTATCTCCGACGACGACTCCGGTCCGGCCCCCTCGCCCGCCGTGGGGGCCGAGCGTTTCCGCAAGCGGCGCATCTCTATCCGTCGCGCGGCCGGTCGCCGTCGTTTGCGTTGGTTCAGCATCCTCGGCCGCGCGATCGTGGCGGTCCTGGTCGGGTTGTTGTTGCTTACCTCGCCGATCATGTCGATCCGTCGGGTCGAGGTCGAGGGGAACGTGTACACGAACCCCACCGCGCTCGGCGAGGTGGTCGCCGACTTGAAGGGCGAACCGATCCTGACGGCCGACTTGCACGCCGCGGAGACGCGTCTCGAGCGCATCGCGTGGGTGCAGAACGCGTCGGTGTCGCGGCACCTCCCGTCGCGGGTTCTGATCCAGATCGTCGAGCGCGAGCCGATCGCGTTCTACCGAGCCGTCGACGGTTTCAACCGGGTCATCGACCGGGATGGTCGGGTACTCGACGTGATCGAAGGCGATCCCGTCGACTACCCCCCGATCTCGGGCACCGGCCCCAACCTGTCGGCGGGGGACACGGTCGACCAACCTTTCCTCGGCGCCGCCCAATTGATCAACGCCCTCCCGGCCGACCTGCGCGTCCGGCTGATCGCCATGGCGGTGTCGCCGAGCGGGGAGATCTCGATGTCGCTCACCAACGAGGTCGAGGTCCTGTTCGGTCGCCCGGACAACTTCCAGGCCAAGTTGGTCGGGGTGGTCAACGAGATCAAGAAGCAGGGGTCGAACAAGTACGCGACCATCGACGTGTCGAGCGGTGAACCCAGTGTCCGTTGAGGCGTCATGCCCATCTAGCAGGGCTTTGTCGCCTCGGATGACCGGGGTATCCCCCAACTTCGCGCTCGGAAGTGGGAGAATGGCGACGTTTACAGCCCGTTCGGTCGTGCTCGACTGGTGCGGGGTTACCGAACGACGCAATACCCGCAACACGACGAATGCCCAGTACACGTAGTCGGCGCAGCTGACGACCCGAGAGTGGAGGAGTCTCCCAGCATGGTTGGTGGACAGAACAACTACATCTGCCAGATCAAGGTGGTCGGCGTTGGCGGTGGTGGAGTGAACGCGGTGAACCGGATGATCGAGCGCAACCTGCGCGGTGTCGAGTTCATCGGGATCAACACCGACATCCAGGCCTTGATGACGAGCGACGCCGAGTTGAAGCTCGACGTCGGTCGGGAACTGACCCGCGGTCTCGGCGCGGGAAGCGATCCCGAGGTCGGACGTCAGGCGGCCGAGGCGCACCGCGACGACGTCGAGGATGCACTCAAGGGTGCCGACATGGTGTTCATCGCCGCTGGTGAGGGCGGCGGCACGGGTACCGGTGCGGCTCCGGTCGTGGCCGAAGTGGCCAAGAGCCTCGGAGCGTTGACGATCGGCATCGTCACGCGTCCGTTCTCCTTCGAGGGTCGTCGCCGCGCCGTGCAGGCCGACGCCGGTATCGCCAAACTGAAGGAGAAGGTCGACACGTTGATCGTCGTTCCCAACGATCGACTGTTGTCCGTCGTCGACGCTCGCGACACGGTCATGGAGGCCTTCGGGCGCGCCGACGAGGTGTTGTACAGCGGTGTTTCGGGTATCTCGGATCTCATCACCAATCCGGGTCTCATCAACACCGACTTCGCCGACGTCAAGATGACCCTGCAGAACGCCGGCTCGGCCCTGATGGGTATCGGCACCGCGAGCGGCGACAGCCGCGCCCGTGACGCCGCCCTCAAGGCGCTGTCCAGCAACCTGCTCGAGGCCTCGATCGAGGGAGCTCGCGGAGTGTTGCTCAACGTCACCGGTCCTTCGTCCATGACCCTCATGGAGATGAACGAGGCGGCCGAGATCATCCACGGCATCGCCCACCAGGACGCCAACATCATCTTCGGCACCGTGATCAACGACGACATGGGCGACGAGGTGAAGGTCACCGTCATCGCCGCCGGCTTCGACCGCTGGGACGGCGCGCCGCAGGTGCGTCCCACGGGTCGTCCGACCGGACGTTCGGCGTCTCCGCAGCGCGAGCCGCGCCCGGCGCCGGCACCCAAGGACATCTTCGCCAGCGACCCGGCGGGTCCGGCCGACGATGGTGACGACGACTTCGACGTCCCGTCGTTCTTGAAGTGAGTCGGCGGGCACGATGCCCGCTCTCATCGACATCCCCGCGCGCCCCGATGTGAGGGTTGTGCACTCCGTGCGTCGAGACGGCGATTTCCGTCCCGACGCTGCACCTGACTGGCGCAAGGTTCGCCGTCGCCTGGCCGATCTCGAGTGGACCCAACTGACCGAGGACCACGGCGTCGAAGCCCGCTGGGTCGACGCACCGGGCCGACACGACGGCGCGAGTGGCGACATCACCCTCACCCGTTCGTCGTCGGCCGTGCTCGGTGTCTGGGTCGGTGACTGCGCGCCGGTCGTGGTGCTCGGTGACGAGGTGGTGGCCGGAGTCCACGCCGGATGGCGCGGCGCGCGCGACGGGGCGCTCGAACGCTCGATCTCGGCGATGCGCGAGGCCGGCGACGAACCCCGGGTGGCGATCGTGGGTGCTCACATCCGACCCTGTTGCTACGAATTCGGTGACACCGATCTCGCGAGCATGGTCGAGCGGTTCGGACCGTCGGTGGTCGCGCGTGACGGTCGGGGTCGCACCGCACTCGACATGACGGCCTGCGTTCGCACGGCGCTGACGTCGAGCGCGCCGTCGCTGACGATCATCGACGTCGGCCTGTGCACCGGATGTCGCGGAGATCTGTTCTTCTCGCATCGCGCGCGGTCGGAGACCGAGCGGCAGGTGCTGGCGGTGTGGCGGGTGGCGTCGTGAACGAGTGGTCGCACGCCGGTGAGCGGTATCTGCGTCTCGTCGAACGGGTGCGCCAACTCGGTGGTGATCGGGTGCGCGTCGTCGCCGTCACCAAGACCTTCCCCGTCGAGGCCGTCGAGGCGGTGCGCGCTGTCGGGTGTGACCGGATCGGCGAGAACTACGCCAACGAGCTGATCGCCAAGGTCGGCGAGATCGACGCCCGGTCGCCGTCGCGACCCGAGGTGCACTTCATCGGGTCGGTGCAGTCGAACAAGGTGCGGAATCTGGCTGCGGTGGTCGACGTCTGGCAGACGCTCGATCGTGAGTCGGTGATCGCCGAGGTGGCCGCACGCCGACCCGGGGCCCGGGTGCTCGTGCAGGTCAACGCGACAGCCGAACCGAACAAGGGTGGATGCGTCCCGGCGGCGACCGAAGGTCTCGTCGCCGCGGCGCTCGCGCGCGGACTGCGGGTGGAGGGATTGATGACGATGGGCCCGACCCTCCCCGACCTCGAACTCACCCGCCGGGCCTTCGCCGCGACCGCCCGCTTGGCGAGCACGCTCGGGCTGGCCGACGTCTCGATGGGGATGAGCGGCGACTGGGAGGTCGCCATCGCCGAGGGTTCCACACTGATTCGGGTGGGCGCGGCGATCTTCGGGGACCGTCCACCCGCGGGGCGGTAGCGGGCACTATTCTGCGGATGATGTCGTTCTTCAGGAAAGCCATGGATTACCTCGGCCTCGGAGAGGACGACGCCTACGACGATTACGACGACCAGGACGCCCCTGATCGTTCGGGCGGGGTGTCGCGTCCGGTCGACGGTCGTCGTTCCGAGTTCGACGACGGCGGTTCGCGTCCCGTGGCCCGTCAGGTGACCCCGCGCGACACCGATCCCATTCCGCCCCGACGCGTCGGTATCGACGATTCCTCGATCCAGCCGCGACCGGTGTCGGGTCGTAGTTCGGCGGTGCGCACGGTGGGCGGCACCGTTCAGGGTGAGCCGCACACCGTCAAGGCCATCCGCTTCAACGACATCCAAGAGGTTGCGAACCGCTATCGCGAAGGTCAACCGGTCATCCTCAACACCGAGGGCTGCGACGACGAGGTGGCTCGACGCATGATCGACTTCTCGAGCGGTCTCTGCTACGCGTTGCACGGCAAGATCGAAAAGGTGGCACGGGGCGTGTACTTGCTCAAGCCCGCGCCGCGCCCGAACGTCGATTACTGACCGACGTGAAGGAACTGATTTCCAACCTCATCGGGTTGTACACGTTCGTCGTCCTCATCCGGGTGATCCTGTCGTGGTTCCCCTCGCGCGGTGGTCCGATCGACACCATCCGCGACCTCACCGGACGCGTGACCGAGCCCCTGCTCGGCCCCATTCGTCGCGCTCTGCCGTCCATGGGCGGCCTCGACCTCTCTCCGGTCGTCTTGCTCCTCGCGTTGCAACTGCTGCGCAACTTGATTCTGCGCTGAGAGCCGCCCGATAGCCTCGCCCTTCGGCATGAACGCTCGTCCGTATCCCCCCGTCGACGCCCAGCCCGACTTCCCGGCGATCGAAGCGGCCACCTTGTCGCGCTGGACCATCGAGGGCACCTTTGCGACCTCGGTCGACGAGCGGGGCACCGACGACGAGTTCGTGTTTTACGACGGCCCACCCTTCGCCAACGGGTTGCCGCACTATGGCCACCTGCTGACCGGATTCGTGAAGGACGCGATTCCGCGTTATCGCACGATGCGCGGTCAGCGGGTCGAGCGCCGTTTCGGCTGGGACTGCCACGGACTACCCGCCGAGGTCGAGGCCGAGAAGCAATTGGGCATCTCGGGGCATCCCGAGGTGACGGCGTTCGGCATCGAGAAGTTCAACGAGTATTGCCGCTCGTCGGTGCTGCGCTACACGAACGAATGGGAGCGGTACGTCACCCGTCAAGCCCGCTGGGTCGACTTCGAGAACGATTACAAGACGCTCGACCTGCCGTACATGGAAAGCGTGATGTGGGCGTTCAAGACGCTCCACGACAAAGGTCTCATCTACGAGGGCAACCGGGTGCTCGCGTACTGCTGGCGGTGCGAGACGCCGCTGAGCAACACCGAGACACGCATGGACGACGTGTACCGCGATCGTCAGGACCCCGCACTCACCGTGCGCTTCGCGCTCGAATCGGGCGAGAGCCTGCTGGCGTGGACGACCACCCCATGGACCCTGCCGTCGAACCTCGCGCTCGCGGTCAATCCCGATGTCGACTACTGCGTGGTCGAACATGAGGGCGAGCGCATGGTGTTGGCCGAGGCCCGTCTCGGCGCGTACGAGCGCGAGTTGGCGGGTGCGGTGCGTGTCGGAACCCTGCGCGGTTCCGAGCTCGTGGGCCGTCGTTACCGGCCCTTGTTCGACTATTTCGCGACGACATCCAACGCGTTCCGGGTGTTGGGTGGCGACTTCGTCACCACCGACGACGGCACCGGAGTCGTGCACATGGCTCCCGGTTTCGGCGAAGACGACCAAGTGGCGTGTCAGGCCGCCGGCATCGAGACGATCTGCCCGATGGACAGCCACGGTTGTTACACCGCCGAGGTCGTCGACTGGGCCGGTCAGCACGTGTTCGCGGCGAACCCTTCGGTCATCAAACGCCTCAAGGCCGATGGTGTGGTGGTCAGACACGACACCTATTCGCACTCGTACCCGCATTGCTGGCGGTGCGCCGAGCCCCTCGTGTATCGCGCCATCTCCAGTTGGTTCGTCGAGGTGACGGCCATCAAGGCGCGCATGGTCGAGCTGAACCAACAGATCACCTGGGTCCCCGAGCACCTGAAGGAGGGTTCGTTCGGAAAGTGGATCGCCAACGCCCGCGACTGGTCGATCAGCCGCAACCGGTTCTGGGGCTCTCCCATCCCGGTGTGGAAGAGCGACGACCCGACGTACCCGCGACTCGACGTGTACGGAAGCCTGGCCGAACTGGAGCGCGACTTCGGCGTGACGATCACCGATCTGCACCGTCCCGCCGTCGACGACCTCGTGCGCGTCAACCCCGACGATCCGACGGGCCGATCGATGATGCGTCGGGTTCCCGAGGTGCTCGACTGTTGGTTCGAGAGCGGCTCGATGCCCTTTGCCCAGGTTCATTATCCCTTCGAGAACACCGAGTGGTTCGAGCAGCACTATCCGGGTGACTTCATCGTCGAGTACATCGGCCAGACGCGGGGATGGTTCTACACCTTGCACGTTCTCGCCACCGCCCTCTTCGACCGACCGGCCTTCTCGACCTGCGTCAGCCACGGCATCGTCCTGGGTGACGACGGACAGAAGATGTCGAAGAGTTTGCGCAACTACCCCGACCCGATGGTGGTTTTCGACACCTACGGCGCCGACGCGATGCGCTGGTACCTGTTGTCGTCGGCCATTCTCCGTGGCGCCGATTTCTCTGTCACCGAGGCGGGTATCCGCGAGACCGTGCGACAGGTCATGTTGCCGCTCTGGAACTCGTGGTACTTCCTCGGTCTGTACGCCAACGCCGAGAAGGTAACGGGGAAGGTGCGTACCGACTCGGGGCACGTCCTCGACCGCTACGTCCTCGCCAAAGCCGCCGACCTCGTCGACACGGTGACCGACGATCTCGACGCCTACGACCTCTTCTCCGCGTGCGCATCGCTGCGCGATTTTCTCGACGTGCTCACCAATTGGTACATCCGCCGGTCGCGCGACCGCTTCTGGTCTGGTGACGTCGACGCGGTCGACACGTTGCACACCGTGCTCGAAACCTTGTGTCGGGTGGCCGCGCCACTGTTGCCCCTCGTGACCGACGAGGTATACCGGGGTCTCACCGGCGAGGGAAGCGTGCACCTCACGGATTGGCCCGCGCGTGACTCGCTTCCGCGCGACCAGGCATTGGTTGTAGCGATGGATCGGGTGCGCGAGGTTTGCTCGTCGACCCTGTCGGTGCGCAAGGCGCACGCTCGCCGCGTCCGCCTGCCACTGGCCGAGCTGACCGTGTCGCACCCGGACGCCGAGTCCCTGCGCGATTTCGTCGACATCATCGCCGACGAAGTGAATGTGAAGCGGGTGACCTTGTCCACTGCACGCGAATCGGGTGTCACCGCGGTCCTGCAGGTGATCCCTGGTGCGCTCGGTCCCCGACTCGGTGGCCGCACCCAAGATGTCATCAAGGCGGTCAAGGCCGGCGACTGGACACACGACGGCGGTGTGGTCGTCGCCGGTGGCATCGAGTTGGTGGCCGGCGAGTACAACCTCAAGATGGCCGCCGCCGAGGGAAGTGCGGGAGCCACGCTCGCCGACGGTCTCGGCATGGTGACCCTCGACATCGACGTGACGCCGGAGTTGGCCGCCGAGGGAACCGCTCGCGATCTGATCCGACTCGTGCAACAAGCACGACGTGATGCCGGACTCGACGTGAGCGATCGCATCGATTTGGGCCTCGGGGTGTCGGAGTCCACACGTCGACGGGTCGCTGCGTTCAGCGACATGATCGCAACCGAGACTCTGGCGACCTCGATCGCCTGGGTGGACGGACCACCCACCGCCGAACTCGACGACGAGCCGGTGCACATTTCGGTGTTGGCAGTCCGATAACAAACGCGACCGGCGGACTATCCTCGCGGGAAACCTCGACCAAGGACGTCCCCATGGCCAGCAAATCGGTCAAGAAGCCGGCACCCAAGAAGCCGGCACCCAAGAAAGCCGTCGCCAAGAAGCCGGCACCGAAGAAAGCAGCGCCGAAGAAGGCCGTCGCGAAGAAGCCGGCACCCAAGAAGCCGGCACCGAAGAAAGCAGCGCCGAAGAAGGCCGTCGCCAAGAAGCCGGCACCCAAGAAAGTCGTCGCCAAGAAGCCGGCACCGAAGAAAGCAGCGCCGACAAAAGTCGTCGCCAAGAAGCCGGCACCGAAGAAGGCGGTGGCGAAGAAGTCCGTCGCCAAGAAGCCGGCACCGCAAAAGTCCGTGGCTCCCCAGGGTGTCACCGTGACGAAATCCCCCGTGACAAAGGCGCCCGTCAAGGTTGCACCGAAGAAGCCGGTGTTCGTCAAGCCCGCGGTGCCGGGCAAGAAGCCCAAGACCAAGGATGGCATCATCTCCAACAAGGATTTCGATCTGGCGTTCCTGCGGGCGCAGCGCACCTTGCTGGTGGCCGAACGCGACCGTCTGCTGGGCCAGGCCGAACGACTCGAGAACGAGCGCGAGAAGTTGATCGAGGAAGCCGGCATGGGCGACGACCAGTTCGACGAGGACGGCGGCGAAGGCGACACGATGGCCGTCGAGCGGGAGCGCGATCGGGTGTTGTCCGAGCAGGCGCGTCAACTGGTCGACGATATCGATGCGGCCCTGAAGCGCATCGAAACCGGTGACTACGGCTACAGCGTGGTCTCCACCCGGCCGATTCCCCGTGAGCGACTCGAGGTCATTCCGTGGGCCACCGAACTCGTCGAGGAGAGGGTCGGCGGGATCGGCCGTCGATGAACGAACCGTCCGGTGAGACGTCACCCCGATGGTCGCGTCGAGCCTCGATAATGATCGCCGCCCTGTGCGTGTTGCTCGATCAAATCACCAAACACTGGGCGGTCTCGTCGCTCGATGACGGTCACGTCGTCGACGTGTTCTGGACTCTGCGCTTCAACCTGGCCTTCAACGGAGGCATGGCGTTCGGACGCGGCCAGAGTCTGGGCGCGATCATCGGCGTGGTGGCGACGGTGGTGGTCGTCGGGCTGTTGGTGTCGCTCAAGCGGGGCAACGGACCTTTGGCGACCATCGCGGTCGGTCTGATCGTGGGCGGGGCGATCGGCAACATCGTCGACCGGTTGTTCCGTGAGGAAGCCTGGTTCCGGGGCCGGGTGGTGGACTTCATCGATTTCCAATGGTTCCCGATCTTCAACGTGGCCGACGCCTGCATCAACGTCGGTGGTGCTTTGCTCGTGATCGGGTTCTTGTCGCGGAGCGCGGCGTGACGCGCGTCGTCTCCGAGGAGATCCCCGAGGCTCTCGACGGTGAACGACTCGATCGCATCGTGTCGTTGGTGATCGAGGTGAGCCGGGCCGACGCCAGCGCCGTGATCGTCGCCGGTGGCGTGACGGTCGACGGGATGGCGGCCCTCTCCGGGAAGGTCCGTCTTCGGGCCGGTCAGACGGTCGCCATCGATCCGTCCAAACTTCCGGTCGAGGAGCCTCCGGCGGCCGATCACTCGGTGGCGGTCGATGTCGTGCACGCCGACGACGACGTCATCGTGGTCGACAAGGCGGCCGGAGTCGTCGTGCACCCCGGTGCGGGCAATGCCACCGGAACCCTCGTGAACGGATTGCTCGCCGTGTTTCCCGAGATAGCCGGTGTCGGTGAAGCCCATCGTCCGGGGATCGTGCACCGCCTCGACGTGGGGACCACGGGGCTGCTCATCGTGGCCCGCACCGCGCGCGCGTACGACGCGCTCGTCGAGATGATGGCGTCGCGCGCGGTGACCCGGCGCTACACCGCGCTCGTCTGGGGTCGACCAGCGGCTCCGATCGGCACCATCGACGCCGCCATCGGGCGCGATCCCCGCGATCCGCTGCGCATGGCCGTGGTGGCCAGCGGTAAGCCGGCCCGCACGAACTATCGCGTCGAGTCGACGTTCGGTGACCCCGAGGTGTCCCTCGTCAGCTGCGAACTTGAAACCGGGCGCACCCACCAGATCCGGGTGCATCTGCAGGCCACCGGACACCCGGTGGTCGGCGACCCGTCGTATGGCGGCGCCCGGGCTCCCCTCGTGATCGGTCGCCCGTTCCTGCATGCCGGTGGCCTCGAGTTCCTCCACCCCTTTTCGGAGCGGCACCTGGCGTTCACCTCGGCGTTGCCGTCCGACCTCGTTCAGATTCTCGAACGACTCCGCACCTGAGTCGCGTCGCGCTGCTATAGTTTCACCGACCGTCAAACGGGTCCCGTGAGGCCCGAACGGAGGAAACATGAACAACGTCGCACCGGGTTCGCGCCCGCCCACATCATCGAGCACCTCGTCGACGGGAGCCGTTTCCTCCACCGAGTCCGTCGTGGTGCTGGGCGACGCCGACGTGTCGCGCGCGATCACCCGGATCGCCCACGAGGTGATCGAACGCAATCGTGGTCTCGACGGTGTCGTGATCGTCGGGTTGCAACGTGGGGGAGTCTGGATCGCTGATCGTCTCGCCGCCGCCATCGCCCGCATCGATCCGTCGACGGAGGTGCCCGTCGGTCGTCTCGACGTGGCTCTTTTTCGCGACGACATCTCGATGCGTCCGGTGACACCGGTGTCGGTGACCGAGATACCGGTCGACCTGGCCGGTTCGACGGTGGTGCTCGTCGACGACGTGCTGTACACGGGCCGCACCGTTCGGGCGGCACTCGACGCGCTCAACCAATACGGGCGACCGGCGGCCGTGCAATTGGCGGTGATGGTCGACCGCGGACACCGCGAGCTGCCGATCCGACCCGACTACGTCGGCAAGAACCTTCCGACCGGGCGCGACGAGGATGTCAGCGCGACCGAGGCGGGGGTCACGATCAGGCGCAAGGTGACGTCGTGAGGCATCTACGCAGCATCCCCGAACTCGGTGTCGACGGCATCGTGCGCATCCTCGCGCTCACCGACCACATGGTGGAGGTGAACCGCCGCCCCGTGCCCAAGGTTCCCGCCCTCGTCGGGCGCACCGTGGTGAGCCTGTTCTTCGAGGACTCGACCCGCACGCGCATCAGTTTCGAGACGGCGGCCAAGCGATTGTCGGCCGACACCATGACCTTCAGCGTCTCCACCTCGAGCGTCAACAAGGGCGAGAGTCTGCGTGACACCGTCGAGACCGTGAGCGCGATGGGAGTGGCGGCCTTCGTGGTGCGTCACAAGACGTCGGGCGTGCCCTGGCGGATCTCGGAGTGGACTGACGCCAGCGTCATCAACGCGGGCGACGGCTGGCACCAACACCCGACGCAGGCGTTGCTCGACTGTCACACGATCCGCACTGAGTTCGACCGACCCGCGACCGCCGGCTGTCTCGAGGGCCTGCGGGTGGCGATCGTCGGCGACGTGCGCCACAGTCGTGTCGCACGAAGCAACATCCAGGCCTTCACGGCGCTGGGTGCCGCGGTCGTGGTGGTCGCACCGCGCACCCTGTTGCCACCCGACATCGCCTCGTGGCCGGTCGAGTGGACGAGCGATCTCGACGAGGTGGTCGGCGAGGTCGACGCGCTCTACATGTTGCGCATGCAGCGTGAGCGCATGAACGAGGCACTGGTTCCCGACCTGTCGGAATACTCGGACCGATTCGGTCTCGACCGCCCCCGCGCGGCGCGTCTGCGCTCGACCTGCCTCGTGATGCATCCCGGCCCGATGAACCGGGGAGTGGAGATGATGATCGATCCGTCGGAGATCGAGCGGTCGATGGTCACCCGACAAGTGAGCAACGGGGTGGCGGTGCGTATGGCGGTCCTGTTCGACGTGCTCGGTGATCCCAACTCGGAGGTGGCGTCTTGACTTCTCTCAACATCGTCGGCGGTCTCCTCATCGACGCCACGACCCCGCGCGAGGGGCGTCGTGCCGACGTCCACGTGGTTGACGGTCGAGTCGCGATGGTGGTCGACGCCGGTGGGGAATTGCCCGACGCGGAAACCGTTCTCGACGCGAGCGACGCCGTCGTCTGCCCGGGATTCGTCGACTTGCACACCCACCTTCGCGAACCCGGTCGCGAGGAGTCCGAAACCATCGAAACGGGCAGTCGGGCAGCCGCATTGGGTGGATTCACCGCGGTGGTCGCGATGCCCAACACCGACCCGGCTCAGGACTCGCGCGCGGTCGTGGAGTTCGTACGCGAACAGGGTCGTCGCGCCGGCCTGTGCGACGTGGAACCCTCCGGGTGCATCACGGTGGGGCGGGCCGGGGAACGTCTGGTTCCTTACGCCGAATTGATGAAGTCCGGCGTGCGTCTGTTCACCGACGACGGAAACGGCGTGCAAGACCCGCTGCTCATGCGGCGGGCCTTCGAATACGCCGCCGACCTCGGTGTGACGATGGCCCAACACTGCGAGGTCGCGCGGCTGACCGCCGGAGCGGTGATGCACGAGGGCTCGTGTTGCAGTCACCTCGGATTGCCCGGTTGGCCGTCGATCGCCGAGGAGTTGATGGTCCACCGCGACATCGAACTGGTGCGCATCACGGGTGGTCGCCTGCACGTGCTGCACGTGTCCACGGCGCGCAGCGTCGAACTCGTGCGTGCCGCCAAAGCCGACGGGCTGTCCGTCACCGCCGAGGTGACCCCGCACCATCTCACTCTCACGGACGAGTCGTTACGTTCTTTCGATCCGGTTTTCAAGGTGAATCCGCCCCTGCGCACGATGGCCGACATCGAAGCGCTTCGTACCGGACTTCGGGACGGCACCATCGACGCGATCGCGACCGATCACGCTCCGCACGCCGATCACCTGAAAGAGCAACCTCTCGACGCCGCGCCACCGGGCATGCTCGGACTCGAGACCGCATTCGCCCTCTCGGTGGGAGAGTTCGGCCTAGATCTGCAGTCCGTGCTCGCCTGTCTCAGTTGGAAGCCCGCGCGCATCGCGCACCTCCACGAACGGCACGGGCGACCGGTGGCCGTCGGAGAACCGGCCAATCTCGCCGTGGTCGACCCGGGCGCCCCGTGGACCGTCGATCGTCACGCCTTGGCCAGCAAGAGTCGCAACACCCCGTACCACGGTCGGTCGGTGACCGGTCGGGTGCGCCACACCGTGCTGGCGGGGCGACCCGTGGTCATCGACGGGGTGGCCCAGCGATGAGCCATTTTCATGCAGTATGTCGTATGGTCATGCATTCATCCCGTCCACCGGAAAAGGACCCCTCATGACCGCCACCTCCCCCCGCGACGCCCTGCTCGTATTGGCTGACGGCAGCGTCTTCGAGGGCGAGGCCATTGGTGCCGGGGCCGCGATCTCGTCGGGTGAAGTGGTGTTCAACACCGTTCTTTCGGGATACCAAGAGGTGCTCACCGACCCCAGTTACGCCGGCCAGATCGTCACCTTCACCTATCCCCACATCGGCAACTACGGCACGACGGTCGTCGACGACGAGGCCCGGCGGCCCCACTGTCGGGGGGTGATCGTGCGCGAACTGGCGCGACGACACAGTAACCACCGCGCCGAGCAGGGCCTCGACGCCATGTTGCGCGCGGCGGGAATCTCCGGCATCGCCGGGGTGGACACCCGGCGTCTGACCCGACTCCTGCGCGACACCGGTGCGATGCCGGGCGCCTTCGGCACCGCGGCGGAATCGGAATTGCTCGCCGCGGCCCGCGCCGAGAATGGCACCGACGGCGTCGACCTCGTGGGCAAGGTGACGACCCCCGAGCCGTACGTTGTCGGAGCCGGACCGTTGCGGGTGGTGGCGTACGACTTCGGCATCAAGACCACCATCCTGCGTTGTCTGTCCGAGATCGCCACCGTCGAGGTGGTGCCGGCGACGACTCCGGCCTCTGAGGTGCTGGCACGTTCGCCCCAAGGGGTGTTCTTGTCGAACGGCCCGGGTGACCCGCAGGCGGTGGGGTACGCGGTGGACGCCATCGGCGACTTGCTCGGCCGCGTGCCGATCTTCGGCATCTGTCTCGGACACCAGTTGCTGGGTCGCGCTCTCGGGGGTCGTACGTACAAGCTCCCGTTCGGCCACCACGGTGGCAACCACCCCGTGCGTCACGAGGCCTCGGGTCACGTCGAGATCACCAGTCAGAACCACAACTTCTGCATCGACCCCGGGAGTCTCGAGGGTCGGGTGAGCGTGACCCACGTGAACCTGAACGACGGCACCAACGAGGGCATGGTGGTGCGCGACGCCCCGGCCTTCAGCGTTCAGTACCACCCCGAGGCCGGACCCGGCCCGCACGACAGCCGTTATCTCTTCGACCAGTTCGCCAATCTCATGAAGAACGGGAGCATCTGAGATGCCCAAGCGCACCGATCTCTCCTCGATCCTCATCATCGGTTCCGGTCCGATCGTCATCGGACAGGCCTGTGAGTTCGACTACTCGGGCACGCAGGCCTGCCGAGTGCTGAGGGACGAGGGCTATCGCGTGATCCTGGCCAACTCGAACCCGGCGACGATCATGACCGACCCCGACTTCGCCGATCGCACCTACATCGAGCCGCTCACATGGGAAGTGGTGGCGCGCATCATCGAACGCGAGCGTCCCGACGCGGTGCTTCCCACTCTGGGGGGCCAGACCGGCTTGAACACCGCGATGGCGCTGTTCGAACGAGGTCTCGTCGGGGTGCCGGGCACCCCCGAGTTGATCGGTGCCAACGCCGAGGCCATCGCGACGGCGGAGGATCGCGACAAGTTCAAACAGGCCATGCTCGAGATCGGACTGTCGGTGCCCGTCAGCGGAATCGCCCACACGATGGACGAGGCGCGCACGGTGGTGGCGACCATCGGTTTGCCGGCGATCATCCGTCCGGCGTACATCCTCGGCGGTCGCGGCACCGGTATCGCGGGCACCCCCGAACAATTCGAGTCGATCGCCGCCAACGGACTGGCGGCCAGCCCGATCAGCGAAATTCTCATCGAGAAGAGCATCGCCGGATGGAAGGAGTACGAACTCGAAGTCATGCGCGACCGCGCGGACAACTGCGTGATCATCTGCTCGATCGAGAACTTCGATCCCATGGGCGTGCACACCGGCGACTCCATCACCGTGGCCCCGGCACAGACGCTGAGCGACGTCGAGTACCAGCGAATGCGCGACGCGGCGTTCGCGTGCATCCGACGCGTCGGGGTCGAGACCGGCGGATCGAACGTCCAGTTCGCCGTGAATCCGCTCACGGGCGACCAGGTCGTCATCGAGATGAATCCGCGCGTGTCGCGCAGCAGCGCGCTCGCGTCGAAAGCGACCGGATTCCCGATCGCCAAGATCGCCGCGAAACTCGCGGTGGGTTACACCCTCGACGAGATCCCCAACGACATCACCCGGGCCACCCCGGCCAGCTTCGAGCCGACGATCGACTACGTGGTGACCAAGATCCCGCGTTGGGCCTTCGAGAAACTGCCCGGCACGAGCGGGGTGCTCGGAACACAGATGCAGAGCGTCGGCGAGGTGATGGCCATCGGGCGCACATTCCCCGAGAGCCTGCAGAAGGCCCTGCGTTCGCTCGAACAAGGTCGACTCGGTCTCGGTTGCGATCCGGCCGAGGTCCAGTTGTCGACCGTCACCGACGACGAGCTTCTCGCTCTGGTCGCCGTGGCGACCCCCGACCGCATCTTCCAGGTCGGAGAATTGTTGCGTCGCGGCGTGTCGATCGATCGCATCCACGATGCTTGTCGGGTCGATCCGTGGTTCCTCGACCAGATGTCGATGATCGTGGAAGAGCGCCACGCACTGTCCGAGGTGACCGCGTCGTCGCTGTCGACGAGGGCCTGGCGGCGCGCGAAGCGACTCGGCTTCAGCGACGCCCAGCTGGCCCATCTTTGGGGAACGAGCGAGTCCGAGGTGCGCTCGGCGCGCGAGTCCGCCGGCGTGATCCCCACCTACAAGACCGTCGACACCTGTTCGGCCGAATTCGCCGCCGAGACGCCGTACCACTACTCCACCTACGAGGACGAGAACGAGGTGCGTCCGTCGGACCGCCAACGGGTGATCATCCTCGGCTCTGGTCCGAACCGCATCGGGCAGGGGATCGAGTTCGACTACTGCTGCGTGCACGCCTCGTTTGCGTTGCGTGACGCCGGCTTCGAAACGGTGATGGTCAACTGCAACCCCGAGACCGTGTCGACCGACTACGACACCAGCGACCGTCTGTACTTCGAACCGCTCACCAAAGAGGACGTCCTGAACGTGATCGCCGCCGAGACCGCCGCGGCGGGTGGTCGGATGCCCAAGGTCATCGTGTCGCTCGGTGGGCAGACGCCCCTCAAGTTGTCGGGTCAGATCCCGACCGAGCTCATTGCGGGGACCTCGCCGGCGTCCATCGACCTCGCCGAGGACCGCGAGAAGTGGAACGCACTCTGTGCCTCGCTGAGCATCCCGCAGCCTCCGGGCGGCACGGCGGTCGACCTGGCCCAGGCTCTGGCCATCGTCGACCGGGTCGGCTTTCCGGTACTCGTGCGCCCGAGTTACGTGCTGGGCGGTCGGGCGATGCAGATCGTCCACGATCGTGATCACCTCGCGCGCGCCATGGCCGAGTTGTCGGGCTTCGGCAGCCTCGGCAAGGAGGGCGGTTTGTCGGCCGAACGACCGGTCCTCGTCGACCGTTTCCTCGAGGACGCCACCGAGGTCGATGTCGATGCGATTCGCGACCACACCGGCGAAGTTGTCATCGGCGGTGTGATGGAGCACGTCGAGGAGGCCGGGGTGCACTCGGGCGACTCGGCCTGTGCCATCCCGCCACAGACATTGCCCTCGTGGGTGGTCGAGGTCATCGAGAGCTACACCGCGGCCATTGCCAACGCACTCGACGTGCGCGGTCTGCTCAACGTGCAGTTTGCCGTGGCCGGAACGAACGTGTTCGTCATCGAGGCGAACCCCCGCGCAAGTCGCACGGTGCCCTTCGTGGCCAAGGCCACCGGCGTGCCCCTCGCCAAGGTGGCCACCCGGGTCATGCTCGGCGCGACCCTGACCGAATTGCGATCCGAGGGACTGTTGTCGCGTTCGGTTCTGCTCGATTCGCCGACGACGGTGGCGGTGAAAGAAGCCGTGCTGCCCTTCAGTCGATTTCCGGAGGTAGACACCGCGCTCGGACCCGAGATGCGTTCGACCGGCGAAGTGATGGGCATCGACCACAGTTTCGGCAAAGCGTTCTACAAGGCCGAATTGGCCGCCGGAACGGTGTTGCCGTCGAGTGGCACGGTGTTCCTCTCCCTGGCCGACGGCGACAAGCCCGCGGGCATCGTGGTGGCCAAGCGCTTGCGCGAGTTGGGTTTCGGCATCGTGGCCACCCCGGGCACGGCCGATTACCTCGGTCGCTTCGGTCACATGGTCGACACCGTGGTGGGCAAGGTGAGCGAGGGCGCCAAGGTCACCGCGGTCAACCTGATCGCAAGCGGCGACGTCTCGTTCGTCATCAACACTCCCCAGGGTCGCGGCGGCCGCACCGACGGCGAGGCGATCCGCAAGGCGGCCAACGTTCATCGGGTGAGTTCGGTGACGACCGTCGAGGCGGCACTGGCGGCCGTGCGCGGGATGGCCGAACAATTGCGCGAGCCCCTCGACGTCCGCAGTCTGCAGGAACATCATGGGCGCTGATCGGCGACGCCAACCGATGGCTCCGGTCGACGCGTCGGCGACCATCGGTCGCGTGCGTCTGCGACACGCCGTGATGACGGCCTCGGGCACCGCGGGTCACGCCGACGAACTCGCCGCCTACGGCGATCTGGCCCGACTCGGTGCGGTGGTCGTGAAGTCTCTCTCGGTGATGCCGTGGGCTGGTAACCCGGCCCCGCGAGTCCACCCGGTGGACCAGGGGATGTTGAACGCGGTCGGCTTGCAGGGTCCGGGGGTGGAGGCGTGGTTGCGCGACGATGCCCCTCGACTCGCCGCTCGCGGGGCGACGACGGTGGTGAGCATCTGGGGTCGCAGTGTCGAGGAGTACCGGGCGGCCGCGATGGCGCTGGCGGGTCGGGTACCGGACTCGGTGGTGGCCGTCGAGGTGAACCTCAGTTGTCCGAACATGAACGGTCACGGGATCTTCGCCCACGACGCCGACCTGTCTGCCGCGGTCGTCGCAGCGGTCAACGAGCACCTGGCGGTCCCGGTGTGGGCCAAACTCAGCCCGAACACCGACCGCTTGGTGGCCATCGCCGGTCGGGTGCGCGAGGCCGGGGCCGATGCGGTGACCCTGGTCAACACCGTGCTCGGCATGGCGCTCGACCCCGCCACCGGCACGGCGGCACTCGGCAACGGGGGAGGGGGCTTGTCGGGCCGGGCGATACACCCGGTCGCGGTTCGTGCGGTGTACGACGTTCGTGCAGCCCATCCCGACTTGCCCATCGTGGGGGTCGGGGGTGTCAGCGATGGATGGAGCGCCGCAGAACTGCTGATGGCCGGGGCGAACGCGGTGCAGGTGGGGACCGCCACCTTCGCCGACCCGTCCGCCCCGTTCCGGGTGGCCGACGACCTGGTCGCCTGGTTGGCGACCCACCGCCACCCCTCGGCGGCCTCGATCGTCGGTCGAGCCCACCTCTGACCTGCGAGGTATCCACCCGAGGGTCGAAAGCCGTGTGTATGGTCTGCCCATGGCAACACCTCCGCAACTGACACCCGAACAGCGCGCCGCGGCGCTCGCCAAGGCCGCCGAGGCCCGTGCGGCCCGAGCCGAGATCAAGGTCAAACTGAAGCAGGGCACCTTGACGGTGGCCGACGCGTTGGCCTCGAGCGACCCGAATGTGGGCAAGCTCAAGGTCGTCTCGATGCTCGAGAGCCTCCCCGGTCTGGGCAAGGTCAAGGCCCGCAAGATCATGGAGGAAGTCGGCATCGCCGACAACCGCAAGATCCAGGGACTGGGCGCCCAGCAGAAGAAGGCCCTGCTCGACCACCTGGCCAAGTGAGCGACCGGGTCACCACGCCCGGATCCTCCTCAGGTCGCCCAGCACGCATCTTCATCATCTCCGGTCCCGGCGGGGTCGGAAAGGGCACGATCGTCGATGCGTTGATGCGGCGCGACCCCCGTCTGTTGCTTAGTTGTTCGTGGACGACGCGAGCCCAGCGTCCGGGTGAGCGTGACGATGCCTACGTCTTCGCCGACCGTGCGGCGTTCGAACGCCATCGCGACGCCGGGGGATTCCTCGAGTGGACCGAGTTCCTCGGCAACTATTACGGCACGCCGGTTCCCGACCTCGCCGCGGGTCGTGACGTGGTGCTCGAAATCGAGGTCGACGGCGCCCAGCAGGTGAAGGCCCGCCACCCTGATTCGGTGCTCATCTTCATCCTGCCGCCCTCGCGTGACGAGCAACGCCGACGGCTGATCGGTCGCGGCGATCCCGACCACAAGGTGCACGAACGTCTGCGCAAGGCCGAAGAGGAGGAACCCATCGGGCTCGCCCTGGCCGACGCCACCGTGGTGAACGACGACCTCGACCGAACAGTCGACGAGTTGATCGACCTGATCGACCGCCACCGGGCGGGTTGACCGGATCCAGCGGTAGGATCTCGGGGCGCTCGCCGAGAGGCGGGCCAGAACGAAGGATGCGCAATGGCCGCCAGTGACTCGATGATGACCCCGCAGTTGGAGACCTTGCTCGACAAGGTCGACTCGAAGTTCAGCCTCGTCACCTTGGCCGCGCGCCGCGCCCGTGACCTGCAGGAGTACTACACGAGCCCCGGCATGGCCTCGGGCAAACTGATCCCGCCGCAGGTTCCCTCGCTTCGCAAGCCGTTGAGCATGGGTTTCGAGGAGATCGCCCTCCAGAAGATCGAGCGCGTGTCGGGTGAGGAGATGGCCGAGCGCCGGGCCGCCGAGGCCGCGGCTCGCGCCGCCGCCGAAGCCGCGCTCGCCGCCGAAGCGAGCGCCGGCGAACCCGCCGCCGACTGAGCACCATGAGCGACCTCGCCGGCAAGCGCATCGTCGTTGGCGTGTGCGGTGGCATCGCCGCGTACAAGGCCGTCGAAGTGTGTCGTCGTCTCGTCGATGCCGGTGCCCACGTGATCCCGGTGATGACCACCGGTGCTGAACACTTCATCGGACGCACGACGTTGTCGGCGTTGTGCAGCGAGCCTGTTCAGTCATCGCTGTGGGACGAGGAGTCGCCCATCCCGCACACGAAGTTGGGCCAGAGTGCCGACCTGGTGTTGGTGGCCCCGGCCACTGCGCGACTGCTCGGCGCCTACGCCAACGGTCTCAGCACCGATCTGCTGACCAACGTGTTGATCGCCACCCGTGCGCCGGTGGTGGTGTGTCCGGCGATGCACACCGAGATGTGGGAACACCCCGCCGTTCAGCAGAACATCGCCACCCTCATCTCGCGCGGCGTCACGGTGGTCGAACCCGAAGAGGGTCGACTCGCCGGTGGAGATTCCGGCAAGGGTCGACTGGCGTCGCCCGAGGCCGTCGTGGCGGCGGTGCGCGCCGAACTCGGCCCGAAGGATCTGGCCGGAACCCACGTGGTGGTCACCGCCGGGGGCACCCGTGAGCCGATCGATGCGGTGCGCGTGATCGCCAATCGTTCGAGCGGTAAACAGGGTTACGCCGTGGCCGCCGAAGCGGTCCAGCGCGGAGCGTGCGTGACCCTGGTGTCGACCGTCGAACTGCCCGTGCCGAGCGGCGTGCGCGTCGTGCATGTCGAGACCGCAGCCGAGATGCAGTCGGCCCTCGAGGCCATCTGGTCGACGACCGACGTGTTGGTGATGGCCGCGGCGGTGGCCGACTTCCGACCGGTCTCCTGCGCCACGGGCAAGATCAAGAAAGAGGCCGGCGTGCCGAGCATCTTTCTCGAGCCGACCCCCGACATTTTGTGCGCATTGGGGGCCGACAAACGTCCCGGTCAGACCATCGTCGGATTCGCCGCCGAGACCTCGGATCTGGTGGCCAACGCCGAGTCGAAGTTGCGGCGCAAGAACCTCGACATGATCGTGGCCAACGACGTGAGCCAACCCGGTGTCGGATTCCAACATGACACCAACGCGGTCACCTTCCTGCGTCCTGGCCAGGCTCTAGAGTCGGTGGCGTTGACCGACAAGCGGGCCGTGGCGCGCGAGTTGATCGATCGGGTCGTGTCCGCACGGTCCTGAACCGCCATCACACCACCGGAGTCATCATGAGTCGCAATTGGACCTTCACCTCGGAGAGCGTCACCGAGGGTCACCCCGACAAAGTCGCCGACCAGGTGTCGGACGCAGTGCTCGACGCGATCCTCGACAAGGATCCCCACGCCCGCGTGGCCTGCGAGACGCTGGTGACCACCGGGCTGTGTCTGGTGTCCGGTGAGATCACGACTGACGCCTACGTCGACATCGCCGAGACCGCCCGTGAGGTGATCCTGGGCATCGGCTACAACAACGCCGCGTACGGCTTCGACGGCAAGACCTGCGGTGTGCTGGTGGCCCTCGACGCCCAGAGCGCCGACATCGCCCAAGGCGTCGACAAGAGCGAGGAGGTTCGCGCGCGTTCGGGCAGCGACGACCTGGACCTGCAGGGCGCCGGCGACCAGGGAATGATGTTCGGCTACGCCTGCAACGAGACGCCCGAACTGATGCCGCTGCCGATCTTCGTGGCTCACCGTCTGGCCGAGCGCCTCACCGAGGTGCGCAAGTCGAGTCAGATCCCGTACCTGCGCCCCGACGGCAAGACCCAGGTCACCTTCGACTACGTCGACGGCAAGCCCGTGCGTCTGCGCACGGTGCTCATCTCCACGCAGCACGAGGACGGCGTCGACCGCGATACCGTCATCCGCCCCGACCTCATCGAACAGGTCATCCGTCCGGTCATTCCGGCCCAGTTCGCCGACGACGACTATGCGGTGTACGTGAACCCCACCGGCAAGTTCGTGTTGGGCGGACCACATGCCGACACCGGCCTCACCGGTCGCAAGATCATCGTCGACACCTACGGCGGTATGGGTCGCCACGGTGGCGGTGCGTTCAGCGGCAAGGACCCGAGCAAAGTCGACCGCTCGGCCGCGTATGCGTCGCGCTGGGTGGCCAAGCACGTGGTGGCCAGCGGTGCCGCCGATCGTTGCGAGGTGCAGGTGGCCTACGCCATCGGTATGGCGCATCCAGTGAGCATCCTCGTCGAGACGTTCGGCACCGAGAAGGTGGCGGTGCAGAAGATCGAGGCCGCGGTGCGTGCCACCTTCGACCTGCGTCCGGCGGCCATCGTGCGCGACCTCAAGTTGAAGCGACCGATCTATCGCGCGACCGCCGCGTATGGTCACTTCGGCCGTGAACTGCCCGACTTCGAATGGGAAAAGCTCTCCCGCCTCGCCGACTTCTCGGCCGCGCTCGGCCGCTGAGCCTCGCGCCGTGGCGATGACGCCGAAGCCCTCGGCCGATTCGACCCCGCATCTCGTCGCCGGGATCGTCCCCGACGTCACCGGACTCGACCGGGTGTTCGATTACGCCGTCTCCGAGCAGATGTCGTCGTCGGTGAGCATCGGTGGTCGCGTGCGGGTCTCGCTGAACGGTCGCCACGTCGGCGGCTGGATCGTGTCGCTCGCACCGGCGACCGAAGGCGGCCCGAAACTGAAGTTCGTCGAACGATCGAGCGGTCTTGGTCCCGACGAGGAAGTGCTGGACCTGTGTCGTTGGGCGTCGTGGCGATGGGGGGCGAATCGTCTGCGTCCGTTCCTCGTGACGGCGTCGCCGAACACGGTGGTGAACCGAGCGTCTCCCACGCGTCGCACGACCGTGTTGGCCGAGCCGGTGTCGCCGGCGGCCACGACGCTGCTGGCCGACGGCGGTGGTGTTCTGCGTCTGCCGCCGAGCGACGATCAGATGCCGGCGGTTCTGGCCGCCGCTCGCCTCGGCCCCACCTTGGTGGTGTGCGCGTCCATCGACGGTGCGCGGGTGTTGGCCACGCGCCTGCGACGCACCGGCGTGTCGGTGGCACTCATGCCCGAGGAGTGGTCCCAGGCCCGCGGCGGGGTCGACGTGGTGATCGGCGCGCGGGCCGCCGCATTCGCCCCGTGTCCCGATCTAGCGGTCACGGTGGTCCTCGACGAGCACGAAGACACGCTGCAGGAGGAGCGGGTGCCCACGTGGCACGCCCGCGACGTGGTGATCGAACGCGCCCGACGTCGTGGCGCTCCGGTGTTGTTGGTCTCGCCGTGTCCGTCGGTCGCGGCGGTGAAGGATCGCGCGGTGGTGGCGCCCCCACCGGAACGCGAGACGGCGGCTTGGCCCGCGGTGGAGGTGGCCGATCGCAACGACAAGGAGCCGTGGAAGCGCTCGTTGGTGTCGTCGGCACTGATCGCCCATCTGCGTGATCCCGAGTCGCGCGTGGTGTGCGTGTTGAACACCAAGGGACAGGCGAAGTTGCTGGCGTGTCGGGGATGCAACACCCTTGTGCGTTGTGAGAAGTGCGACGCGGCGATGGGGGAGGACGAGGTCGGACGCCTGGACTGCGGGGCATGCGGCGCCACCCGGCCGCGCGTATGCGCGTCGTGCGGTTCCGGCGTGTTGGCCCGCCTGCGTCCGGGCGTGTCGCGACTGCGCGAGGAACTGGAGGCGGCCGCGGCACGCGACGTGGTGTCGGTGGTGGCCAACAAGGACTCCGACGTGATCGACGACACCGTCGCCGACGTCTTCGTGGGCACCGAGGCGGTGTTGCACCGAGTTCGTCGTATCGACGTGGTGGCGTTCCTCGATTTCGACAGCGAACTGTTGGCCCCCCGTTATCGCGCCGCCGAACAGGCGATGGCGTTGGTGGCCCGAGCGGCCCGTTTGCTGGGCAAGCGACGAGACGGAGGGCGACTGCTCATCCAGACCACCATGAGCGATCACGAGGTCGTGCGCGCCGCGGTGGCGGGACGACCCGCTCTGGTCGGCGAATCCGAGGCGGCCCGCCGCGCGGCGTTGGCGTTGCCGCCTTTCTCTGCAATGGCCATCGTCGACGGAGAAGGTGCCGATCGGTTCGCCGAGGCTCTGGCGCGGTCGTCGGGTGTCACGGTTGTCGCGCATCGCGACCGATGGTTGGTGCGCGCGACCGATTCGGCTTCGTTGGCCGACGCGCTCGCCTCCACCGAACGCCCCGCGAATTCGAAGTTGCGCATCGAGGTCGACCCGACTCGCATCTAGCCGACGCGCAGCAGACGAAATCCCTGTCTCGACGCCAATCGACTGGTGGGATGACCCTGCTCGTTCAACCACTTCTGCAACGAGTCGCTCCCGAGATTCTTGTTCACCACCAGCACCGCCTCCCCGCCGGGGGCGAGGCGAGGTAGCCACCGTCGCATCATGTCGTGCAACTCGCTCTTGCCCACCTTGATCGGCGGATTGCTCCAGATGGTGGCGAACGAGACGTCGGAGGGCACCTCGTCGGGGGCGACCACGCGCACGTTGGCGAGACCGAGCGTGCGCGCGTTGTGGTCCGTCAATCGGCGCGCCCGAGCGTTCACGTCGACGGCCCACACCGTACAACGCGGTCGACGTCGCGCCATCGTCAGTGCGATCACGCCGGCTCCGCAACCCAGATCCAGTACGTCGCCGGACTCGGGAAGGGGAGGGGCCTCCAGCAAGAGGAACTTCGTACCGGAGTCGACGCGACCGTGGGAGAAGACACCGGTGTCGGTGTCCATCTCGAAACTTCCCTCGGGAAGACTCACCTCGATGCGCTTGCGCGCCGACTCCACCTCGGGTTCCTCGCTGAAGTAGTGCTGGTTCGGGTGGTCGGGGTCGGAAGTCATGGCATCGGTAGCCTGTCACGCATGTCGTACCAGATTCGGACATTCGGTGACCCCGTGCTCGCCTCGCCGGCGCTTCCGGTCACCGACATCGACGCCAAGATCGTACGGATCGTCGACGAGATGTTCGACACCCTCTACGACAGCGACTCCGGTATCGGTCTGGCGGCCCCGCAGGTGGGCATCCAGCGCCAGATCTTCGTGTGGGACATGGACGACGAACCCATGGTCGTTCTCAACCCCGTCATCGTCGAGTCCGACGGCGAATGGGTCTACGACGAGGGTTGCCTCAGCATCCCCGGGCTGTACGTGGAGATGACCCGTCCCAAAACCGTCCTGATGACGGGCATCGACATGAACGGCAACGAGGTGGCCATCGAGGCCGACGAGTTGGAGGCCCGTCTCTTCCAACACGAACTCGACCACCTCCACGGCGTGCTCATGTTCGACCGCATGCAACCCGAGCAGCGCAAGGCCGCCATCGCCGAATACAAGAAGCTCACCGAACAGGCCGCCGGGCTGGGCGCCCCCAAGCGGCTGAATGCCGAATGACCGCATTGGCACCCCTCCCCAGCGGGCCGGTGCGTCGTGTCGCGTTCCTCGGCACCCCGGCGCTGGCGGTGCCGGTGCTCGAGGCCCTGGTGAACGACGGCGTGGAGGTGACCCACGTGGTCACCCGAGCCGACAAGCGCCGCGGTCGGGGATCCGAGTTGTCGCCCAGCCCGGTGAAGGAATGCGCCCGGCGATTGGGCCTTTCCGTCGGACACTCGGTCGACGAGTTGCTCGACGGCCACCGTCGTCGGCCGATCGATCTGTGCGTGGTCGTCGCCTACGGCGCGCTCATCAAGCCCCATGTCCTGCGGGTGCTTCCCATGGTGAACATCCACGTGTCGCTGCTTCCGCGCTGGCGTGGTGCCGCTCCCGTCGAACGCGCGTTGCTCGCCGGTGATTCCGAGACCGGGGTGTGCATCATGCAGGTGGAGGAGGGCCTCGACACCGGCGGAGTGTTGGCCTCGGCGCGCATGCCGATCGGGACCGACACCACCGCCGACGACATCCGGGCGCGACTGATCGCTGATGGCACCGCGTTGTTGTTGCGGCAACTTCGTGACGGCTTGAGCGTGCCCGTCCCGCAGGTGGGCGAACCCACTCACGCCGCCAAGATCGAGCCCGGTGAGTTACGCATCGATTGGTCGCGCGACGCCGCGACCATCTCGCGACTGATCCGACTCGG
>JBJTBM010000066.1:0-8954 GCA_046091365.1 Acidimicrobiia bacterium | reverse complement strand
CTGGTGGCGTTGGGTCCAGCCGACCAGTTGTAGGTCACCGAGATCGGCTGGCGCAGCCGCATGATTCCGTCGGCCTCGCTCATGACGCCCCCTCCAGCAGGTCGAAACAGGCGATGTCGCGAATGCCACCCGAACGCTCGTCGGCCCAGCGCACCTTCACCCGCGCACCGGAGCGCATCCGCGCCATCTCGCCGGCGTCGACCGCGTGCAACATCGGCACGTCGGCCCCGTCGAGGGTGACCATCGCCCACGCGAAGGGACGCTCCAAGGGTTGATCCGGTTGCGGGACCGACTGCCAAGCCCAGGTGACGACCGTTCCGGTCTCGGCCAGGGTCACCCATTCGTCGAGTTGACGACCGGTGACAGGGTCGAATTCGGCCGGCGGGAAGTACACGCGTCCGTCGGAACCTTTCGTGCCCTCGAGTCGACCTTCCTGCAAGGACTGGAAGAAACGGGACAGCAGGGTTCCGACGGTGCGCTTGTACGGGTATGCGACGACGAGAGGAGCGGTGAACACTCCGTCGGGTCCCGTTGTCGACGACGAGGTTGGTGCGGACACGGGTTCGTTCTTATCACTTGAGCAACGTCGGGCGCACACCGCCGGCGAGGAATCCGCGCCCTATCGAGAACGCCCCGCTGCTTGCTATTGTCGGACGTGAGTCGGGCCGTGGGGGTCCCGATCGGAATCGTGGGGGAATCATGATCAGCAAACTTCGCTCGACACGGGCCATGATCGCGATCGCACTGGTCGCCATCACCGCGGTCGGATGTTCGAATCGCGAGGAGGGCGGTGACACCGGACCCGCACCGTCCTCCGAGGCACCGTCCTCCGAGGCGCCCTCGGGTTCGGAGGCACCCACCACCGATGCGCCCGCCGGCGAGATGTTCGGCGACATGGCCAGCCCGTGTGGTCCCGCCACCGACGCGGGGGTGCCGACCGTCGCCGACGGCCAGAACGGCGGCGACACGCTCAAGATCGGAACCGCCACCGACCACGGCTACGAGGCCGCCCCCGGCCTCACCGTCGAGATGCTCGACGCGGCCGAGGCCTTCGCCGGTTGGTGCAACGAGCAGGGCGGTATCCGCGGACTCCCGATCGAGATCGTCGACCTCGACGGCAAGTTGTTCAACGTTCCGGCGGCCACCGAGCAGGCCTGCGCCGAGGTGTTCGCCATGGTCGGTGGTGGTTGGGTGTTCGACAACCAGATGTACCCGCGTTTCCACGAGTGCGGCATGATCTCGTTCCCCGGGTACGCGGTCACCGCCGAAGCGTCGATGGCCAACGGTCGCGTGCAACCGATCCCGAACCCGCCCAACAAGAAGCCGGCTTCGTGGTTCATCTGGGCCAAGCAGTATCAAGCCGAGGCGATCGGCAAGCCGGCCATCATCTACGGCGACTTCGTGAGCACCAAGATGGTCGCCGAGCAGATCAAGGCGACCATGGCGGCCCTTGGAGGATTCGGCGATCCGCTGATGATCCCCACGAACCCCGCCGGCGAGGCCAACTGGACGCCGTTCGCCCAACAGCTGAAGGATGGGGGCATCACCATGCTCTCGGTCGTCGGTGAGCCCGGGAACATGGTGTTGCTCTACAAGGCGATGCGCGAGGTCGGCTACGTGCCCGACCTGGTGTTGAACGACGCTAACCACTACAGCGAGCAGATCGTCGCCGAGGGCAACGCGCAGTCGACCGAGGGCCTGCGCGTGCGCACGGTCTACTCGCCGTTCGACGAGGCCGACAACAACCCGGCGCTCGCCAAGTTCCTCGAGATCATGGAGACCTACAACCCCGACGGTCGTATCGCCGGCCTCGGCCAGCAGGCGATGTCGGCGCTTCTGCTGTTCGCCCAGTCGGCGAACGCGTGTCTCGACGCCAACGACAACGTGCTCGAACGCGAGTGCGTGCTCGCCGAGGGCAAGAAGGTCACGTCGTGGACCGCGGGTGGCCTGCACGCCGAGTCGAACCCCAGTGGCAACGAACCACCGAAGTGCGGACTCATCATGGGCGTCGTCGACGGGGCGTGGAAGCGCATCTACCCCGAACTCGGCAGCGCCGACGACAACGGTGGTGGGTGGCACTGCGACGAGAATGGCGCGGTCGATATCGAGGGCGACTTCGGAGACGTCTCCTTGGCCGTCGACCCGACCAGACCGAACTGAGTCACGGCTGACCTCGTCGTGAACGGATCGAACGACCGCTGATGCAGGAACTCCTGACGTTCACCATCATCGGTCTGTCGACCGGTGCGATCTATGCCGTGGTGGCGAGTGGACTCGTCGTCACCTACACGACCTCCGGAATCTTCAACCTCGCCCACGGCGCCACCGGAATGCTGGCGGCGTTCACGTACTGGCAACTGCGCTTCGACTGGAATCTTCCGGCTCCGCTGGCGCTGTTCGTCACGCTCTTCGTGTTGTGTCCGCTCTTCGGGGTGATCACCGAACGTTTCGTGATGCGCGGCCTACAGGGCACGACCGAAGTGGTGCGACTGTCGGTCACGGTGGCGTTGTTCGCCTTCATGATCGGATTGGCCAACTGGATCTGGCCCAACGACGCGAGTCGTGAGGCCTTCCAAAAGTTCTACGAAGGGAACAGCATCTCGATCGGCGGGTTCAACGTCAGTTGGCACCGCCTCATCACCTTCGGTTGTGCCGTGGTGGTGGCGATCGTGTTGCGGATCGTGCTCTACAAGACCCGGATGGGTGTGGCGATGCGCGCGGTGGTCGACGACCGCAGTCTGACCGAACTCAACGGCGGTCGGCCCGACCGGGTCTCGATGTTCGCTTGGGGAATCAGTGCGTCGCTCGCCGGACTCGCCGGAATCCTGCTCGCCGGCGACCAACAGCTGAACATCGAGCCACTCGTGCTCCTCGTGATCAACGCCTACGCCGCCGCGATCATCGGCCGCCTGCGGAGCCTGCCCCTCACCTTCCTCGGCGCCGGGTTGCTCGGGTTGCTCGACGCCTACTACCTCATGATCTCCGACGAATCCTGGTTCCCGCAGACCGCGTTCGGATTCTCGCTGTCCGGTGTGCGCGCCGCCATGCCGACGATCGTTTTGTTCATCGCTCTGCTCGCCCGCCCACAGAGCCGCCTGAAGGTCGGCACCGTCAAGTTCCGCGAGGAACACCGAGTGCCCGAGTGGCGGACCGCGATCCTCGGAGCCGTGGTGTTGGTGGTGGTCGTCGTCGGAGTGTCGGGGATGTTGACCCGGGCCAACACGCTGCTTCTGCTGAACGGGCTGACTTTCGCGATGGTGACGCTGTCCCTGGTGCCGCTCACCGGTTACGCCGGTCAGATGTCCCTCGCACCGCTCACCTTCGCCGGCCTCGGGGCGATCGCGATGTCGAAACTCCCCGGCAACGGCAACATCCTCACCTTGCTCGTGGCGGTGGCGATCGTCGCGGTCGTCGGGGCGATCGTCGCCCTTCCCGCGTTGCGTCTGTCGGGCATCTACCTCGCGCTGTCGACGGCGGCGTTCGCGGTGATGGTGAGCAAGATGGTCTTCAACCAACGCCAGACGTTCCAGACGGGCAACATCAGCGTGCCGGTGCTCAAGGTCCCCTTCGTCACCATCGACACTCCACGCGGAAGATTGATCCTCGCTTCGATCGTCTTCGCGTTGCTCGGACTTCTGGTCACCGCCGTTCGACGAAGTCGGCTCGGACGACGCCTGGTGGCACTCAAGGACTCACCCGCCGCCGCGGCCACGCTCGGCATGAGCCTCACGCGCACCAAACTGGCGGCGTTCGCCATCTCGGCCGCCATCGCGGCCTGTGCCGGGGCGCTGGCCGGCGACAAGGTGAGCCCCCAGCAGTACGAGTTCACCCAGAGCCTGCCCATCGTGTTGCTCGCGGTCGTCGGCGGCGTGGGTTCGGTTGCCGGAGCGTTGTTCGGCGGACTGTTGCTCGGCGGCAACTCGGTGCTGGCGACCATCGTGCCCACCGTCAAGAATCTGACCAAAATCGGCCCCGGCACCATCGGAATCACGCTCGGTCGCAACCCGCAGGGAGCGGCGGCGCAGATCGGAGACGCGTTCCGCCCGATGATGGAAAGAGGGAGACTGGTCGGTGTGGCGTGTGCCGGAGCCTTCGTCATCTGGGCTCTCACGACCGTCGATGCGCTCTCGCACTGGTCCTTCTTCGTGACCATGATCGTGTGGACGTTGGCCGTCGCACCCAACTTGTCGAATCTCGCATCAGCCGAGCGAGGTCGCCGCATCGTGGCCGGTGCGTGGCTCGCCGTCGGCCTCGGTGTTGCCGGAGGTATCGACTGGAGCACCGCCCTCGACGCGACCGGCAAGCGAATCATCGTGACCATCGGACTCGTCGCCTTGTTCGGTGTCGGCGCCCAACGCCTCACCGAGAATGCGCCGCGCGTTCACACCGCCTCGCCCGACCTGGCCGGACTCGGAGTCGCGTTCACGCGCGAAGAGATCGAAATGGCGGAGCAGAAGATCGGTGCGGTGATCTGATGTCGCTGCTCGAGGTGCGCGGAGTCATGGTTCGCTTCGGAGGTGTGATGGCCGTCGGAGGCGTCGATCTCGAAGCCGACGTTGGTCAGGTCACCGGTCTGATCGGTCCGAACGGTGCGGGCAAGACGACGCTCTTCAACGTCATCAGCGGCATGCAGGAGCCGACCGCCGGGCAGGTGTTCGTCGGGGGGATCGACATCACCCGTGAAGCCCCGCACAAGCGGGCCAAGCGGGGTTTGGCCCGCACCTTCCAACGCCTCGAGTTGTTCGCCTCGCTCACGGTTCGCGACAACGTGCGGGTGGCCGCCGAGTTGGCCGCCGTCCCCGACGTCGACGGCACGGTCGACGATCTCATGGAGAAGGTCCGCGTGGCCCATCTCGCCGAGACCGTCGCCGGCGATCTTCCGACCGGATCGGCGCGCTTGGTCGAGATCGCCCGCGCCCTGGCCACGATGCCCCGCCTGTTGTTGCTCGACGAACCGGCGTCCGGCCTCGACGACAGCGAGACCGAGCGACTCGGGACACTGCTGCGCGAACTCGCCCGGGACGGCCTCGGGGTGCTGCTCGTCGAACACGACATGAATCTCGTGATGCACGTGTGCGATCGCATCCACGTGCTCGACCTCGGCAACATCATCGCGGTGGGCGACCCCAACGAGATCCAGCACGATCGCGCCGTGTTACAGGCGTACTTGGGGACGGCATGAGCGGCACGCCGATCCTCGAGTTGCGCAACGTGCGCGCCGGCTACGGTTCGATCGACGTGCTGCACGGCGTCGACCTGCGCGTGGGTCGGGGCGAGGTGGTCGCGCTCCTGGGGCCCAACGGTGCCGGCAAGAGCACGACCATCAAGGTGATCAGCGGGCTGTTGCGCCCGTCCGCCGGCCAACTGATCGTTGCCGGCCGCGAAGTAACGGGGGCCGCGGCCAGTTCTCTCGCCCGGGCCGGTCTGTGCACCATCCCCGAGGGTCGCGGCATCTTCCCCAATCTGACGGTGCGCGAGAACCTGTTGATGGCCACCTTCAGCGGACACAAGATGCACGACATCGAGGAGCGCACCTACGGCCGATTCCCTCGACTCGGTGAGAGACGGACCCAGTTGGCGGGCACGATGTCGGGCGGAGAGCAACAGATGCTCTCACTGGCCCGGGCACTGGCGACCGACCCGGCGATCCTGTTGCTCGACGAGTTGTCGATGGGGCTCGCACCGTTGATCGTCGCCGAACTGTACGCCCAGGTGGCCGCGATCGCCGCCGAAGGGGTCTCGGTGCTCGTCGTCGAGCAATTCGCACGAACCGTCCTCGGCGTGGCCGACACGGCGGTGCTACTGGCCCACGGAACGGTGCGCATGGCGGGCAAAGCCTCCGAGATCGGCGATGATGTGCTGGCGGGGGCCTATCTCGGCTCGTGACCACGGGCGCGACACTTCGAGTACCAAGAAACACGACACGAGGGAACGAACAACATGAACGAGAATCGAATCCAGACCTTCACCGAGGAGATCGGCGAGATGAAGTTGCGCGGTGCCAGAGCCGACCGCGAGCGATGGCTGCTCGTCATCGGATCGTTGGCACTCATCATCGGCGTCGCTCTGGCGATCGTCGGTGGTTTCCAGGCCAGCGGCACCCAGAACATGGGGGACCAGATCGCGTTCCTGGCCACCGGCACGCTCATCGGCCTGGCCCTCGTGATCGCCGGCACCGCCCTCTTCGTGCGCTACTCGCTGGCCCGCTTCATGCGCTTCTGGTTGATACGACTGGTGCACGAGCACCGAAGCGAGACCGACCGCGTGCTCGACGCACTGAAGAACATCGAGGACAAACTGGGCAACGGTTGACGGGTCAGCGGCTGCGGTACGTTCCGCCGCTACCCGAACTCTGGTCCTTGTTGAGCCGCTTCGAGAGGTGCATACCCTCGAGCACGAACTCCACCGCCGCCGCCACGTTGGCCGGGCTCTCGTCGCCGGCGAGCAATGGTGTCACCGCGGCCTGCAACGCCGGGATCGAGTCGACCAACGCGGCCTGGTCGATCGACGGCACGTCCTCGCCGGTGTGCACCACCGCGCCCTCCTCGAACGCGGTCACGATGTCACGGGTGAGCTCGGGGCTGACCACGTCGCGATAGGTCGTGAGCACCGCGGCCTTGACGAGGTCGCGCAGGATCGCACCCTCGCGACCGTCCTCCATGGCCTCGATCTCGATCTTGCCCCCCGTCGAGGCGGCGAAAGCATCGAGGTCGCACACCCGTGGCACGACGTTGGTCTCACCCAGTCGCAGGCCACGACGCAACGCGTTGGCGGCCATCACCTCGTAGTTGCTCACGCTCAGGCGCACGGAGACACCACTGCGCTGGTTCACCTGGCTGCTCGAACGAGCGAGTTGACTGAACGAGGCCACGACGGTCTCCATGTACGCCGGAACCGTGACCTTGATCGACCCCACGCTCGGGGGACGCGCCTCCTGGCGGATGATGCTCACTTCGGTGGCCGCCTCGAGCGGGTAGTGCGTGCGTATCTGACTGCCGAATCGGTCCTTGAGCGGGGTGATGATGCGACCACGGTTGGTGTAGTCCTCGGGGTTCGCCGAGGCCACCAGCAGCACGTCGAGGGGCAGGCGGATCTTGTAGCCCCGCACCTGCACGTCGCGCTCCTCGAGAATGTTGAGCAGACCGACCTGGATGCGCTCGGAGAGGTCGGGCAATTCGTTGATGGCAAAGATGCCGCGGTTGGTGCGGGGCACGAGCCCGTAATGCAGGGTGAGTTCGTCGCTGAGGTAACGACCCTCGGCCACCTTGATGGGATCGACCTCGCCGATGAGGTCGGCGATCGCGGTGTCGGGAGTGGCCAACTTCTCGCCGAATCGATCGGTGCGGTGCACCCACTCGATCGGGGCGTTGTCGCCCATCTGCTCCACGAGATCCCGCGCGTGTTTGGAAACCGGCGCGTACGGATCGTCGTTGATTTCGCTACCGGCGAGGATCGGCATCCACTCATCGAGCAATCCGGTGAGGCTGCGGATCATGCGGGTCTTGGCCTGGCCACGCTCACCGAGGAAGATCACATCGTGACCGGCGAGGATCGCATTCTCGAGTTGGGGCATGACCGTTTCCTCGTAACCGAGGACTCCCTCGAACAAAGGCTGCTTGGCCATGATGCGCGCCACCGCGTTGAGTCGCATCTCCTCTTTGACCGGGCGTGACACCCAGCCCGCGGCCCGGAGGCCCTTGATCGTCGCGACTTCGGGCGCTCGTGTTTCAGCCATGACGCGACAGTACTGCCCGACGTGCGCTGGCGACACGGCGGAAGCGGTCGTCCACTACGGTTTCGTGGCGTGAACATCGATGCCGAGGGACGCACCGACGGAATCGTGCGTCCGAACCTCGATCTGAGCGGAGAGTGGAGGGCGACGAACGCCTCCGATGACACTCTGCGCACGAGCGTGGGCCTCGACACCGACGACTCGGAATGGACCACGATCGCGGTCCCGGGCCACTGGCAGGCGCACCCGGGTTTCGCCCGCAGCAACGGACCACTTCTCTATCGGCGCGAGTTCTCCCTACCCGCGCCGGCCGAGGGCGAGCGTCGATTCGTGGTGGTCGACGGAATCTTCTACCAAGGCGACGTCTGGCTCGACGGTGCCTATCTCGGGGATCCCGAGGGTTACTTCGTGCCCCACGCCTACGACGTGACCGCCTTGTCGCGACTCGACGAAGAGCACGTGTTGGCCATCGGCGCGACCTGTTCACCCCAGCGGGACAAGAAGAACAAGCGCAACATCACCGGCGTCTTCCAGCATTGGGACTGCATCGATCCCGACCTGAACCCCGGCGGCATCTGGCGTGGCGTGCGCATCGAGTCGACGGGTCCGGTGCGCATCGACGCCCTGCGCGTTCTCTGTCGTGACGCGAGCGAGAGTCGCGCCAACCTGCGACTGCACGCCCGACTCGAATGCGACGTCGAGCGACCGGTGAAGGTGAGCACCTGGATCGACGGGGTGTTGAGCGACGAGCAGCAACGCACCATGGCCGGTGGCACGAACGAGATCGAGTGGGACGTCGACGTGCGCCAACCCGCCCTCTGGTGGCCGTGGTCGCTCGGAGCACAGAACCTGACCGATGTGCGGGTGGAGGTGTCGTGCGACGGGGTCACGAGCCATGCGGTCGATCGCCGCACCGGTCTGCGCGAGGTGGCCGTGCGCGACTGGGTGTACACCCTCAACGGCGAACGACTGTTCATCAAGGGTGCGAACCTGGCGCCGACCCGGGCCCTTCTCGGCGTCGCGACGACCGCGGAGTTGCGTCGCGACGTCGAACTGGCCCGCGACGCCGGGCTCGACCTGCTGCGCGTTCACGGGCACATCTCGCGATCCGAGTTGTACGACGCCGCGGACGAGTTGGGCATGCTGATCTGGCAGGACTTCCCGCTGCAGTGGGGATACGCGCGGCAGATTCGCCGACAAGCCGTGCGTCAGGCCACCGAGG
>JBJTBM010000065.1:0-3235 GCA_046091365.1 Acidimicrobiia bacterium | reverse complement strand
CGAGGTGACGTCGCGGCGGTCGCTCGGAGTCTCGCGACCTTCGGTCGACGCAAGCCGATCGTCGCCCGCGTCGACGGGATGGTGATCGCCGGGAATGATACGCCCGAGGCGGCGCGCTCGATCAAGTCGTCGAGGCCATGTCCAGCCAACAAGAAGAACCCATGATCGCGACAGGCCGCGTCGAGCGCGGCGAGCGACGTGGCCGAGGGGTGCGAGATGTCGACGGTGGGGACCGGCTCCATGCCGAGATTCTCTCACGACAATGGTCGAGCGCCGCTTGATTAGAGTTAACCCAGAACTCTGGGGGGATCGATGCCGAGGACTCATCCGCGATTCGTCGTAGTCACACTGACCACTTTGCTGGCGATCGCCTGCTCAGGATCGGACGATTCGGGCCCGTCACTCGGTGTCGATGCCGAGTTCTCCACCGACTCCGCACTCGACGACACGGTGGGTGCCATCGCGATCCAGGCCGACGGCAAAATCGTCGTGGGCGGAGGCTTTTCCACTCCCAGTCGGTCACTCGCCCGATTCGCCGCCGACGGCACTCCCGACAGCGCATTCAACGCCAACGTGGCCGAGGTAATCGACAAGGCCGTCTACTCGGTGGCCGTTCAGGCCGACGGCAAGATCCTCGTGGGTGGCTACTTCACGGCACCGAGCAGCCGGCTGGCTCGCTTCAACCCCGACGGCACCCTCGACACCGCGTTCAACACGGCCGTCGGAGATGCGATCGACGGTGGTGTGGTGTCGATCGACGTGTTGATCAACGGCGACGTCGTGATCGGTGGGCAGTTCACGACGCCGAGTCGCTCACTCGCCCGCTTCAACGCCAACGGCGAACCGATTCAGTCGTTCAACACAGCCGTGGGTGATGTGGTGAACCTTCCCATCGGCTCGGTCGCCGTGGATGCCGACGGTGGCTTCGTCGTGGGCGGGGCCTTCAGCACCCCCACGGCATCATTGGCTCGCTTCAACTCCGACGGCACGCTCGACGAGGCGTTCAACGCGAAGGTCGACGGCTCTGTCGCTGGCTACGTGTCGACGGTGGAGATCGACGTCACCGGTCGAATCGTGATCGGCGGTCAATTCACGGCCCCGGCCAACTCGCTGGCGCGATTCGCCGCTGACGGCACACCCGATGACGACTTCAACCAGAAGTTCTCAGCGGCCGTCGGCGACACTCTCGACGGCTACGTCGAGAAGTTGGTCGTCGAGAAGTCGGATGAGAAGTCGGGACGGATCACCGTGGGCGGTTGGTTCACCACACCACACAGTTGGCTCATGGCCGTGAACGACGACGGAACCATCGACACCACGACATCCACGGCGTGGAGCGAACAACTAGACGCCGCCGTGCTCAGCGTGATGATCGACGGCGACGGCCGCCTGGTGGTGGGCGGCGCGTTCACTACGCCCGGCCGACACCTGATGCGACTCGGCTGATTCAGTTCTTCGAAGTGCGGGGCAAGTGCAGGTCGAAACGAATGGCCACCACACGAACCGCGACCACGACGACCATCGGAACCCACACGATGATCTCCTCGCGCGAGGTCGCGGCGTCGAGACCCACATGGGCCGACGTGACCGACTCGAGAGCAATCGACGTTCCGAGTACCTCGAACGATCCGAGACCCACGGCATCGGCCAAAGAGTTCAGAGCGTGACGAGTGGGATCCGCGGCGAGCGACCGCGCCTGCCAAACCTGGATCTTGTAATGGTCCGCGAAGCGGATCGAGGACGCTGATCTCATCGCCCAATCTTCCGATCCCGCGTCGCCAGCGATCGACTACGCATACGTCTCGTCCCGGTGACCGCGTCGACGACCGTGTAACGGCCCTGCCAAATGCCCTTGTGCTCGCGAACTGAACCTCTCACAGCACAACACCGAGCAGGCCACTTCGGAAAACGTGCCGACATCCCGGCCACGGCGCGTGTCCGAATGTGGCCGTAGCGGATCCGAGAGTCCTCCTCGCGGAGACCTCTCAGGCCTCTACGCTGGGCTTATATAGTGGGCGATACCGGTCTCGAACCGATGACCTCCACGGTGTGAAGGTGGCGTACTTGGTGCTTGACAAGTTCTCTTGTTGCGCTGACGAGCGTCTTTTCCCGAGGTCATCGGCGTCGAGTCTAGACGAGTGCTCGCAAAGGTCCTGAGGGGATTCGTCTCCCGTGTCCGCGATGTGTCCGGGATACGAGGAGATCGCATGAAAACGATACGCCCCCGCCGATGAGGGCGGGGGCGTATCAGACGTCGAGCGGCTCGACGGGTAGCAGCGGTGTCGCGGTGAGCACCTCGACGCGAACGATCATCACTCTCGAACTCTTCAGAACCTCAAAGGCTGACGCGGCGCCGCCAGAAGAGCACCATGCCGGTCACGGCACACAGAAGACCGACCACGCCCACCCGTGAAACATCCCGACCCGTCCCTGGCAAAGAAACCGCCGGAACCGTCGTTGTTGGTGAGGCAACCGCCGTGGTCGTGGTGGGAGGTACCGGCGTTGTCGTGGTGGAGGGAACCGTCGTTGTCGTGGTCGTTGTCGTGGTCGTTGTCGTTGTCGTGGTCGTTGTCGTGGTCGTTGGTTCGGCGCCAGTAATCTTGGAAACATCATCCGAGACGTAGTTGGCGGTGTACACGTTGCCCGCTGCATCAAGCGCAATCGCATACGGGTCGGTGCCGGTGGTGCCCAGGATCGTCGACACCCCCGCCGGCGTGATCTTAGAAACATCATCCGAGCCGCTGTTGGCGGTGTACACGTGGCCCGCCCCATCAACCGCAATCGCAAACGGGAAGGAGCCGGTGGCGCCCAGGATCGTCGATACCCCCGCCGGCGTGATCTTAGAAACATCATTCGAGCCGCTGTTGGCGGTGTACACGTTGCCCGCCCCATCAACCGCAATCCCATACGGGAAGGAGCCGATGGTGCCCAGGATCGTCGACACCCCCGCCGGCGTGATCTTAGAAACATCATCCGAGCCGAAGTTGGCGGTGTACACGTTGCCCGCCGCATCAACCGCAATCGCAGACGGGTTGGTGCCGGTGGTGCCCAGGATCGTCGACGCCGAACCCGACAACGCGAACGCACCCCACGCCATCCCCAACACGGCCGCACCACCCGCGACCCGCCACCACACACGACCAACGAACCCAGCCATCAACTCTCCTCTTTTGTTCGCAACTTCGGCTATGTCGCGCACTGTAGTCCGCGTCAGGTGTGCGAACTGAACCTCTCA
>JBJTBM010000064.1:0-12528 GCA_046091365.1 Acidimicrobiia bacterium | reverse complement strand
ACGACAACGAATCGCGCTCGCGGGCCAACTTGAAGACGGTCTTGACCATGTTCCCGCCATGCAACCCACAGACCCACGAGGTTCGCGCCACCGCGGTTCGGGGATAGGCGAGCGCCGCGATCTCGCCCGCGAGTTTCGTCGAGCCGTACACGCTCCGGGGGTTCGGAGCGTCGGTCTCGACGTACGGTCCGGTTTTCGTGCCGTCGAACACGTAATCGGTGCTCACGTGGACGACGTTGGCGCCAATCGCGTCGGCGGCCTCGACGATGTGCTCCACCGCCGTTCCGTTCACGAGCATCGCCTTGTCGGGTTCGCTCTCGCAGAGATCGACCGCCGTGAAGGCCGCCCCGTGGATGATCGCGTCCGGTCGGATCTCGGCCAGTGCCTCATGCACGGCGCTGCGAACGGTGATGTCGACCGTGTCGATGTCGATGCCGACCGGTTCGTCGCCGGCCTCGGCGACGACGCGCATCAGTTCGGTTCCGAGTTGGCCCTTCGACCCGGTGACGAGGATTCGCACGATGGGCTCGTCACAGTCCGGCGCGGGACTTGAGCGGTTCCCACCACACACGGTTGTCGCGGTACCAGGCGACGGTCTCGGCCAGGGAATCCTCGAAACTGCGCCCCATCTTCCAGCCGAGGGCCGTCACCTTGTCGATGTGCACCGAGTACCGACGGTCGTGACCGAGGCGATCGGCGACGGGGTTGATGAAGGATTCGTCGCGTCCGCACAGCTCGATCAGGCGATACGTGATCTCTCGATTGGTCACCTCGTTGTGCGCACCGATGTTGTAGATCTCGCCGACCGCACCCTTGTGCAGCACCAGGTGGGCGGCGATGTTGTGATCCTCGACGTGGATCCAATCGCGGACGTTTCCCCCGTCTCCGTAGAGGGGCACCTTCTTGCCGTCGAGCAGGTTGGTGGTGAACAACGGGATCAACTTCTCCGGGAACTGGTAAGGGCCGAAGTTGTTCGAACAGCGGGTGACAACCACCGGCAATCCGTGAGTCGTGACGTACGACAGGGCGATGAGATCGCTCGACGCCTTCGAGGCCGAGTACGGCGAGCGGGGCGTCAAGATGTCGGTCTCGGAGAACGAACCCACGTCGATGCTCCCGTACACCTCGTCGGTCGAGATGTGCAGGAAACGCTCGACCCCCACCTGGCGAGCCACGTCGCACATCACGTTGGTGCCGAAGGCGTTGGTGCGCACGAAAGCGTAGGGATCGACTATCGATCGATCGACGTGGCTCTCGGCCGCGAAGTGGACGACCGCGTCGTGACCCTTCATGGCGGCCAGCACCGCGTCGGCGTCGCAGATGTCTCCTTGCACGAACCAACACCGCTTGTCATCGACCAGGTCGCGAATGCTCTCGAGGTTTCCCGCGTACGTGAGCTTGTCGAAGATCGTCACTCGGTCGTCGCTGTTCTTCAACAACCAACGCACGTAGTTCGATCCGATGAAACCGGCCGCTCCGGTGACGAAGAGTTTCATGTCAGGTCCTCATCGGCCAGTACGGGCGACGCCCGGACGGGATGTCGGCGCGCATCGGATTGGTGCGGTCGCGCTCGCTCATGATCGGTTCGGCCACTCCCCAGTCGGCGCCGATCACCGGATCGTTCCACGCCACACCCAACTCGTCGGCCGGGTTGTAGTACCCGTCGACGAGATAGGTCATCACCACGTCGGTCAACGCCGAGAACCCGTGTGCGACCCCGGGCGGGATGTACACACCCATGTGGTTCTCGCCGCTGATCTCGAGCACCTGGGTGGCCCCATCCGTCGGTCCACCCTCGCGCAGATCGTGCAGAACCACACGAATGGTGCCCACCGGCGCGTACCAGTAGTCGGCCTGGTGCATGTGGTAGTGCAGGCCGACCAAGGCACCCTTTTGTTTGTTCGAGCGGTTCCCCTGCAACATCTCGCGACCGTTCGGGAACCACTCCCGTCGGTAGGTCTCGATGAAGAGACCCCGTTGGTCACCGTGGATCGTGGGCTCGACCACCCACACTCCGTCGATCTTGTCGCTGGCCGTCACCTTGGGCATGGGTTCACTCCGTGTCGATCTGGCAGTGGTCGCCCACCATCAAGCGCAATGCGCGGGGACGCTTCTGGGTGCGGGTGACTTCGGCCTCCTTGCCGATGAGACTGTCCTCCAGGCGCGGAATGTCGACGATGCGACTGCGTTCCATGATCACGGAATGCTCGACCTCGCTGTTGGTCACCTCGCAACCGTTGCCGATCGCGGTGAACGGACCGATGAAACTGTCGGTGACGCGGGCGTCGCGGCCGATCACCAGTGGTCCCCGCAACGACGAGTTACGCACCACGGCGCCGACCTCGATGACAACCCGACCGTCGATGCTCGACGCATCATCGACCTCTCCGTCGATGCGCGGTTCGATGACCTCCAGGAGGAGACGGTTCGCCTCCAACAGCGGTGTCAACTTGCCGGTGTCGATCCACCAACCGGTGAGAAGCTCGCAGCGCACCCGGCGCCCCTGGTCGACGAGCCACTGGATGGCGTCGGTGATCTCGAGCTCGCCGCGCGGCGACGGAACGATGGCGCGCACGGCTTCGTTGATCGTCGTGTCGAACAGGTACACGCCCACCAGGGCCAGATCGGTCGGCGGGTCGGCCGGCTTCTCGACGAGCCGCACCACGTTGCCCGCCGTGTCGAGTTCGGCGATGCCGAAGCGGTGCGGATCGGGTACCTGCTTCAGGAGGATCTGGGCGGTCGGCGGCTCGCTGCTCTTGCGCGCCGTCTCGAACGCGCGCACGAACGCCGCCAGATCCTGCTCGAGCAGATTGTCGCCGAGGTACATGACGAAGTCGTCGTCACCGAGGAAGTCCGCGGCGATCAGCACGCAGTGCGCCAGGCCGAGTGGTTGATCTTGCGGGATGAAGGTGATCCGCGCACCGAATTGCGACCCGTCCCCGAGTGCGGCCATCACCTCGGCGCGGGTGTCGCCGACGATCACCCCGATCTCGGTGATACCCGCCGACACCATGGCCTCGATCCCGTAGAAGAGGATCGGCTTGTTGGCCACCGGCACCAACTGCTTGGCGCTGGTGTGGGTGATGGGGCGCAGTCTCGTCCCGGCACCGCCGGCCAGTATCAGGGCTTTCATGTGGTCAGTTCCTCGATGAGCAGGGGGTCGACTCGGGCCGACCCCTCCATTGTGCCAGAAGACGCCGGTTCATTCGGCCGGTGGCCCCACCACCCCGGCGAAATACCCGAGGTAATTGGGAGCATCGGCCCCCAGAACGAGCACATCCTTGCCGTCGATCGTCTCCGGCATCACCGGTAGCGCGTATCGCGTCACGCCGTTGCCCGCCAGTGGCTTGAGGTACTCGGCGGTCTCGACGAGATTGGTTCCGGGATCGACGCGCAACGACGCGACGGCGGCGTCGACGAGCTCGCTCGCGCGAAGAGGGTTCGCCGCCGTCTGGGCGATGGCCTTGCTGATGGCGGCTTGCACGAAGGCTTGCTGCCGACTGATGCGTCCGAGGTCGGCGCGACCGTCGACCACCCACTCGCCGTCCTGGAACGTCTCGTAGTAACGGCTGCGCGCGTACGCGAGCGACTGGATCGGGTCGAGGGTGTAGCAACCCGCATCAGGAACGTCGAGCCCGACATGAAGGTCGCGGGTCGGGTGATCGAAGCAGAGGTCGACCCCCCCGAGCGCCGAGACGATCGACTTGAACGAGGTGAAGTTCACTTCCACGTAGTGATTCAAGGGCACGCCGAGGCTTTGCTGCACCGTGGTGACGAGTACGTCGGCTCCGTACTGGAACGCGGTGTTGATGCGATTCTTGCCGTATCCCGGGATGTCGACCCACAAATCGCGCGGGATCGACATCAAGGACGCCGTTCCCCTCTCGTTGTCGACGTGCAGGATCATCATGGTGTCACTGCGTTGCCCGCCCGCGTCGTTGCTGTCGCCGATTCCCGAGTAATCGGGGCTGTTCGGGTCGACGCCCTCGCGGGTGTCGCTTCCGACCAGCAGGTAGTTGACGAACGGCCCGGAGGTGTCGGCGAGCATGCCGTTCAACTCGCCGACGCGCTCGACGTTGTTCTCCTGTTGCTTGGTCGCCACGAGCAAACCGACGGCCGTGAGCGCCACGAAGACGAGAGCGACCGTGATGGTGTTGACGCGCGGCGCGATGGGTCGTCGACGACGGCGTCGCGGCGCCCGCTCGTCGTTGGCCATGCGTCGAAACTATTCGCTCGCTCGCGTCGCCGTGGGTCATACCCACGTGCCGTTCAGCGCAGATGAACGACGTCGCCGACGTCGTAGCGATGCGACACCCCACACGAATCGAGCACCACCAGACGCCCGTCGGACTCGACGTCGGTCGCACGACCCTCGACGGTTGTGCCGTCGGCGAGTTCGACGCGCACCGCGCGTCCGATCGTGGCTAATCGATCGCGATACATCGCGTGGCGCTCGTTTACTCCGAGCGCCAACACCCGGTCGAGTGACTCGAGCAACGCGGTCAGCACCGTCGTCGGCGTCACGCTCGTTCCCGGCGACGGGCTCGCGACGAGACGGGCCGCTCCCTCGGGCGCCCAGCCGACGTTCAGTCCGATGCCCACCACCACGAACGCCGGACCGTTCGCGTCGACCGGTCCGGCCGCGGCCAGAATTCCGGCCAACTTGCGATCCTCGACGAGAAGGTCGTTCGGCCACTTCAGACCGACCGACACCCCGGCCACCGCCGACGCGGCGTCCGCCGCCGCCAGCGCACAGGCCCGAACCAGGTCGTGCGGGTCCGCGACCGAACGGCAAAAAAGCAGGCTGACTAGCAGGTTCGTACCCGGCGGGGCGTCCCATCGCCGGTCGAGGCGCCCGCGACCGGCACTTTGATGGTCGGCCACCAGCACCAAACGGTCGGGGGCGCCGACTCGACCGGCCCGCCACAAATCGTCGTTCGTGCTCCCGGTGGAGGCGATCCAGCGCACTTTCCATCCCGCGCCGGCGATCCTCGGCGACCGGAAAACGGGGTCCGGATGATCCTCGCCCGGAAGGTCGGCACCGTCAAAGGTGGCAATTGGGGTGTCCATCAGACCAACATTGTCACTTGTGCCCCTCAAACCACTGACAAAGATCCTGATTGCCAACCGCGGGGAGATCGCTGTTCGCGTGATCCGAGCCGCCCGCGAGATGGGGATCGCCACCGTGGCCGTGTACTCCGAACTCGACCGCAACGCGCTGCACGTGCGCTTGGCCGACGAGGCCTACGCGCTGGGCGGGCAGACCGCGGCCGAGAGTTACCTGAACACCGACGCCATTCTCGACGCGATCCGCAAGAGCGGCGCTGACGGCGTGCACCCGGGTTACGGCTTCTTCAGCGAGAACGCCGACTTCGCCGAAGCGATCACCGCCATGGGGGTCGCCTTCATCGGCCCGCCGCCGGACGCCATCCGCGAAATGGGTGACAAGGTGTCGAGCCGCAAAGCGGCCCTGCGCGGCGACTGCCCGATCGTGCCCGGCACGACCGAGTTCGTCACGACCGCCGCCGAGATCGCCGACTTCGGCGCCAAGTTCGGTTACCCCGTCGCCATCAAGGCCGCCTTCGGTGGTGGCGGTCGCGGCATGAAGGTGGTGCGAAGCGCCGACGAGGTGCAAGACGCCATGGACAGCGCACAGCGCGAAGCCAAGGCCTTCTTCGGTCGCGACGAGATCTACGTCGAGAAGTACCTCACCTGGCCGCGTCACGTCGAGGTGCAGATCGTCGGCGACCAGCACGGCAATTACGTGTGGGTCAGCACCCGGGACTGTTCGGCCCAACGGCGTCACCAGAAATTGGTCGAGGAGGCTCCGGCCGTGGCCATGGGCGACGGCATCGAGGAGGCGATGGGCGAGGCCGCGATCAAGGCCGCCCGTGCCGTGGGTTACTTCAACGCGGGCACCGTGGAGTTCATCTATCAAGACGGAGAGTTCTTCTTCCTCGAGATGAACACGCGCCTGCAGGTGGAGCACCCGGTGTCCGAGGTGATCACCGGCATCGACCTCGTCGAATGGCAGATCCGCGTCGCTGGCGGTGAGGAACTGCCGATGACCCAGGAGCAGGTCGCCGCCCGTCGCAACGGTCACGGCATCGAGATCCGCATCAACGCCGAGAACCCCGCCGGCGGAAAGTTCCTGCCCTCCCCCGGCAAGATCACCAAGCTCGTCCCATCCGACGGTTTTGGGGTGCGTTTCGACTCGGGTTATGAGAGTGGCGACGAGATCAGCCAGTACTACGACAACCTGGTGGGCAAACTCGTCGTATGGGGCAAGGACCGGAGCACCGCCATCGCCCGCACCATTCGTGCGCTCGAGGAGATGGTGGTCGAAGGTGTGGCCACCACGATCCCGGCCGACCTCGCGATCCTGCGCCACCCGGATTTCGCCGCGATGAAGCACTCCACGAAGTGGGTGGAAGAGGTGCTCGATCTCTCGGGAATCGAGGCCCCCAAGGCGCCCACGACCGACGGTGACGACGCCGAGCCTCTGGTGCGTCGCAACACCACGGTGGAAGTGAACGGCAAGCGGTTCGACGTGGCCATGTGGGTGCCCGAACAGACCGCAGTGGTCGCCTCGGCGGGTGCGGCCAAGTCGAGCAAGCCCAAGCGCGCCGCTGGCGGCGGTGCCGGTGGAGGCGCCGGGTCCGGACAAGTCGCGGTCCCGATGCAGGGCACGATCGTCAAGGTGCTCGTCGAAGTAGGCCAAGAGGTGGAGGCCGGTCAAGCGGTCGTCGTGCTGGAGGCCATGAAGATGGAAAACCAGATCCTGGCCGAAAAGAGCGGCAAGGTGACCGAGGTGAAGGTGAAGGCCGGCGACACGGTGGGCTCGGGCGACGTCGTCGTCATCATCGCCTGACCCTCCGATCTCGGTCGGAAAAGTAACGGTTTTCGGCACTTTCGCGTACCGAAAACGGAGGTAATTCGGTGGACATCGACGATCTCGTGGCCCGCGAACGAATTCGTGACGTGATTTTTCGTTACGCCCGTGGCGTCGATCGTCGCGACTACGACCTGGTGCGCTCGTGCTATCACACCGGCGCAACCGACGATCACGGCTCCTACAAGGGCGATGTCGACGGCTTCATCGTCTGGCTGGGACGGCAGTTGGCGCGCTGGTCGGTGACCTCGCACACGATGGCGAATGTGCTTATCGAGTTGCACGGAGACCGAGCGCGGGTCGAGACCTACGCCGTCGCGTATCACCGCACGATTCCGCGACCCGACACGCCGATACGGGACGTCACGGCCGGTGTGCGTTACGTCGACGACATGTCGAACGTCGACGGGCGGTGGGCGATCACCCGGCGCGTCGTGGTGAGCGACTGGGTGCGCGTGGACGACGTGCCCGACGGATCCGTCAACCCCGATGATCCGTACGTGAAACCGCGCCCGTTCCCCCATGACGAGGTCTACCGGCCACTGTGAGCGGACCGTTCCCGGTCAGCGACGGACGACGATGGTGCCCGCGGCGGCGTCGTGCAGACCCTGACGATACGGGTGGAAGAACGCACGCACGTACACCGCGATGTTCAACGCGAATCCGATCACGGGCACCACGCCGGCCACGGTGGGAACGAGGGCGCGCACGGCCGCGTAGGTCCAGTTCACCGGCGAGCCGTCGTCGCGATTCACGACCCGCAGCTTCATGATGCGCTTGCCCGGCGTGGCACCGCTGGTCGCCACGAACGCCGTGCTGTAGAGCAAACTCACCCCGAGCCACAGCACGGTGAGCCAGGCAAGGTTCGAATTCTCGGTGTCGGTCAGGTCTCCTCCGAACGACAACGTCAACACGAACAACGGAAGACCGATGATCAGTCCGTCCAACACCTGGGCCAACGCGCGTTGACCGACGGTCGCCAAATGGTCGGCACTCTCGTTCAACGGCGGCGGGGGCGGGAAATCACTCATTCGGCGGCCTCCATGAGGGCTTCGGAGAGCGCCGGGTGCACCAGCAGACTCTCGACGATGTCGGTCACCTTCAAGTTCGCGGTGACGGCGAGAGCGATCACGCTGATCAGTTCGGCCGCGTGGCGTCCGACGATCGATCCACCCAACACGACCCCGGTCGCGGGGTCGGAGATGATCTTCACGAAACCGCGCGAATCGTTGTTGATGAGCGCCTTCGGCGTCGCCGAGAACGGCACCTTGGTGACGCGGATCTTGCGCCCCGACGCGAAAGCCTCCGCCTCGGCCAACCCGACGTCGGCGATCTCGGGTTCGGTGAAGATCGCCGAGGCCGCCTTGTCGTAGTCGAGGTGACGGTGATCGCGGGTGTGCAGGCCCATCACGTGCTCGGCCACCTTGCGACCCTGCATGGACGCCACCGACGACAGCGGCAGCTTGCCACTCACGTCGCCCGCCGCGTAGATGTGTTCGACGTTGGTGACGCAGTGGTGGTTGATCGGTATGTAACCACCGCCGTCCAAGTGCACGCCGGCCGCGTCGAGATCGAGTCCGTCACTGTTGGGGATCGAGCCGATGGCGAGTACGGCGTGACTCGCCTTCACCTGACGGCCATCGTCGCACTTCACGATCACACCGTCGGCGGTGCGCTCGATCGACTGTGCACGAGCGCCCTTGAGCAACGCGACGCCGCGACGCAGGAAGTCGTCCTCGAGCACCGCCGCCACCTCGGGATCCTTGCCCGGAAGCACCTGCTGCCGGCTCACTACGAGGGTGACCTTGGCTCCGAAGGACTCGAACATGTGCACGAACTCCACGCCGGTGACCCCCGAGCCGATCACGCACACGCTCGACGGAAACACCCTGGGCGGATAGCAGTCGCGCGTGGTCAGGACGCGCTCTCCGTCGGGCTGAACCCAGTCGGGCACGCGGGGACGCGATCCGGTGGCGATCAAAGCGGCGTCGAAGGGCACGTTCACCTTCTTGCCGTCGGACGTCGTCACCTCGGCCGAGGTGGCCGACGTGAAGCAAGCCGAGCCGCGCAGGATCCGCACCCCTTGACTCGTCAACAGGTTGGCGGTGTTGCCCGAGAGGTGCTCCTTGATGTCCTCGATGCGTTCGGTGAGTGCCTCCACGTCGATCTCGGGCTGCACTTCCTCGAGACCCATTCCCTGCAGGCGTCGACTGAACGACATCGCGCCGCCGGTGGCGATCATCGTCTTGGAGGGAATGCAGTCGAGCAGGTGCGCGGCACCGCCGACGAGATCGCGCTCGACCATCGTCACCTCGGCACCGAGTCGGGCCGCGTGGGTGGCCGCGGTGTTGCCGGCCGGGCCGCCACCGATGATCAGAAAGCGCACTGCCATGGGGATCAGGTTACCCGTCCTCTACTCGACGGACGGCCCGACGAACTCGCGCCGAACACACGACTGCGGTGACTATTGACTCTTCCGAGCACCGCGCCACCAACTACCGTTTCGTGCTTGTGAGCGACGAAACGGCCGAGACCACCGAATCCCCGGAATCCTCCGGAAGCGGTCTCACGGCCGAGAAGAATCGACGCCTCTCCCGCCTCGACGACATGCGGCGACGGGGCATCGAGCCCTACCCCTACCGGTTCGACCGCACCCACACCCTCGCCGAGGTGCGCGGAACATGGGGTGAACTCGAGGCCGGGACCGAGACCGAACACCGCGTGTCGGTCGCCGGGCGCGTGATGTTGTTGCGCGAGCAGGGCAAGTTGGTGTTCGCCACCTTGCGCGACCGAGCCGGCGAAGTTCAGTTGTTCGTGTCGAAAGCCGTGGTCGGCGACGAGGCCTTCACCGACATCGGTTCGCTCGACCTCGGCGACTGGGTTGGTGTCGACGGCACGATCATGACCACCCGCAAGGGCGAATTGTCGGTGAAGGTCGAGCGCATGCAATTGCTCTCGAAGGCCGTGCGACCTCTGCCCGACAAGTGGAAGGGTCTCACCGACACCGACACACGTTTCCGCCAGAGGTACACCGACCTCATCGTCAACGACGAGGCCCGGCGAGCCTTCGAGGTGCGTCACGCGGTGATCAGCAGCTTCCGCCGCACCCTCGCCGAGAAGGGCTTCATCGAGGTCGAGACGCCGGTGTTGCACGTCGAGGCCGGAGGTGCCCACGCACGCCCCTTCGTCACCCATCACAATTCGCTCGACATGCAGCTATACCTGCGCATCGCGCTCGAACTCCACCTCAAGCGACTGATCGTCGGTGGCATGGAACGCGTGTACGAGATCGGTCGCGTGTTCCGCAACGAGGGCATCAGCACGCGGCACAACCCCGAGTTCACGATGATCGAGCTGTACCAAGCCTTCGGCGACTACAGCGAGGTGATGGCCATCGCCGAGGAACTCATCGTGCGGGCGTCCCGCGACGCGATCGGCACCACGGTGGTGCAGATCCCCGACACCGAGGGGACCCTCCACGAGGTCGACCTGGCCGAGCCGTGGCGACGCGCACGCATGATCGATCTGGTGGAGGAGAAGACCGGCGTCGCGGTCCATCCCTCGCAGTCGATCGACCACCTTCGCAAGGTCGCCGACGACAACGGCGTTCGCTTCGACCCGCACTGGGGCCCCGGAAAGTTGATCGAGGAGATCTTCGAGTCGGTGGCCGAGTCGTCGTTGATCCGTCCGACCTTCGTCACCGGTCACCCCGTGGAAATCTCACCGTTGGCACGCACTGATCGCAACGACCCGTTCCTCACCGAACGATTCGAGTTGTTCGTCGGTGCGCGCGAACTGGCCAACGGTTACTCCGAGCTGAACGACCCCGTCGAACAGCGGGCCCGCTTCATGGAGGAGCAGGCCGCCAAGGAAGCCGGCGACGCCGAGCGCGGAACGGTCGACGAGGACTACCTGCGCGCCCTCGAGTTCGGCCTACCCCCCACCGGCGGTCTGGGGATCGGCATGGACCGCGTGGCCATGTTGTTGGCCGGTGTGCACAGCATCAAGGAAGTCATCCTCTTCCCGACCCTCCGGCCAGAAGTCTTCTGAGCCGGCCACGAAGGAGCCACACATGCCCGCAGCCTGGGGTCACGCCCTCGTCACCCGCATTTCCGACGGATCATCGGCTGACGGCACCATCCTCGACGCGTGGTTCCACACGCTCGATTGGGGCGTGTCGGCACCGGCCACCGATCGCACCACGGAACCACAACAGCACGCCTTGCGTGGCGTGACCGTCAGTGCCGAGCGCATCGTGATCGACACCGACACCGCGCCCGCCGACGCCGTCGACGTGTACCTGCGTCTGCATCTTCTCTCGCATCGCCTCGCCAAGCCCCGCACGCTGAACCTCGATGGCGCGTTCGGACTGCTCGCCAACGTGGCCTGGACCAACCTCGGGCCGATCGCGGTCGACCAGGTGGAACGCGTGCGTTGGGAAGAGCGCCGCAGTGGTCGCATCCTCACCGTGCACGGCGTCGACAAGTTCCCGCGCATGACCGACTACGTGGTGCCCGGTGGCGTGCGCATCGCCGACGCCGATCGCGTGCGTCTGGGCGCCCACCTCTCACCCGGCACCACGGTCATGCACGAGGGTTTCTGCAACTTCAACGCCGGCACGCTCGGAGCCTCCATGGTGGAGGGTCGCATCTCGGCCGGCGTCGTGGTGGGCGACGGCAGCGACATCGGAGGTGGCGCGTCGATCATGGGCACGTTGTCGGGTGGCGGCAAGGAGGTCGTCAGCATCGGCGAACGTTGTCTGCTCGGCGCCAACAGCGGCATCGGCATCAGCCTGGGCGACGAGTGCATCGTCGAAGCCGGCCTCTACGTCACCGGCGGAACCTTGGTGAAGCTCCCCGACGGCGACACGGTGAAGGGGCGCGAACTGTCCGGAGCCAGCGGTCTGTTGTTCCGTCGCAACAGCGTCAGCGGCGCGGTGGAAGCCGTCCAGCGTTCGGGTAGCTGGGGCGGCCTGAACGCCGCTCTCCACAAGAACTGAATCGGTAGGTTCTGCCCATGGTCGCTCTGCCTTCGGGTTTCTCGTCGTTCGTCACCAACGTGGGCATCAAGGATTCGTCCGACGATTTCACCGTGGTGGCCGCGACCGACGTGGTGGCCGCAGCCGGGGTGTTCACCCAGAGTCGCTTCGCCGGTCCGAGTGTGGTGGTGTCACGCAAGCACGTCGCCGATCGTCGCGCCCGGGCCGTGGTGGTCATCTCCAAGAACGCCAACGTGGCCACCGGTGAGCAGGGCATGCGCAACGCGTTGGAAGTCGTCAAGGGCGTCGCCGCGCGACTGGGCTGCGACCCGCACGACGTGCTGATCGCCTCGACCGGCGTGATCGGTCGGCAGTATCCCATCGACCGCGTGCGGGCGGGCCTGAGCGCGTTGCCGTTCCCGCTGCCCGATCACGACGCCGACGCCGTCGCCCGCGGCATCATGACCACCGACACCGTGCCCAAGATCGCCGAGGCCACTGTCGCGGGCGGATCCGCGCGCGTGGTGGGTGTCGCCAAGGGCGTCGGCATGATCGAGCCGAACATGGCCACGCTCATCACGTTGGTGTTCACCGACGCGCGCGTCGACGGCACCACGTTGGATGCCATCTGGCGCCGCGTGATCGACCGCACCTTCAA
>JBJTBM010000063.1:0-7716 GCA_046091365.1 Acidimicrobiia bacterium | reverse complement strand
CATCCCCGCCGGCTCGGTCGTGAACATTCGTTACGGAGCCGCGAACCGCGACGAGAATCAATTCGAGTGCCCGGAGAAAATGGACCTCGACCGGGAGAACGTGCGCAGTCACGTGGCCTTCGGATTCGGCACCCACCACTGCCTCGGGGCGCCTTTGGCCCGACGCGAGTTGATCATCGGCTTTCGCGCCCTCGTGGACCGTGTGGACAAGATGTGGTTCATCGACGGAGCGAACGACTTCCGTCACCACCCGAATTTCTGCCTACGGGCCCTGAAACATCTTCACATCGGTTTCACTGCGCGTTGAGCGACTTCGGCACCGCACCACTGTCGTGGTAGTCGACCTCGTGCACGACACGACCGTCGACGATGCGTAGCCAACTCATCCCGGGACTCGACCATTTCTTGCCCACGTGGTGCTTGCCGAAAACCGCGCCCATCTCCTCGGTGATGGTGGCGCTCATCACCCAGGTCACCGCCACGCCGTCGTCGCTGGTCCAGAACTGGTCGGGCAGCAACATCAGATCGGGCCACTTGTCGAGTCCCTTCTTGAAGAAGGCACGGATGGCCGGCCATCCGGTGTGCGACCCGCCGACGATGTCGTTCAGGACGGCGTGCGGGTGCATCATCGTCTCGGGAGCGTCGGCGTCGCCGCTACTCCACGCGGCGAACAGATCCTTGACGAGTTCGATGCGGGGATCGGTGTTCGGACTCATGCCGAATACTGTCACACCGCGACGCCGAGTTCGACCAGACGGCGCAGGAAGACCCGGTGCACCGCGGTGCCGACGATGGCCATGTTCGGCGCCGGATTCGTGCCGTTTTCGTACAGTGCGCGACACGAGAGATTGGCACACGACCCCTTGAAATAGTTGAAGGCTTCCCAATATCGCCAGACGTCGACTTCGATACGGATGCCGGTGATGTCGGCCAGGCGCCCGAACCACTCCTCTTTGGGCAACGCGCGCGATCCACGCATCTGGATGCAGAAGACCCAGTCCTCCAGCGGGTCACCGAGGTGCCCGAACTCCCAGTCGGTGATGGCCGTCACTCGTTCGCCGTCGTGAACGAAGTTGTCCGGCCCGGCATCACCATGAACGACGCTCAGCCGATCGCCGTCGGGTGCGTTGGACCCGAGCCACTCGGCACTGCGTTCCAGGAGGGCGATTGTCGTCTTGCTCGACGATCGGTACACATCGCGCCACCGCCGAACCTGGTTCATGGTCGCTTCTCGAGCACTCGACACGTTCGACGCTCCGAGCAGATCGCCCAAGGCGCCGGATGTCGGGTCGATGCCGTGCGTCGCGTGCAACACGCTGATGAAATCGTTCACCGGCGACGGTGCGTCGGGCACGTGAGACACGTACTCCATCACGAAGAACCGTCGTCCGATGATCGCACCCGTCTCGTCGACGGCCAACACGCGCGCCACCGGAACGCCGTGAGCGTGCAGAGCGGTCATCAAACGTGACTCCACGACCCCGTCGGTTCCGAACACTCCGCCCTGTTCGATGCGCACCACCACGCGCTCTCCGGTGGTCGACGTGGCGATCACCATCTCCCGGGAATGACCCTCGCTGATGCGGCGAAACGACTCGACGGCCGACCAACCCAAGGTGGCGGACAACCAGTCAGAGAGGGCCTCGGACTCGGTCCGGTTCATGACGGGTTCAATCGCCCACGGAACGCCGACAAGACCCCGCCGTCCGCGGCCGACTTCGCGTCGAGGGCCTCGACCTCCGACGAATCCGCGGCGACCGCGTGGTTCGGATCCACTTGCCGTTCGAGGACCGCGATCAGTTGGATCACCGTCGTGCGGACCGCCGGATCCTGGATGGCGGGAAGAACCGTCGTGCGCAGAACCGCGGCCGTGTTCCGCATCACCACCGCATCGTCGAAGTCGGGCGACATCAGTCGCCTCGCAACAGGGCGGCGGCGCGAGCCTCGGCCTCGAAATCCCAACTGGAGCGCCACACCGGATCCGACAACGGACCTTCGAGGCGATCCCAACCCTGCTTCTTGAACCAGTCGTAGGTGTGCCGGTGACCATCCTCGAAGCCGAGCTCGGGCTCGTATCCCAGCAAGCGACGGGCCTTGTCCATGCTCAACACCGCGTGGTGGCGATCGCCGAAGAGATGACCCCAGACCCCGTTGGGGAAACCGTTCGGACGCTCGTCGGGGACCATCACGATGTTCGGCTCGACGCCGACGATCGTCGCGAGAGTGTCGACGTAGTGGCGAGTGGTCACCGCCTCGGCGGTGGCGTTGAACACCTCGCCCTTGGCCGCGTCGACGCCGATCATGTCGACCATCATCCGACACAGGTCGTCGACGTGCCCGTACGAGCCGGTCACCAGACCTCCGTGAGGCAACAGGATCGGGCGCCGCTGGGTGAGGCGCAGGAACATGGGGGTTTCCATGTCGTAGATGTTGTTGCACGGTCCGTAGATCGCCGCCGGTCGGACGATGGTCGCCGGGAACGCGGTCCGCCGGTGACGTTCGATCATGCGACCCTCGGCCACGGCCTTGAATCCGCCGTACGAGCGGGGGCCGGAACGGTCGGTGTCGAGTTCCTCGTGCCACGGGAAGACCCCGAGTTGCGACTGGTCGTAGGCCATGATCGACGACACGTAGACGTAGTGACCCACCGAACCGTCGACCAGATCGAGCAGACCGGCGATGTCGCCGCCCCCGGCGACCATCACAAAACCGGACACGTCGAAGATCGCGTCCCACTCGCGGCCCGCCAGGACCCGCGACATCGCTTCCATGTCGGTGCGATCGGCCACCAGATGTTCGACCCCGGCGGGCAGAGCGGTCGGCGTGACCCCTCGATTCAGGACCGCCACCTGGTGTCCTTCGGTCACCAATCGTTCGACCAGGCGACGGCCGACGAAGACGGAGCCACCGAGCACCAGTGCGCGCATCAGAGGCCCTCGTACGGCCCGAGTACCACCGATTCCAGGTGTCCTGTTCCGGAGTCTCGAGCGTCGGCCAGATTCGTGCAACGGCCCCAGGCCTCGGCGTAGTGCCAACGATTGAGATCGGTGGGCTTGGGAGTGACGATCGACGTGACGCGGTCGATCTCCCAGACCTCGCCCTCGTGATGAAGATCGCCTCGATACACACCTCGGCCCAACGCGTCGTCGAAACCGTTGTGATAGCCGCCGCCCTGAAGATACAGCGGATAGGAGATCGGCTCGCTGGAATAGGACTCCACCACCCCGTCGGGTCGGGTGAGGTGCACGATGGACGACTTCAGACGACGGGAGTTGCGGCCGTCGACCTTCACGAATTCCACCTCGTAGTCGAGCGAGGTGTAGGCGAAGGACTCCCGGGGGTCATCGTAGGGATACACGCAACGCGTCTCGAGCTTCGTGTAGGGCGCCCTCCCGCCCGCGTGGTGGAACTGCCAGAAGATGCAACGATCCGGCATGCGATACCAACACCACTGACGCAACCCGGGGGGCGCCGTGTGAACGGGCGGCGGAGCGATCACGTTGGTCCGCGGTCCACCGGTCTGGTTGCCGATCCCCCACGAGTGATCGCGCACGCCGGTCCAGTCGTTCACTTCGATGCGCTCGCCACCCACCTCGATCCAACCGTTCACCCTCATCACCTGGTCGTAGTTCGAGCGATCGCTGTGCAATCGACCATTGACGTAGACCTGCACGTGGTCCTCGTTGTAGGGAGCATGAACCCCCTCCCACGACAGGTCGTACGCCTGGCCGTGTTCGTTGGCGGCACAGACGGTGCGCAAGGTGCGCAGTCCCTCGACGATCTCGACCGACATCGGTCCGACGGCGATGTCGTCGATGGCCGGACGAAGACGACGGGACCAACGCATGTTGTGTTGCCGACCCTCGAGGGCCGTGCAGACGAATCCGTCGATGACGTCGTTGTTGATGTGCAGACGCAATCCCATGAACCACGCCACCCGGCCGGCGTCATCGCCCATGGTGAAGTAGAAACCGTCGCTCCAGTGCTGCGACCCGTCCACCACGGTGTCGAACGTGTTGCCGATCTGATGACGGGGAAACTCGTCGAATCTGGTCAGTTCGCGCCCCACGGGGCAAACCCTAGAAGATCGGGTCGATAAGAATGGTTTCGGGGACGCGCCGACCATCGTCGGTCGACCCGAGAGGGGGACACATGATCGCCGATCACAGCAACACGTCGCTCGACCGAATGTGGTCGTTGTCGGGTCGTCGCGCCGTCGTCACCGGCGGAGCCAAGGGCATCGGGGCGGCCACGGCCAAGCGTCTCGCCGAAGCCGGCGCCGACGTGATCGTGGCCGACATCGACGAGAGCGGAGCGGCTCGGACCGCCGTCGAGATCGCCGGCGCGACCGGGCGCACCGTCATCAGCACCGCGCTCGACATCAGCGACACCACATCGATCGTGGCGGTCACCGATCTGTGCGTCGAACGTCTCGGCGGTCTCGACATCTGGGTCAACAACGCCGGCATCTACCCCACCACCGGACCGGCGTTGCAGGCGAGTGACGATTTCATCGATCGACTCCTCGAGGTGAACGTGCGCGGCTCCTATGCGTGCGCACGCGAGGCGGCCAAGCGCATGGGCACCGGTGGCGTCATCGTGAACCTGGCCTCCACCACCGGATTTCGGGCCGCTCCCGGCATCAGTGCGTACGTCGTCTCCAAGCACGCGGTGGTCGGACTCACGAAGTCCTTGGCGCTCGAGTTCGGACCGATGAACATCCGCGTCGTCGGCGTCGCACCCGGACCGATCGACACCCCCGGCGTGCAGGACCAACTCGCACCGCTCAAGGCCGCCGGCCTCGACGTCGGTGCCCGCATGAGCCAGACGTTGCTCGGTCGCGCCGGGCAGGCCGACGACATCGCCCGCGTGATCCTGTTCCTCGCCAGTGACATGGCGGCCTGGATCACCGGTGAGGTCGTGGTGGCCGATGCCGGATCGTTGGCGGGCTGACCGTGTCCACGCGCCCGCCGATACCCACCACCGCCGATCACCTCACGGCCGATTGGCTGAACCGCGCCTTCGACGGGTCCGTCGCCGAGATCGTCGACGTACGGGCCGAGCGCCTGGGCGAGGGCGTCGGCCTGCTGGGCGAGGTCACCCGATTGCACCTGCGCTACCGCGACGGCTCCGAGGGTCCGCGACCGACCACCATGATCGCCAAGTGTCAAGCGGTGGCCCCGGGCAACGTCTTCATGTCACAGGCGATGGGCTTCTACGAGCGGGAGTCGAGCTTCTACTCGCGATTCTCGCGCACCATCAATCTGCGGGTTCCCCATTGTCACTACACCGACGTCGACCCGTCGGGTGCGCCGTACATCGTGCTCATCGAGGAGATCACCGACGCACGGATGGTCGACCAGGTGGTCGGAGCCGATCTGGACGACACCGCGGCGATCCTCGATCAGGCCGTCACGCTGCACTCGACCTTCTGGGACAACGATCTGTTGCGCTCGCTCTCCTGGTTGCCACCGATGAACAACCCGCTGTACCGCGCGGCCCGCGAGATGGCCGAGCCCAAGCTCGAGTCGTTCATCGCCACCTGGTCGGGAATCCTGCCCGAACGCACACTGGGCTGGATGCGCGAACTGACCCCCAAGTACCCCGACATGGTCGATTGGTGGGTCGACCAGGGCCACGCGACCTTCGTGCACATGGACTTCCGCGCCGACAACTTCCTGTTCGGAGGTTCGGCCGGAGCCGGTACGGTCACCGTGCTCGACTGGCAGTTGAGCGCGCGACACGTCGGATTGTGGGACGTGGCCAATTTCCTCGGTCAGTCGGTGACGATCGAGAACCGCCGCTCGTGGGAGGGCGAACTCGTGCGCCGTTACCACGACGGTCTCCTGGCGGCCGGGGTCACCGGTTATCCCTGGGAACGTTGCTGGCGCGACTATCGCTACTGCCTGCTCCACCAAGCGTGGTCCCAGGTGGCCGTCAGCGACATCGATCCGGGCAACGATCGTGGTCGGCGACTCCTGCACGAGATGATCACCCGCGCCTTCGCCGCCACCGACGACAACGACGGCGCCGACCTGCTCGGCGAGTTCTGAGCGGCAAGGACCGTGACGTGACGCCCGAACTGGTGAAGCGCCTCACCGAGGAGATGCGCTACGAATTCGCCCGCACCGCACCCCCCGAGGGTTTTCCGGCGCTTCCCGACATCCCCGTCGGGCGGTTCACGTCGGACGAGTTCTGGGAGCTCGAGCAGCGACACCTGTGGGACAAATGTTGGGTTCTGGCGGGGCGGAGCGAGGACATCCCCGAGCCCGGGGACTTCTTCACCTTCGACGACCTCATCCATCCGATGATCGTCATTCGCGGACGCGACGGGAACGTGCGCGCGTACTACAACACCTGCCAACACCGCGGGGCGCCGGTGGTGCGCGAGAACACCGGCAACTCGCGACTCTTGCGTTGTCAGTACCACTCGTGGTCGTACGACATCGACGACGGTCACCTGGTGTCGGTCCCCGACGAACGCGACTTCGTGGGCCTCGACAAAGCCGAGCGTTGTCTCCCCGGCGTTCGGTGCGAGGTGTGGGACAACTGGATCTTCGTGAATCGCGAACCGGGCGCGATGTCGCTACGCGAGTGGCTCGGCCCGATAGCCGACGAGATGGTCGAGTTTCAGGGTCCGACCTTGCGCACCGTCGCCCGACAGAGCGAGATCGTCCCGTGCAACTGGAAGGTGACCGCGGAGGCCTTCCTCGAGGTGTACCACTTCCGCCACATCCACGCACGTGGAGGCGAGAGCCTGCTCGACAACCGCGGGGCAACCATGGGACTGCTGCCCAATGGCTGCTCGCGGATGATCACGCCGTTCTCGCGTTCGTCGTTCACGGCGATCGGCATGACGGATTGGGACGACTATCGTCACGTCGTCAACCCGGGGTTCACCGACATCGCGACCGTGAACGACATGGTCCGCTGCACGAGCAGCGCATACGGCGTGTTTCCGAACCTCATCACTCCGGTCGCCGCCTACGGGTTTCCGTTCATCACCTTCTGGCCCGTCGACAAACGCACCACGCGCATCGACTGGACCCACTATGCGCCGATCGACTTCGACCCCGCGCTCGGTTTACCGCCTCATTGGCAGGCCCGGCTCGACAATTTCGCGCACATCATGGAGGAGGACTTCTGGAACATGGCGCCGATGCAGCGGTCCCTCGAGTCACCGGCCATGCGCGGTGTTCCCATCAACTACCAGGAGCGGCGGATCTGGAACTTCCACGAGCAGATCGACCGCTTGATCGGCATCGACCGGGTGCCCGAGCACCTACGGGTTCCCCAGTTGCTCGCGAACTGGATAGAACGCTGAGTCAGCCGCGGGCCACGCGCGGGTTGCCGTCGGTCCACATGACCGTGAGGCGTCGGAACACCACCCGCCAACCCTCACTCGTGCGCCTGAGCTCGTCCTCGTAGCGGCCGGCGATGATGAAGTTCGGGCCTCCGTCGGCCGCGGTCCTCACGTGCTGCGACTGCAGGTAACACCGGCACCATGCCTGGTCACCTTCCACCCGGACCATGTGGTTCGACACCAGATGTTGGGTCTGTTCGAGGGGATCGAGTGCGCGCTTGATGCGGGCCTTGATCGCGTCACGACCGCGCACGTCCTCGAGAAGGTCGCCGTTGGCCTCCGGGGCGAAGACCGCGTCGAGAGCGTCGTAATCCTTGGTGTCGAGGGCCCAGCAGTACCGGTGGGTCAAGTCG
>JBJTBM010000062.1:0-21641 GCA_046091365.1 Acidimicrobiia bacterium | reverse complement strand
TACTGGAGTGGTGCCCGCGCGGTGGCCGACGGGCACCCGTTCACCTCGCAACTCGCGCCGTCATTCTCCAACTACGACGCGGTCGAGTTCGTCACCCGGGGTGGACGCATCCCGTTCGTCGACTTCCCGGTCGGCTACCCGTTGTCGGCCGGACTCGTCGGGGTCCTGATCGGAGTACGACCGGCGATGCAACTTCTGTGTGTCCTGGCCCTGGCCGCGGTGGCCGGGGCCACGGTCGGCGGAGCACGGCCCGGCACCCGTCGCGGCACGCTCCTCGGACTGGCCGTCGTCGGCGCACTCGTCGTGACGACACCGACGATGCGCTGTGTCACCCAGGGCGCGCTGTCCGAACCGCTCTTCTGCGCCGTCGCCCTGTGGTTCGTGGTGTCGCTCGCGCGTTTCCGTGATGGTGCGTCCTTCCGACCGGCGGCGTTCCTCGGAGCCACCATCGGACTCCTGCGGTTCATCGGCGCTCCGCTCGTGCTCATGGCCGCCTGGGAACATCACCGGCGCTACCGCAACCCGTTCCGCACCATCGGCGCGATGTCGGCCATGCTCGCCCCGTCGGCCCTCAACGCCATCTGGGCTGCCGCGTCGGGTGGCGGACACAATGCCGGTTGGCGCGGCGTGCAGGGCCACGACATCAGCTTCCTCGTTCGCTCCGTCGGCGGATGGTTCGATGCCCGTCAGGGCGATCTGCGACGCACGTACTTCTCACTGGACGGGACGAGCTGGTGGTCGTGGGTGGTGGCGGTGGCATGGGTCGCGATCATGGTGTACGCCCTCGTCGGGATGTTGCGCGGACGCAGTCGGCTCCCGGCACCGGCCGAGTTGGCCCTGGTCGCATCCGGATTCATCACGACCGGACTGGTGATCGGGATGATGGGGTTCGACGCACTCGTCACCCCGGACAACCGGTTGATGCTTCCCGCCGGAGTTCTCACCTTGGTGGCATTGGCTTGGACCCTCGCCGAAAAAATCGACTCGAACGGCTCACGATCACGCGTTCTCGTCCCCGCGTCGGCGCTGCTCGTGGTCGTCTGGACGGTCGTCGCCGTGCGGCCCTGGAACATGAACGAGCGGTTCAGCGACAGCAGCGGCCCGCGTCGGTACTCGCTGATCGCCGAGACCCTCGACGTCTCGGTGGTCGTCACCAACGACGCCGACGCGCTTCACTGGGACACCGGTATCGCCACGGTCTACCCGCCACAAGCGGTGATGCCGCTCACCGGGGAGCCCGTCGACGAGGAGTCGATTTACGGTCGCCTACCTTGTGCGTTGCTCGTGAACGACGGAGCGGTCGTGCTGTCCTCGGACGCGTTCCTCGTTGTCAATCGCGATCTGCTCGACGAGGAGGTCGCGGCGGGAAGGTTGACGTTCCGCCAGGCCGATGGGGCCGAGGTCTATTCTCCGACCGACGCCGCCTGCGACTGACGGCGAGCGCGTACCACGGCGGCGACGAGAGCGATCGACATCACCGTCACCAACGGATCGGTCATAGTGCGAAAACGCGCCTGCTCGCCCAATTCGGCCACCGCGCCGACCACGACGGTGAAGGCCACGGTGAAGGCTCCGACCACCACGACGGGGGCGGACGCCCCGGGCGACCGACCCCGCATTCGACGAACCAACTCGCGGCCTCCGGCGAGCATCACCAACAGGTACATCGGGATCAAAACGAGACCGAAGTCGACCGGCGCCTCGAGTTGACCGTAAATCGGGGTGCCCCATCCATACGTGGACAACACCCCGCCGAGGTCGAGCCGACCGATCGAGAACGACGAGTCGAGGGCGCGCATCACCACGGACTCGCTCTCGGCGGGATACGTCGCCACGGCGAAGGTCGCCCGCAACGACCACATCCGACCCTTCAACCACACTCCCGGATGTGCCCGGATCACCGCGAGGGCGTCGTCACCCGCCCGAGCGAACACTGACAGAAAGCACTCGTAGTTGAAATTCGGACTCCACTGGTCGGTGGTCCGCATCGGTTCGGTCACCGAACGGTGATCGTGTCGCGGTGCGCACGGTGGCATTGCGTCTTCGTACAACTCGTACTTGCCGAACGGACCGATCATCGCGATCTCCGACACCTCGCCGTCCGAGCGCATCTTCTCGAGATCGTCCTTGGGCAGCACCGGGATCACCGCGCGCTGCAGGTTCATTCCGAACCAACTGGACAGGGTGGCTTCGCCGTACAGGAACTGGTTCTTGGCCATCCAGCCGCCCATCACGAGGACCGGGACGGCGAACGTCGCGATCACCACCCGACGGTCGACCCGCTTGCGCAGTATCCAGACCCCGAACGCGACGATGGCGATCGCCCAGACCGGGTGGTACAGACTGCGGGTCATGGACGTGGTGGTGGCCAGGGTCGCCACCACGAGAAGCGATCGGCGTACCGCGGACCGCGAACCCAACTCCACGAACGCCAACGCCAGTGCGAGCAACAGCACGCCGGTCGCCAACTCGTAGGTCGGCTCGAACGCCCCCTTCAGAACTTCCGGGTTGAGCGTGGCCACCAACGCGACGATCACCGAGGCCCGCCGTCCGAGCCCGAGGCGGTGGCCCAACTCGGCGGCCAGCCATGCTCCGGTCAGGCCGATGGCCGCCATCATCACCTGCAACGTGATCGCGTCTCCCGCCGGCGACAGCCGGGCCGCCGAGCCGAGCAACAGGTTCCACAGTGGTGGCTGCACGTGCAGGTACCACACACTGCGCACCGGATCGCTCGACAGGATGTCCCACGGGATCAATTGCCACCCGTAACCGAGATATCGCGCGTCGAATCGCTGACCGGTGCACCAGACGAGGAGATAGACGACCGACCACACCGCGGCGGCGCGGGTACCGACCCGGCCCCGAGCGCGCCGAACCGAGGCGGACACGCGCTCCCTCATCGCGTCGACGCCTCGCGTACCGCCTCGTCGATGAGGACCACCAACTCCGGTGCGTACTTCAGATCGATGTGCGCACCGTCGGGTCGCATCCGAGGCTCGAATTGCCCACCTTCGTGAGCGGCGACGGCCGAGCCGAACTCGATCACCGTCACGCGGGGGTCACCAGCCGCGTATTCACGAATCAGTTCGTTGTAACGAGCCGTGCGCGCCGGATCGGACTCGGCGAAGGGAGGTTGACCCGTCTGACCCGCGACATACGGAGGGTTCACGTCGGGGACGGTGAACCACAGGATGCGGCCGTCCCCGGATGAATCGGCGGGGGCCAAGGAGTCGACGAAACGCCCGAACTGGTCGAGCAGCCACGCGTCGTAACGAGGCTCGCCGATGTGCGACCAGTCGTCGTCACCCGGCAGCACGCGATCACTCAAGTCGGCCGTGCCACCCACGATCACCGTCACGTTGGGTCGGAACCGTGCGGCGATGTCGGGCAGCGCGTCGCGCCACGGCGTGCAGCCGGGACGCTCCGGAACGTCGAGCCCGAGATAACGAATGCGGGTGTTCTCGCCGATTCCACAACCGACACCCGGCGACGGCACCAGATCGACGCCGCCGGCCACCTCCCAAGCATCGAGGCCCGACGCCAGAACCCACGCCTGCGAATCGCCGACCATGAGCAAGCGCGCGGGCAGACCGGGGTCCACGCTCGAACGTTCGGGGGCGTCGTCGGGCAACTCGGGCAGGGCGGCCAACGCGGCCTGTTGCAACTGCAGCGCCTCCTGGTTCAGCGAGGTGAGAACGTTCGCCGATCGTGCGGCGCGGCGGTCGTCGCCGACGAAGGCCAACGCCACCCCCACGATCGCCATGACCGCGAGCCACGCGTACAACTTCCGCCCCGACCACAGGCGTCGTTGTCGCACGGGATTCTCCAGCCCGTAGTAAATCGCGCAGACGATGACCAAGGTCGTTCCCGCCTTGATCACGAACATCCAGAAATGATCGACGGTGGTCCAGTCGGTGAAGGGCACGCGCAATCGTGGTAGTCCCGGGTCGATGTCGCGCGACTCCCAGAACATGAACACCGGCCAGTGCACGAGGTAGACGGTGTACGTCACCTGCCCCAGCCACGTCAGGGGTCGCCACGACAGGAACCGGTTCATCCCCCCGTTCGTATGGGCGAAGGCGATGATGGTCAGCGTGAGAAGCCCGTTGGCGAACACGATGACCGGGAAGAAGTGCGCCCCGAAACGGTTCCACGCCCCGAAGGTGAACCACACCACGTACGCCCCGACGATCACGGGCCAGCCGGTGGCGCGGAACAACGGGGAGTCGAAACGCTCGGTGATGCGCGGCACCCGCGACCACGTCGACCAGAGGACCGCGAGGGCCGCGCCCATCAGGAACTCGCCGACGCGCACCTCGGTTGCGTAGTACGCACACGAACGCCCCGTGCAGCGCGCGGCGAGTCCGGGCAACTCACTCCAGAGCGGGGGATGTCCCTCGTAGTAGGCACCGAGTGCCACGGCGACGAGGGCGAGCGAGGCCAACGTCGCGAACAGGATCCACGCGGCGCGCCGTGTACGACCCCACTTGAGCACGAGCAGCACGAGGACGGGGAACACCAGGTACACCTGCTCCTCGAGGGACAGACTCCAGAGGTGCTGCACCGGATTGCCGAGTCCGAAGAGACTCGCGTAGTCCTTCCCCGCCGATTGCAAGAACACGTTCTCGTAGTACGCGAGACCGCTGAACCATTCCCACGGCCCGAGGTACAGACCCGAGCCGGCGAACAAAGTCCACACCACGACCACCCCGAGCAGAACCGCGAACGACGCCGGGAACAGTCGTCGCACGCGACGGTCGTAGAACGTGCGCAACGAGATCGTCCCGGAACGGTTCCACTCGGCGACCATCAAGCGCGTGATGAGGAACCCCGACAGGGTGAAGAACATCGACACCGTGAGTTCGCCACCGGTCATCCAGGTCACGCTGTGGTGGTAGAGCAATACGATCGTGACCGCGAGTCCGCGCACTCCGTCGAGCGCCGGCAAATGACCCGTACCGCGGGCCGATGTACTCGTCGCCGCGCCGCTCATCACGGATCAGGCTAGTTGTGGTCGCCGGACAGCACCGGCGATTCGTGCCAGACTCTGTTGGTGGGGGCGGTCGAGAGTTCCGGGGTCGGCACACACGACGAGGCGACGTTGGAGTCGGTTCAACGGCGGATTCTCTGGCTCGCCACGCGCATGATCGACCATGCCAATCACGGTCGACCGCCGGGCGAGATCAAGGTCGGCGGCCATCAAGCGTCGTCGGCGTCGATGGTGAGCATCATGACCGCACTGTGGTTCGGACACCTCTCGGGAGCGGACAAGGTCGCGGTGAAGCCCCACTCCTCACCGGTGTACCACGCGATCAAGTATCTGACCGGGGAACTGGACCGGTCGTACCTCACTCGTTTGCGCGAGCTCGGGGGTTTGCAGGCATATCCGAGTCGAACCAAGGATCCCGACGTCGCGGATTTCTCGACCGGGTCGGTGGGACTCGGCGTCGTCGCGCCACTCTTCGCCGCGGCGGCGCGGCGTTACGTCGAATCCCACTTCGGACCCGGCGGTCCGACGGGGGCGCGGTTCATCGCCCTCGCCGGCGACGCCGAACTCGACGAGGGCAACATCTGGGAGGCGATCACCGACCCCGCACTGCGCGGTCTCGGCAACGTGATGTGGGTCGTCGACACGAATAGACAGAGCCTCGATCGCGTGATCCCCGGTCAGAAGATCAAGAAGTTGATGGAGTTCTTCGAAGGTGCGGGCTGGCACGTGGTCGAGGCCAAGTACGGACACCTCCTCCAGCGCGCGTTCACGCGACCCGGGGGCTCGGCCCTGCGCGATCACATCGACCAGATGTCGAACGAGGAGTACCAGTCGTTGTTCGCCCACTCGGGCGCCGAATTGCGGCGGCGGTTCCTCAACGGAGCCAACGACGATCTGCGCGAGTTCCTCGATGCATGGAGCGACGAGGAACTCCCGCCGCTGGTTCAGAACCTCGGGGGTCACGATCTGGGTCGTCTCGTGGAGTGCTATCGCGAATGTGATGTGGTGACCGACAGACCGAGCGTGGTGTTCGCGTACACGGTGAAAGGCTGGGGGCTTCCAATCGCCGGTGACCCCTTGAATCACGCCGCCTTGCTGAGCGCCGACCAGATCGACGCCCTGCGAACGTCGCTCTCCCTGTCGATCGACGAGGAATGGGATCGGTTCGACCCCGAGTCGGCCGAGGGTCGCCTGTGCGCGTCCATCGGTGGTGAACTGAACAACGTCGCGCCCGCTCCTCGTCCGAAACTTCCGGTTCCCCCGTCGGTCGCCGGAGTGATCGGTGGCAAACCGGTCAGCACCCAGGAGATCTTCGGCCGCCTGCTCGTTCGACTCGGTGAGATTCCCGAACTTCTCGAGCGCATGGTCACCACGTCACCGGACGTCAGCGTGAGCACGAACCTCGGTGGCTGGATCAACAAGGTCGGGGTCTTCGACCCCGACGACCCCCAGGACTTCCTGGGCGACGGTCGGCTCCTGCGTTGGAAGCAGACGACCGCCGGACACCACATCGAACTCGGCATCAGCGAGATGAACCTTTTCTTGATGTTGCACGCCCTCGGCCTCGCCCACGAACTACACGACCGACACCTGGTCCCGATCGGCACCGTGTACGACCCGTTCGTGTGTCGTGGCCTCGACGCGCTCGTGTACGCGCTCTACAACGGCGCTCGTTTCGTCATGATCGGAACGCCCGCCGGCATCACCCTGGCCCCCGAGGGCGGCGCCCACCAGAGTTCGATCACCCCGTCGATCGGCCTCGAGTTGCCCGGGCTCGACTACGCCGAGCCGGCCTTCGCGCGGGCTCTCGATTGGCTGTTGTGCGACGGCATCGACCGACTCTCCTCGACCGATGGGCGGAGCCTCTACCTTCGGCTTTCCACCCGCCCGATCGACCAGACGGCGTTCGAGTTGGCCGAGGAACGAATCGGATCGGAGTCGTTGCGCCTCCAGGTGTTGAGCGGCGGATACCGACTGCGCGAGCCGGTCGGCCCCGCCGACGTGGTGATCGCGACGTGCGGACCGGTGGTCCCGGAGGTTTTGCGGGCAGCCGATCTTCTCGATGCCGAAGGGGTGTCGGCACTGGTGCTCGATCTCACGAGCTCCGATCGCCTCTACCGCGCGTGGCGATCCGGCCTGCGCGACGCCACGCGTTCGGCGACCGCGGGCGGCCATGCCCACCATCTGTCGTCGTTGATCGCACCCAGCGAACGTCGGCTTCCCATCGTCACCGTGCACGATGCCGCGAGCCACCACCTCGCGTGGCTGGGCGGGGTGTTCGGGACCCGCGTCGTACCGGTGGGCGTCGACTCCTTCGGACAGTCGGGCTCGATCGCCGATCTCTACGGTCTGTTCGACCTGCAACCCGAGCAGATCGTCAACGCTGCTCTGCTCGCGATCAGTTGACCCCGTTCATTCGACCAGACGCAGGCCGCTCGGGGCGATCGAGGGTTCGGCATGGGGAAGGTCGACCACGAACTCGGTGCGGTGTGCCGGAAAGACGTGCTCGCTCAGCAGCACGGCACGACCGGAGGTGTCGGTGGTGACGCGGGTGCAGCGCAACACCGGCGAGCCCACCGGCACGCCGAGCAGTCGCGCGTCGTCATTCGCCGCCGCGTCGGCGCCGATCGTCTGGGTGGCCCCTTTCAACGGCACGTCGAGGAGCTCGTAGAACGGGGATCGCTCGACATCGGCCCGACTGAGGTGGTCGCCGAGGTCGGCACGACACCACACCGTCACCAACGCGAAGGGCTGGTCGTCGGCGAGATTCAGCCGTTTGACGCGCAACACGTTGTCGGCACCGAGCACCGAGCGCACGTGTCGCGAGGCCTTCTCGAACGCGAACTCGAGAATGCGCCGCTGCGGACGGATGCCTCCGTCCAACAGCTGGGCCTCGATCGTGGCCAATCGTCCGAGACTCTGACGCAACGGCGCCGCGGCCACGAACCAGCCGAAACCCTGCCGCGCGTCGACGAGTCCCTCGTCGCGCAAGGTCTCGAGGGCCCGACGTACCGTCACCCGACTGGCCGCGAACTCGGCCCCGAGATCGTTCTCCGACGGCAACAACTGCCCGGCCGCGTAGACCGCTTCGTTCACCCGACGGCGTAGCTCGTCGGCGATGGTCCGGTACCTGATCTCGCGCACACTTGTATTATACTTGTCTCATGAGCACCGTTTCCGCCGGAACCCCCATCGAACTCGTCAACCGCGTCTACGGAACCCTCTCCGAGCGCGTCGCCATCGGACGTCGGCGTCTCGGCCGACCCCTCACATTGGCCGAAAAGATTCTCATCAATCACCTGGTGGATCCGGCCACTCAAGAGATGGAACGCGGGGGCAGTTACGCCGACTTCACCCCCGACCGGGTCGCCATGCAGGACGCCACTGCCCAGATGGCCCTGCTGCAGTTCATGACGGCGGGACTCCCCGAGACCGCCGTGCCGTCCACCGTTCACTGCGATCACCTGATCCTCGCCAAGGTGGGAGCCAAGATCGACCTCGGTGTCGCCATCGACGACAACCGCGAGGTGTACGACTTCCTGAAGAGCGTGTCGGCCAAGTACGGCATCGGCTTTTGGGGTCCCGGCAGCGGCATCATCCACCAGGTCGTGCTCGAGAACTACGCGTTCCCCGGCGGCATGATGATCGGTACCGACAGTCACACTCCCAACGCCGGCGGTCTCGGCATGGTGGCCATCGGTGTCGGAGGCGCCGATGCAGTCGACGTGATGACCGGATTCCCCTTCAACGTGAAATGGCCCAAGGTGATCGGCGTCAAGCTCACCGGAACCCTCAGCGGATGGTCGGCCCCCAAGGACATCATCCTCGAGGTCGCCCGCGTGCTGACCGTCGAAGGTGGCACCGGCGCGATCGTCGAGTACTTCGGACCCGGCGCCGACAGCATCTCGGCCACCGGCAAGGCCACGGTCTGCAACATGGGCGCCGAGATCGGTGCAACCTGCTCGGTGTTCGCCTACGACGCCAACATGAGCGCGTACCTCGCGGCGACCGGTCGCGCGGCGATCGCCGCGGCCGCCGACGCAGTGGCGGCCGACCTTCGTCCGGATGACGGTGCGCTCTACGACCAGCTGATCGAGATCGACCTCGATCAGCTGAAGCCGCTCATCAACGGTCCGCACTCGCCCGACCGCGCGCATCGGGTCGGTACCGCGGTCGGCGCGGCGGCCCGTGAGAACGAATGGCCGCTCGAGGTCTCGGCCGCCCTCATCGGCTCGTGCACCAACTCGTCGTACGAGGACATCACCCGGGCGGCATCGATCGCGCGTCAGGCCGTGGCCAAGGGATTGACGGCCAAGTGCGAACTGCTCATCAGCCCGGGGTCCGAACAGATTCGCGCCACCATCGAGCGCGACGGCTTGCTCGCCGACCTCGAAGCCGTCGGAGCCACCGTGCTCGCCAACGCCTGCGGTCCCTGCATCGGTCAATGGGAGCGCTCGAAAGAAGCGACCGACAAGCCCAACAGCATTGTCAACTCCTTCAACCGCAACTTCCCCAAGCGCGCCGACGGCTCCGCCAACACGTTGTCGTTCGTGACGTCGCCCGACACGGTGATGGCGATCGCTTTGTCCGGTCGTCTCGACTTCGACCCCACGGTCGACACCATCACCGCCCCCGACGGTTCACTCGTCACGCTCGATGCTCCGGTGGGCGAGGTGCTCCCCGAGCGTGGTTACGACAAGGGTTCCAACACCTTCACGGCACCTCCCGCCGACGGCAGCGGCGTCACCGTGGCCGTCAGCCCCACCAGCGACCGACTGCAGTTGCTCGAACCGTTCCCCGCGTGGGACGGCAAGGACTACCTCGGACTGCCGGTGCTGATGAAGGCCCAGGGCAAGTGCACCACCGATCACATCTCGGCGGCCGGCAAGTGGCTCACGTATCGGGGCCACCTCGAGAACATCTCCGGCAACCTCTTCATCGGCGCGGTGAACGCGTTCGACGGCGCCGTCGGCGAGGGCAAGGACGTCACCGACGGTGGACGGCGCTCGTACCCGGACATCGCCAAGAACTACAGCAACGCCGGCATTCGCTGGTGCGCCATCGGCGACCGCAACTACGGCGAAGGTTCGTCGCGCGAGCACGCGGCGATGGAGCCGCGTTTCCGCGGCGGAGTGGTGATCTTCGCCCGCTCCTTTGCCCGCATCCACGAGACCAACCTCAAGAAGCAAGGCCTCGTACCGCTGACCTTCGCCAACCCCGACACCTACGAACTCATCAGCGAGGACGACCGCATCAACGTGCTCGACCTTCCGCCGAAGCCCGGACGCAACGTGCGCTGCCAGATCGTGAAGCCCGACGGCTCGACGGTCGACTTCGAGGGGGTACACACCTTCTCGCCCGAGCAGGTCGAATGGTTCGAGGCCGGATCGGCCCTCAATATCGTGCGGGCCAAGGTCGCCGGCACACGCTGATGGACCTGCGCGAGGCGCTCCGGAGTACGGCGGCGATTCGCGAGTTCACCGACGAACCGGTTTCCGATCGGGTCGTCGCCGAGATCCTCGACGACGCGCGTTTCGCACCGAGCGGCGGGAATCGCCAACCGTGGTCCGTCGCTCTCGTGAAGGACCCCGACGTTCGTCGTCGGCTCGGCGCGGCGATGCAACCAGTCTGGAACGACTATGTGAGTGCGACCGCCGCGCGCCGCACACCGTTCAACGCGTTCGAACCTCCGCGCGAACCGGGCACCGTCGCCGCTCCCCATGCACCCAACCCCTTGCTCGACGGCATCGAACGGGCGCCGGTGTTGCTGGCCGTGGCTGCGGATCTGCATCGCATCTCGATCATGGACAAAGACCTCGACCGGCCCGCCATGTCGGGAGGCGCGTCGGTGTACCCATTCTGCTGGAGCATGTTGCTCGCGGCCCGCGAACGAGGATTGGGTGGGGTCATCACCACCTTCGCCGCTCGCGTCGAGCCACTGACCGGCCCACTGCTCGGTTTGCCCGACGACCACGTGCTCGCCGCGATGATCTTCCTCGGACATCCGCGGCGACGGCCCACGCGTCTGCGTCGCGAACCCGTGCGACTCACACTCGACCGCTTCGACGGCCCGGCGATCCCCGACTGAAGGCGTGTCAGTCAGATCCCGGGCGGCGGGTGGCCTCGCTCGCCGGGTCGCCCGAGTAGCCCGACGGATACGAACGACGCAGTTCGTCATCGGTGGGGACCCGACGAACCCGTGCCACATCGGGAAGGAGCGCGGTGATCTCTTTCATGATGCGCCTGGTATTGGAGTCGGCGGTCTTGCCCCGCAAGGTGAAGGGTTCGCCCACCCGCACCCGGATCGTCGGTGGGTTCGACACGTTCAAGATGTTGGGTAGGCGCGACGAGCGGGGCCACACCAACTCGGTGCCCCACAGGCCTATCGGCACCACCGGTACCTTGCTCTGCATCGCCAGTGACGCCGCGCCCCAGCGCCCTTTCAGAACCGGATCGAAGAACGCCGGCCCGCGCGGGATGGTTCCCTCGGGCATGATCGCCACCAACTCGCCGGCCGCCAGAGCCTCGCTGGCCGCGCGCAGTGGTTCGTCACTTCCGGTTCCCCGGTCGACCCGGATGCCGCCGAGTGACGTCGCCAACTGACCCACGATCGGCGCGTCGAAGACCTCCTTCTTGCCGAGGAATCGAACGGGGCGACCCGAACGGGCCACGGTCACGGCCACCGCGAACACGTCGAAGTACGACCGGTGGTTCGCGCACAGGATCGCCGGACCGTCGAGCGGAATCGACTCCGTGCCGTCGATGTCGAACTTGGCGAAGGGGATGAACGCCGGACGGGCCAACTGCAGGAGCAGCCGCTGCAACTCCATGTTGACCACCGGGATCTTGGCCACACCGAGGGGTACGTCGAAGTGCAACACCGGCCAGCGTCGGGCCGCCGCGACGAGGGTCAGTCGCGGGTCGGGGTTCACCGCGTGCGGATGACCGACCGCCGACAAGAGTGGCGTGTCATAAACGCTGTCGCTGTAGGCGTAGCTCGACGCAAGATCGACGTCGTTGCCCGCCGCCCACTCGCGCACCGCGTCGAGTTTGCCCGTGCTCCAGACGAAGTGACCGTCGATCGTTCCGTCATAGGTTCCGTCGTCGCGAACTCCGTATCGAGTGGCTACTACTGCGTCGAAACCGAGCGCCGTGGCGAGAGGTTCGACGAGATCGATCGGTGTGGTGGTCGCCATCACCAGCAATCGGCCCGCTTCACGATGCGATGCGATCGTGCTGCGCGCGAACGGTGGCACCATGTCGACGAGGGTCGCGGTTGCCGACGCGGCGACTCGGCGAACGTCGTCCCGGCTGCGCCCCTTGGCCAACGTCGCCGCTTGGCGGGCCAGTGCCATCGACGGCAGGGTCTCACCGATGCGCTGGAATAACTCGTACAGCGCCTTCTCTCCCGGGATCGACGCCGACACCAATCCGGCGGCGCGCATCGCATCGGAGTACACCGCACCCGACGCGCCGACGAGCAACGTGCGGTCGAGGTCGAAGAATGCCGCTGCCTTCACGTTGGTCAACGGTAACGGCGAACCGACGGGAGTCGTTCCCGAGAACGGGAAAGGCCCCGCATGGGGGATGCGGGGCCTCTCAACCTGGATCCCTGCGGTTGGGGGAACCGCTAGATGGGATCATGTCGCTGGTGGTTGGGGGAACCACCTAACGATCTATATGTGAAAGTATGCACGTGAATTGGTGACCATTCAAGTCGATAACGGCGATTAGTGCTATCTTTTTTTCAGATGGACGTCCGGCAAATCTCCGCTCTGGTGGCTATCGCCGACCACGGGTCGTTCTCGGCCGCCGCCAAGGCCCTCTACACCGTGCAGTCCAACGTCTCGGCCCACATCGGCAAAATGGAGCGCGACCTGGGTGTCCAGTTGATCGACCGGGCGACCGGCGAACTCACCGACGAGGGCCTTTTGGTGGTTGAAAGGGGGCGCCGAATCCTGCGCGAGATGGACGAGATCGCCGCCGACCTCTCAGCCCTCGACGACGTCGTCTCCGGTGAGACCCGGATCGGGGTGATCGGTACGACAGGCCGTTGGCTCATGCCTCAATTCCTCTCCGATCTGCGCGAGGCGCACCCCAATGTGCGCCCGCTGATCTTCGAAGGGGGCACGTCGAGCCTGCTCCCTCGTCTCGTGGCCGGCCAAATCGACGCCGCCATCGTGCACCTCCCGGTCGACGACAACGAACTCACGGTCAAGACGCTCTTCGCCGAGGACCTCGTGCTCCTCGTCCACACGAACCACCCATGGTCGAGTTTCCGGACGCTGCCCATCAACCGCCTGAGCGAGCATCCACTCCTGCTCCCCCCGCGTTCGGCCGCACTGCGACGCATCATCAACCGTGCGGCCGAGGCGAGCGGAGTCACTCTCGCGGTGCAGGCCGAGATCGACGGAGTCCGCCTGATGGCGTCGCTCGCCTTCGAGGGTTTCGGCGCCGCGATCGTGCCGGCGACGGCGATCCCCCGCTGGCTGAAGGGGGATTTCAAACGTATCGAGGTTCCCGGCTTGCCTCGACGCGTGGTCGGTTGGGTCCAGCGCACCCGTCCGCGCCCGGGTCCGGCCACCCAGGCCGCGCTCGAGACCGCCGTGCGCTTGGTCGACACCCGTGGCGCGCGCCAACCGGGCGTGCACGTGGGTGCCGAGGCGTTCCCGTACAAGACCCCCTGAGACCTACTCTTGGGCGGTGACATCGGTCGTCCTGCGCGCCAAGGTTCCCGGGGTCTCGCGCGCCGACGTGCGCTCGCTCGGCGACCGTCGTGTCGTGTGGCTCGAGGTCACCGCCGACGCCCATCGCGGTGCGCTGTCGTCGGAGTCCTCGTCGATCATCGCCACGGCCGCGCGCACGGCGTTCGCCGAGCGATTGCCGCTCGTCGCCGTGATGGCCTCGTCGGGTGCCGACATCCGCGAGGGCTTCTCGGCCCTGCATGGCTGGGGTCTCGCCGCCAAGGCACTCACCGATTGCTCCGGTTTCGTGCCCACGATCATCATCGTCGACGGGCCCGCGGTGTCGGGGCCGGCACTCCTGCTCGGGATCGTCGACCACGTGATCATGACCGAGCGTGCCTACGCGTTCGTTTCCGGTCCGACCATGGTCACCGAGTTCACCGGCGTCGCCATCGACAACGAGGAGTTGGGTGGCGCTGGCGCCCACGCCCGCTTCACCGGCGCCGCCTCGATCGTGAGCCCCGACCTCGAGTCGGCGGTCGCCGCCGCCGAACACCTGTTGTCGTACCTGCCCGACAACTGCGACGACGAGCCCCCCACATGGTCCACCGACGACGCCCCTCGGCGACCCACGCCCGAGGCCGGCGCGTCAATCCCGGCGTCGTCGACCGGCAGTTACGACGTGCGCACGGTCATCTCGGCCGTGGTCGACGACGGTGAGTTCCTCGAACTCCGAGCGCGGTGGGCCGGCAACCTCGTCACCTGTCTGGCCACGATGGCCGGTCGCCCGGTGGGCATCGTCGCCAACCAACCGGTCGCCCTGGCCGGAACGCTCGACATTCCCGCCTCGCAAAAAGGGGCGCGATTCGTGGCGTTCTGCGACGCCTTCAACATCCCGCTCATCACGCTTGTCGACACCCCCGGCTTCTACCCCGGCAAGGATCTCGAATGGCGCGGCATGATCCGTCACGGCGCGCAGTTGGTTTTCGCGTACGGGCGGGCGACCGTTCCGCGCATCTGCATCATCCTGCGCAAGAGCTACGGCGGTGCGTACATCGTGATGGACTCCAAACGCATGGGCAACGACCTCTGCCTCGCGTGGCCGTGGGCCGAACTCGCGGTGATGGGAGCTGGACAAGCGGCCGCGATCCTCCAACGTCGGGCGACGCCGGAGGAGAAGGCGGAATTCGAGGCCGACTACACCGAGCGACTGCTCAACCCGTACGTCGCCGCCGAACGCGGTTACGTCGACGCCGTCATCGACCCCGCCGACACCCGGGCATCGATCAACGCCGCCCTCGACGCCCTGGTGGACAAGCGAGAGTCGTTCCGCGGACGCAAGCACGACAACACCCCGCTCTGACCCCGCTCCCCAGTATGAGGATTGCCCGGCCACGCGATTATCCTGCCGAGCGGAGGAGAAAGCCTCCGCACAACCGGCCCGAACAATCCAAACCCGGAAAATGGGCCCAGCAAACAAGGGGACGAGCAAGGTGCCCGACACCATCACGATTACCGACGATCGCACGGGCAAGACCGTGACCGTACCGATCAACGGAGGGGTCTTCCCGGCCACCGCCATCCGCGAGCTGGACCCCGCGCTCTACATCTACGACCCGGCCTACATGCAGACCGCGGCGTGCAAGAGTTCGATCACCTTCCTCGACGGAGAAGCCGGGATCCTGCGCTATCGCGGATACCCCATCGAACAGTTGGCCGAGAAGAGCACCTATCTCGAGGTCGCCTACCTGCTCCTGAACGGTGAGCTGCCCAACAGCGAGCAGTTGGCGCAGTGGACCCGCGACGTCACGCACCACACCTTCATCCACGAGAACATGCGCAAGCGGTTCGTGGACGGATTCCATTACGACGCCCACCCGATGGGCATGTTCGTGTCGTCGCTCGCGGCTCTCGGAACGTTCTACAACGACGCCAAGGAGATCGAAGACAAGGCGAGCCGCGACAAGCAGATCCTGCGCATGATCGCCAAGACCCCGACCCTGGCCGCCATGGCCTACCGCTTCTCGGTCGGTCTCCCCTTCGTCTACCCCAACAACTCGTTGTCGTTCCCCGCCAACTTCCTCAACATGATGTGGAACGTGGGCGGCTACGAGGTCGACCCACGCCTCGAGCGCGCCATGGACGTTCTGTTCATCCTCCATGCGGACCACGAGCAGAACTGTGGCACCACCGCCATGCGGGTGGTGGGCTCGAGTCACGCTGATCCCTACACCTCGGCGGCCGCCGCGGCCTCGGCGCTGTACGGTCCGCTTCACGGCGGAGCGAACGAGGCCGTCGTGCGCATGCTGGAGGAGATCGGTTCCATCGAGAACGTGCCGGCCTTTATCGAGGAGGTCAAGAGTGGCAAGGGCAGCCGTCTGATGGGGTTCGGCCACCGGGTGTACAAGAACTACGACCCTCGGGCCAAGATCATCAAGAAGACGGCGTACGACGTTTTCGAGGTCACCGGCAAGAACCCGTTGCTCGACATCGCGCTGAAGCTCGAGGAGACGGCGTTGAGCGACCCGTACTTCGTCGACCGCAAGTTGTACCCCAACGTCGACTTCTACTCCGGTCTGATCTACCAGGCACTCGGGTTCCCCGTCGCGATGTTCACCGTGCTGTTCGCCATTCCCCGCACCGTCGGCTGGTTGGCCCACTGGCAGGAGTTGCTCAACGACAAGGATCAGAAAATCAGCCGTCCGCGCCAGTGGTACACGGGACCCGAGCCCCGCGACTACACCCCGATCGTCGCCCGCTGACCCATCACGACGTGAGCGACCTGACCCCCGAAGTCGACTCCTCGGCGCCTCGGCGTGCCGAACCGGATCTGCCCAGTCTGACGCTGCCCCGTTGGGCGGGTGCCGTGGCCGGGATCGTCAGCGGTGGCGTCGCCGTGACCGTCGGAATGTTGATCGCCGCGGTGGCCGACCGCCCGTCGCCGATCGACGCGGTCGGGAGTTCCTTCATCGATCGCACCCCGCGGTGGTTGAAGGAACTCGCGATCGACTGGTTCGGCACCAACGACAAGACCGCACTGCGGGTTGGCATCGTGGTGGTGCTGGTCGCGGTCGCCGCCTCCCTCGGTGGGGCGAGCCGCCGAGGGATCGTCCCGCTCGCGACGGGGATGGGTGCCTTCGCCGTCGTCGGTGCGCTGTCGGCCGCCGAACGGCCCGGTTCGAACGTCTGGTCGGTCGCTGCTCCGCTCGTCGGCGCGGTTGCCGGCGTCGCCACGGCCGTGGGCACCGTCGAATTCTGGCGACCACGCTGGATCGCCGCGCACCGACCGACGACCTCGCGGGTTCCCCTCGGCTGGGACCGCCGTCGCTTCGTCGCCACGGCTTCATCATTGGCCACGGCATCGGTCGTGATCGGTGGTCTTGCTCGCGTCGGTGAGGGACGTCGAACCCGACGCATCGAGGATCAGCGGCCGTCCTCGCTGCCGCCGGTCGACTCGACGGCCGACGTCTCCGAATCGAGTGCGACCGGTTCGACCAGTTACATCACACCGAACGACGACTTCTACCGCATCGACACCGCGTTGTCGTTCCCGAACGTCGACCTCGACTCGTGGACCCTCGACATCGGGGGAATGGTCGACAACGAGATCTCGTTGTCGTACGCCGACCTGTCGGCGATGACCCAGATCGAACGCACCATCACGATCTGTTGCGTGTCGAACGAGGTCGGAGGGCCGCTCATCGGCAACGCGAGGTGGCAAGGCGTGCGCCTCAGCGAGGTGCTCGACCTCGTCGGAGTGCGCGAGGGCGCCGAGCAGGTGTTCAGTCGCAGCATCGACGGGTGGGACTGCGGCTTTCCGATCGAACTGGTCCGTGACGGCCGCGATGCGATGATCGCCATCGGCATGAACGGCGAACCACTCCCCCTGGTGCACGGCTTCCCCGCTCGACTCATCGTGCCGGGCGTCTATGGCTACGTGTCGGCCACCAAATGGCTGGCTCGGATCGACATCAATCGCTGGTCTGACGCCGAGGGCTACTGGGTCCCCCGCGGTTGGGCGCGCGACGCGCCAATCAAGACGCAGTCCCGCATCGACCTCCCCAAACGCGGTCAGAAGATCGGTGCCGGCCCGACGACGATCGCCGGGGTCGCCTGGGCCCAGCACACCGGGGTGGCCAAGGTGGAGGTGTGCGTCGACGACGGCGACTGGCAGGAGGCGTCGCTGAGCGACGACCTCACCGACGATGCGTGGCGCTTGTGGACGCTCGACTGGGACGCGCCACCCGGCACGCACCAGATCCGCGTGCGCGCCACCGACAAGAGTGGCTACACGCAAACCGAGGAGGTGGCGAGCGTCGCTCCCGACGGTGCCACCGGTTGGCACACCCGCAAGGTCGAGGTGGACTGAATCGCCGATCGTCGATCACGACACACCCATGTCGGCCACCACATTGGCCCATTCGCGTCTGATCCGCGGGATCAGGACGTTGCGGGCTAATGAGGCCGCAAACTCACGATCGAGATGGACACCGTCGGGACGTTCACGTCGACCGGCCTCGCTGTTCGGGTCGCTCAGGACGTCGGCGTACGGCACGGTCCTCACCGCGGGCCAACGGGAATCCCACGACTCGATCATCGCGGACCATCGTGCGATGGCATCCGGGTCGTCGCCCAACAACGCCGGGTTGTCGCGCACCGCCGGTGCCTCGAACAGCAACAGCGGCACCTGGACATCCGCAAGTTGCGCCACGATCCCACTCGTCGTCGCGTCGAGAGCCGCCTCGTACTGCGCCGAACCCACGATCACCCAGGGGTCCGAAGCACTGGTACGAAAGTCCCACTGCTCGGCCAGACCTTCGATCAACACGACGAGGTCGACCGACGCCCGGTACCGCTCGATCGTGGCGAGCACATCGGGACAGTAGGTGACGTCCTGCGTTCCGTCGGGTCGGTCGCGCACCTCGACCGCCGGCTGAATCGGACATCCGAGTACACCGGCGGCGATGACCCCCAATTCCGGGTCGTCCACGTCGGCCAAGGCCCGGGCCAAGTTCTCGGCCGTGGAGTCGCCGATGACGAGAATGTTGAGAGGTCCGCTTCCGTCGAAGGCGACGGTGGTCGACGTCGGATCCGACGCAGGGACCTCATCGACCGGAGCGAGCGTGGTCGGAGCCAGAGTGCTGAGAGCGTCGGGAGTCGTGTCGATTCGCGCGTCGACTTTCGGCAGGGCGACCAGGGGAAGGGCGACCGCCAACGCCAGGGTCACCGCGAACGCGCCACCCGCACGAACCGGCGACGACAACAACGTCCGTCGGCGGATCGGCATCTCCACGAACCGGAAACTGGCGGCGGCTACCACCAACGTCACCGTGACCTGCACAGCGAACAGGGCCACTCCGCCGAAGTCGACCCGATCCTCGTTCATCCACACCATCACGGGCCAGTGCACGAGATACGCGCCGTAGCTCACCCGTCCGACGCGCGTGAGCGGGGTCCACGACAACACGGTGCGGGCGATCCCGGGCACGATCGCTCCGACGATGGCCATCGCAGACACCAATGCGAACAACCCGAGTCCACCTCCGTACACCCATCCGGTTTCCAGACCCGTGAGTCGGGCGGCCAACACAACGCCCGACAACCCGACGACTCCCGCCGCGGACCACCACCAACGCGGTTCGGCGAGTCGATGTCCGACGGCGCACGCCAGCGTCGCCCCGATCAACAACTCGGCCGCCCGGGTGTGGGTGCCGTAGTAGACGACGTCGTGACGCGTGGTGAACACGGTGACCACGATCGAGACGACGGCACCGAGCGCAAAGACCGTCCCGAGGGTCCGACGTCCACCGCCGAGGACGAACACCGCGAAAACGATCACGGGGACGGCCACGTACAACTGTTCCTCGATCGACAGTGACCAGAGGTGCTGCAGCGGGCTGGGGGCGGCGAACAATTGCTCGTACGACTGTCCCCGCATGATCGAGTGCCAGTTCGCCACATAGGCGACCGCCGACACCGCGTCACCGCGCACTCGATCGGCCTCGATCCTCGTGGAGATCCACGTGGCCACACCCACGACCGCACCGACGACCAGCAGGCTGGCTGGGGCGAGACGCCGCAATCTTCGCGACCAGAACTTCCCGAGACGGGGACGTCCGACCCGTTCGGACTCGTCGACCAGCAGGTTGACGATCAGATATCCGGACAATGTGAAGAACAACGAGACCCCGAGAAATCCGCCGGGCAGCCATCGGAGACCGGAGTGGAAGACGATCACCATCAGGACCGCCACACCCCGCAGGCCGTCGAGGCCCGGATGGTGCGGCAGAGCCGAGCGGTCAACCGACGTCGGAGACATCGACCACGATCTTGCCAGTGTTGGTGTTGGCGCCCATGGCCTCGTGCGCCTCGGCGATGCGTTCGAGCGGGAATCGTCGGTCGATGATCGGGCGCAGTGCGCCGCTCTCGAACAAGGGGACGACCTCGGCGACGAACCGTTGGGTGATCGCGACCTTCTCCTCGACAGGACGGGCGCGCAACGTGGTACCGATCCACCGCACGCGTTTCGTGAGGAGCAAGCCGACGTTCACCGTCGTCGCCCCACCACCCATCAGGCCGACCTGCACGATCGTTCCCTTCGGGGCGACCGCCCGCAGATTCCGGTCGACCTCGTCACCTCCCACGACGTCGAGCACGACGTCGAAACCTCGCGGCACCGCGGCCGCGACGACCGTCAGCCAATCGTTCGGCGAGCGCTCGACCACCAAATCGGCGCCGAGGTCACTGCAGGCCGACATCTTGCCGGCCGAACACGTAACCGCGATGTGCGCTCCGATGGCCTTGGCGATCTGGATGGCCGCGGTGCCGACGCCCGAAGCGCCGGCGTGCACGAGAGCCCAGCGACCCGACGTGAGTCCACCTTGCACCACGAGAGCGTCCCAGGCGGTGAGGAACACCTCGGGTATGGCCGCGGCGTCGGCGAACCTCACCGTCGACGGCACCGGCATCAGCTGACGCTCGTGGGTGCACACGTACTCGGCATACGCACCTCCCGACTCGATTGCCATCACCTTGTCGCCGGGTTTCCACGTCGTGACGCGCTCACCGACGGCGCTCACCACACCGCAATACTCGAGTCCGGGGATCTCGAGAGTCACGCCGCGACGTGGATCGGGATAACCGCCCATCCGTTGCAAGATGTCGGCACGATTGAGCGCAGTGGCGCGCACGGCGACCAGCACCTCGTCGGGTGCGGGTACCGGTGCCGGCACGTCCTCGATGATCAGAACCTCCGGACCGCCGTGCGAACGCAGGACGACGGCTCGCATCGGCTCAGGACATCTTCTGTTGCAGGCGACGGTCGAGGGCCGCGAGGTAATCCTCGGTGGTGAGCCAGGGCTGATCCTTCGAGATCAGGATCGACAAGTCCTTGGTCATCTCGCCACCTTCGACGCTCTCGACGCACACGCGCTCGAGGTTCTCGGCGAACTCGATGAGCTTGGGGTTGTTGTCGAGCTTGCCGCGGTGCTTCAGACCTCCCGTCCATGCGTACACCGACGCGATGGGGTTGGTGGAGGTCTTGTTGCCCTTCTGGTGCTCGCGATAGTGGCGCGTCACGGTGCCGTGCGCGGCTTCGGCTTCGACGGTCTTTCCGTCGGGGGTCATGAGCACCGAGGTCATGAGACCGAGTGAGCCGTAACCCTGGGCCACGGTGTCGGACTGCACGTCACCGTCGTAGTTCTTGCACGCCCACACGTAGCCGCCCTCCCACTTCATGGCACAGGCGACCATGTCGTCGATCAGACGGTGCTCGTAGGTGAGGCCGGCCTTGTCGAAGTCGGCCTTGAACTCGGCGTCGAAGACTACTTGGAACAGATCCTTGAACTGGCCGTCGTAGGCCTTGAGGATCGTGTTCTTGGTGCTCATGTACACCGGGTAGTTACGGGCGAGTCCGTACCGAAACGACGCGCGGGCGAAATCGCGGATGCTGTCGTTGAAGTTGTACA
>JBJTBM010000061.1:0-25082 GCA_046091365.1 Acidimicrobiia bacterium | reverse complement strand
GACCGGGGTGAGCGTCGACGACGTCGCCAAGCGTCTCATGGATCACGGATTCCACGCGCCGACGATGAGTTTCCCGGTGGCGGGCACCCTGATGATCGAGCCGACCGAGAGCGAGACGAAGACCGAACTGGACCGCTTCTGCGACGCGATGGTCGCCATTCGGGTCGAGATCGACGCGGTCGCCGACGGACGGATCGCGGTGGGCGACAGTCCGTTGCGTCACGCGCCCCACACGGTGACCGACCTACTCGGTGACTGGGATCGCCCGTACCCCCGATCGGCCGGCAGTCCGTCCGGTTCGTCGTACCACGCCCCGGTGAGCCGGATCGACGCCGCCCAAGGTGACCGCAATCTCATGTGCACCTGCACCCCCCTCGAGGAGTACGCGTCCAGCGTCGAGCGATAGGTTGCGGCCATGGCCGTCGATCAGAACAACGCCCACAGCAGCATCCCCGGTGTCGGTGACATCCTCGCGCTCCTCGCCGGCGCCAACCCGGTGATGGCGGTGGGCAAGGTCGTCGAAGTGGTGGTTCAGGTCACCGGTGAGATCGTGAAGTCGGTCGCCACGTTCAACGACACCATGTCGGAAATGAACCGGGTCGCGCACCGGGTGAACAACCTGCTCGACGAGATCGAGGGACCGCTGCGTGAGATGGTGCCGTTGGTTCAGACCTCGGTCAAGCAGGCGCGGGGAACGCTGAAGAAGGTCGACGGAGTCATCGCCCAGGTCGGTTCGTTGCCGGCCGACGTCGCCAGGGCGGTGTCGACGCTGGGCGACCTCGCCGGTCGGCTGAGCCCGCTCACCCAGTTCGCCGAAATGGCCGGCGGAATGTTCGGAATGAAGTCGACACCAAACCCCTGATCGACACCGCTCACTTCTTGGTGACGAACGGTGTCGGCACGATGCGTCCGGTCAGGTTGCTCCCCCGCACGTCGATCGTCACCTCGCCGACGACGTCGGGCCGTACGAGCGCCAATGCGATGCCGTGACCGAGGATCGGTGAGAAATTGCCACTCGTGACGACCCCCACCGTCTCGTCGCCGACCCGCACCGGACATTCCGCCCGTGGCGGGCGACGTCCGTCGGTGGCGATGCCCCGCAGAATGCGCGCGACGCCCCGGTTCTTCTCGGCCAGCAGTGCTTGGCGTCCGACGAATGACTTGTTCCAGGCCACGACCCATTCGAGATCGGCCTGCAGAGGCGTGATACCCGCACCCAACTCGTGACCGTGGAGCGGAAGTGCGACCTCGAGTCGCAGCGTGTCGCGGGCGCCGAGCCCGGCGGGAACGACGCCGGTGGCGGTGATGGCCGTCCAGAGTTCCTCGGCCGCCGCGGCGGGCACGGCGATCTCGACCCCGGCCTCGCCGGTGTATCCGGTTCCCGCGATCACCCCGTCGTGGTCCCGCCAACGAAAACGACGGACGCCGAACTTGCGCAGATCGTCGGCCGCGGGGACGACCGACGCGACGAGGTCGCGCGCGTGGGGACCCTGGACCGCCAGCACGGCCCGGGTGGCCGTGGAGTCGACCCCACCGATCGCGTCGATCACGCGGTCGGTGTTGGATGCGTTGGGCATGACATCGAACACCTCGTCGTCGACCCACCACACGATGATGTCGTCGAGCACCGATGCGTCGCGTTCGTCGAGCAGGTGGGTGTACTGGGCCCGCCCCGGACGGATCTTGTCCAGGTCGTTCGTGAACGCGCTCTGTAGTCGAGATTTGGCATCCGGTCCGTCGACGCGCACCGTTCCGAGGTGGGACACGTCGAACACCACCGCCGACTCGCGGCACGCCAGATGTTCGGCCAGGGTTCCGCTCTCGTACTGCAACGGCATGTCCCAGCCCCCGAACGGCGTCATGCGGGCGCCGAGTGCCCGATGGACGCGGTCGAGGGGGGAGAACTTCACGGCTCAGACGGCGCGTCGAATGACCGCATCAGGCGATGGGAACACCTCGACGAGTCGCCCGTCGACCTGGTCCTTCACCTGGGCGAGGGGAAGCAGGTTGAGGACACCTTGGCCCCGGCGCACGACGTCGATGAGTTCGTCGCCCCGGCACAGGACGACCGACGAACCGTTGATGACGAGGTGGGCCGTGGTGAGGTCGGCGTCGAGGTTCTCGCGCAGGTAGCGGAACACCTCACGTACCGACTCGAGTTTGATGCCGGCGTCGAGGAGACTCTTGACCATTCGCAACTCGAGCAGGTTGCGGTAGTTGTAATGACGACGAGAACCACTGCCCTTGGCGTCGGCGACCGACGGTCGCACGAGGTCGGTGCGGGCCCAGTAATCGAGTTGGCGGTAGGAGATACCGACGATCTCGGAGGCCTGCGTGCCGCTGAAGTGGTTCTGGTTCGAATCGCCCATGGGTCATCCCGATCACAACGGTGTAGTTACAGCGGTGGAAGGGTACGGGGTACGGGACCGGGCATCAACGTCCGCCTGAGGTTCACGGTGTCGTCCCTGCTCAACGGGTCAGGTCTCGAAGTCCTCGGGGTTGATGTTCTCGATGAAATCGCGGAACTCCCCGAGCAAGGCATCGTCGCCGGGATCGTCGTCGAGTGTCTCGCCGGCCTCCATTTCGGCGAACCGCCCGGCGTCGTCGATGACGTCGGTGGTGCACGCGATCGGACAACCGACCCGAACCGCGGTGGCGACCGCGTCGGAGGGGCGACTCGACACGTTCACGACGCCGGAGCGGGTCTGAACGACCAGATCGGCGTGAAAGACGCCGTCGTTGACCTCGGTGATCACGACGCGTTCGAGAACCGCGCCGAGCGCTCCGAGCAGGTTGACGATGAGGTCGTGGGTCAGCGGCCGCGGTGCCGGGCGACCCTCGATGGCCCATTGGATGCTGCGCGCCTCGGGGTCACCGATGTAGATCGGCAGGACCCGACGATCCCCCGTGCGTTCGCGCAACAGGATCACGGGTGTGTTGCCGACCACCTCGAAGCGGACTCCCAGCAGTTCGAGGTCGACCATGCGTCGAGCGTAGTGCGTGCTGCGTCTAGCGGGAGTCGCGCAAAGGACCGAGCGCACGGGCCACGAGGATGGCCCGCAAACGTGCCCCGAGGTCGGACATCTCGTCGAGGAGTTCGTTGGACTCGTCCCGGGATTCCGGCGACCGACGACGCAACACCGGGAGAACGCGTTGCTCGAAGAGGCCGGCCTCACGCTCGGCCGACGTCTTCCATGCCTTCAGGTGACGGATGTCGATACCGGTTTCGGTGAACGCGCGGGCGACCTCGGCGATGGCCAGATCGTGCTCGTCGAACAGGCCCTGTCCGCCGTGGCCGGCGACGAGTCCGAAGGATTCGAGTTCGCCCAGTCCGGCCTCGGAAAGACCCGACAGCGCGAGGACCTCGTCGCGGGAGTAGGTCGCGGGCCGACCGACGGCGTCGGAGGGGTCGGGTGGAGCGGGACGCTTGGGGGCCTTGTCGACGATCGCCGGAGCAACCTTCACCGCCCGCGACGCCGGATGCGATTTGCTCGGAGGGTCGGGCTTCGCCGGCGACACGGGCTCGACCACCACGTTCTTGATCCCGCGCGGCGTGTCGCGCTGCAGGCCCTCGGGCGGAGTGTCGAGACGATCCTTGATCACGCGCAACGGGAGGAACTTCTCCTTCTGCTCGCGCAGGATGTAGCGCAGACGATCGACATCGTCGTCGTAGAACTTGCGGTAACCACTCGTCGTGCGCTCCGGCACGATCAGACCCTGGCTCTCGAGGAACCGAATCTTCGAGATGGTGATGTCGGGGAACTCCTCGAGCAACAGACCCAGAACCTCCCCGATCGAGAGGTACGGACGCTCGGTGGCCGTTTTGTTGCTCATGTGGCCGGGCCGAGGTAGATCAGTCGGAAGCGTCCGATCTGAATCTCGTCGCCTTGTTGCAGGACGGCGGACTCGACCGGTTTCTGGTTCACGTAGGTGCCGTTCAGGGAACCGGCGTCCCGCAGGACGTACTCGTCGCCCTGTCGGGCGATCTCGGCGTGTCGGCGACTGACGGAGATGTCGTCGAGACTGATGTCGCTCTCGGGATGTCGACCCAGTTTGGTCAGCGCCGTCGTCAGCACGAAACGCTCCCCCGCCTGGGGCCCGCTGCGCACCATCAGCGTCGCCGAATTGGTGGGAAGACTGCGCAAATCGACGGTGGCGTTGTCATGGGGACCGGGGGCGTCTTGCAGCGCGTCGACCTTGGCGATCACCACCGTCTTGTCGCCGTCGACGTCGAGGGAGTGACCGCACGAACTGCAGAAGAACGCATCAGGTCCGTTCCTGTGACCGCACTTGGTGCAAAAGACCGACATCTCAGACCCCGATCAGAGCGGCGTATCCGCCGGCGTCGAGGAGATGCGATCGGTCGGTCGAAGGATCGATCGTGATCTCACAGATCCACCCCGCACCGTACGGGTCGGTGTTGAGCAGGGAAGGGTCGGCCTCCAGTGCGTTGTTCACCGCACTCACCGTGCCCGCAAGTGGTGCGTAGATGTCGGAGACCGACTTGGTTGATTCGACCTCGCTGAACGACTCGCCGTCGGCGACCACGGAACCGATCGTGGGCGCTTGGACGTACACGACGTCGCCGAGAGCATCTTGAGCGAAGTCGGTGATACCGATGCGGGCCACGTCGCCCGTCAAGCGAACCCATTCGTGTTCCCTGGTGTACAACAGGTCGGACGGCGGGGTGCTCATGATTCGCCAATCTAATCGCAGGGCGGGTGGCCGCAGTGATCGTTCAGTCGGCGGAGCGTCCGGCGGCCAAGCTGGCCCGGATGGCGGGTACGTACGCGACGGCGGTGTAGTAACTCAGCGCCAGCCCGATCGGACCGGCCACCCACGCGAAGGCCTCGAAGAAGGACCGGATACCGAGGGCGCTCTCCCCCATCACGAAACCGGGGAAGACGAACATCAGCAGAAACGTGGCCCACTTGCCGAGGTACGTCACGTCGAATCTCTCCATCCCGAAGAACAGTTTGAGCACCGCCACGGTGGCACCGAAGGCGATCTCCCGGACGAGCACGGCAACGCAGAACCAGGTAGGTGCCGAGCCGTCGATCATGATGCACACGATCGCCACGATGAACATCAGACGGTCGGCGGTGGGGTCGAAGATCTTGCCGAACTCGCTGACTTGGTCGAATCGACGGGCGACCCAGCCGTCGACCCAATCGGTCGCCCCGAGTAGGCCGAGGAGCCACGCCGCATAAGCGCGGTCATCCCGCCCGAGCAAGAGCCAGACGAAGATCGGCAGACAGAGCAGACGCACGAGCGTGATCGCGTTCGGCCAGGTGGCGATGCCCCGGGAGCGATTCGTGGACGCCTCGTCGCTCATGGTGGCGACGCTAGTCGGCGACCCGGCCTGAGGCTCACGGTCTAGTGTCGACGTCATGGTGGTATCGACGTCATGGTGGCGGGCGTGAGGGGCGGGCTGCTCGACGGACGAGTCGTTGTCGTCACCGGTGGCGGTTCGGGAATGGGCGCCGCCTTCTCCCGACGCCTGTCCGCCGACGGGGCGCACGTCGTCGTGAACGACGTCGACGAGGCGGGAGCCGGGGCGGTGGCCAGTGAGGTGGGCGGCGAGGCCGCGGTCTTCGACGTGACCGATTCGGCGGCGTTCGACGCGGCCGTCGAACGTGTGGTGGCCCACCACGGTCGCCTCGACGTGCTGGTGAACAACGCCGGTATCGCTCCTCCACGTGACGAGGCCCGCAATGCGACCAACATCGAGAACCAGGTGAAGCGGATGGAAGGGCGACTCGACGAGTTGGTTCCCCCCGACTACACCGTCGGTCTGTCCGACGAGAGCTGGGACCGAATGATCCGGGTGCACCTCTACGGAACGTTCAACGGCACCCGTGCCGCGTTGCGACACATGACCCCGCAGCGCAGCGGTTCAATCATCAACATCTCGTCGATCCTCGGACTTCGCCCGGCGGCCGGTGCGCCCCACTACAGCGCCGCCAAGGCGGGCATCATCGCGCTCACCAAGTCGACCGCACAGGAAGTGGCGCCGTTCGGAGTCCGAGTCAACGCGGTGTGCCCCGGATGGGTCGACACGCCGTTGCTCGCACCATTCGACGAGATGACCCGCGCGGCCATCGTCATGCAAACCCCCATCGGTCGTATGGCCCGACCGGAAGAACTGGCCGAGGTGATTCGATTTCTCGCCGGTCCGGAGTCGTCGTACTGCGTCGGCGAGGTTTTCCCGGTGTCGGGGGGCTGGGTCTGATGCCCACCGTCTTCACCCACATCATCGAGGGCCGCATTCCCGGGACGTTCGTGTGGCGCGACGATCGGTGCGTCGCGTTCATGTCGATCAACCCGATGGCGCCCGGGCACACTTTGGTGGTCCCCATCACCGAGTTGGACCACTGGGTCGACGGCGACCCCGACCTCGTCGCCCACTTGTACGCGGTCACCCACGTGATCGGCCGGGCCCAAAAAGCGGCGTTCGGGTGCGAGCGGGTCGGGGTGATCCTGGCCGGGTACGAGGTGCCCCACACCCACGTCCACGTGATCCCCACCAACGACATGCGTCAGCTCTCCTTCGCCAACGCCGCTGCGACCGTCGATCGCGCCGAACTGGAAGCCGCGGCCGAGGCGATCAGGCGCGAGCTACGGGCTGCCGGACACTCCCACGTCGTCGGGCACGCCGTCTAGACGCTCGGCGGCAACGGCTCGATCAACGACGCGTCCTTGTTGCGGACGCTGTTGACGGCGGTCGACACCTCGCGCGGCACGATGACGTCGTCGTCGGCCGGGATCATCAACGACACGACGTCGTCGGTCGACGTACCGTCGATGCCGACAGCGAGCCACGCATCCCAGTCGGGGCGCTCGAGGATCACCGGCATGCGGTTGTGGATCGGTGACATGGTCGCGTTGGCGGCCGTGGTGATGACACAACACGAGTGCAACGCCGGGCCGTCACCCGAACGGTCCTTCCATGTCGCCCACAAACCCGCCACCGCCAGCAGGTCGCCGTCGCGCCGCGTGACGTACACCGGTCGTTTCGGACCCTTGGGGTCGACACCCACGGTTCTCCATTCGAAGAATCCGTCCATCGGGATGATGCAGCGTCGGGCCGGAACCGACGACGTGAACGAGGGCTTTTCGAGGACGGTCTCAGACCGGGCGTTGATCAAGCGTGCCGCGCCCGAGCGGTCCTTGGCCCAGTGCGGGACCAGACCCCATTGGAACCGACCGACCCGCCGGACCCCCGAGGAGTCGCGCAACACCGCCATGATCGACGTGGTCGGCGGAACGTTGTAGTTGGGGGTGAAGTTCGAGAAGAGCTCCGGGTTCGGCGGCTCCGCTCCGAAGACCCGGGCCACGTCCTCGGGCGAGGTGAGCGAGGTGAAGCGTCCGCACATCGGATTCACGGTAACCGCAATCGGGCGGAGCCGAACGGGCTCTAGTACGGTTCGACACGGAGGTTCGCATGTCTGTCACCAGTACGTCTCTCAGCGGCATCACGGAAACCGATGGCGTCGTCGATCTGGGTTTCGCCGCGTTCGACGCCGACAACCACTACTACGAAGCCGAGGACGCTTTCACCCGGCACATTCCGCGCGACATGGCGAAGCGTTGCATGCAATGGGCGGAGATCGACGGCAAGAAGCGGTTGCTCGTCGGTGGTCGGGTCAACCGGTTCATCCCGAATCCGACCTTCGATCCGGTGTCCAAGCCCGGCGCCCTCGACGCGTACTTCCGCGGTCGGGTGGCTGGTGGTGACATGCGCAAACTGTTCGGGGAGCTCGACCCGATCAGCCCGGCGTACCGTGACCGCGACGCGCGGGTGGCTCTGATGGGCGAGCAGGGTCTCGACGGCGCGATGTTCTTCCCGACTCTGGCCGTCGGAATGGAGGAGTCACTGCGCGACGATCCGGTGGCCTTGTGCGCCGCCTTCCGGGCCTTCAACCGCTGGCTCGAGGAGGACTGGGGCTTCGCCTATCGCGACATGATCTACGGGGCCCCGTACATCACACTGGCGGACCCGCAGTGGGCGGTCGACGAGGCCGACTGGGCCATCTCCAAGGGAGTGAAGGTGGTGGTGATGCGGACCTCCCCGGCCATCGACCCCGCCGGTGGCACCCGCTCCCCCGGCGACACGGTCTTCGATCCGTTCTGGGCCCGCCTCGCCGAGGCGGATGTCGCCGTGGCGTTCCATTCCGGTGACGCGGGCTACGGCAAGTACACCGACGATTGGGAACCGTTCGGGGAATTCGAGGCCTTTCGGTCGTCGCCGATGCGGGTGATGACGAGCGACCGTGCCCCCTTCGACATGTTCGCGGTTCTCGTGAGCCACGGTGTCTTCTCGCGACACCCGCGTTTGCGCGCCGCGTCGATCGAAGCCGGCGCCGAATGGGTGCCGAACCTCGTGAAGAAGTTCAAGAAGGCCTACGCCCAGCAGCCGTTCATGTTCGCTCAGGATCCGGTCGAGCAGTTCCGGGAGCACGTCTGGATCGCACCCTTCTACGAGGACGACATCGAGCACCTCGCCGAGGTGATCGGCCACGAGCGCCTGCTCTTCGGGAGCGACTATCCGCATGCCGAGGGATTGGCGGTACCCACCCGCTTCGTCGACGACATCGCGGGGTTCGCTCCGGACCAGATCCGCCGCATCATGCGCGACAACGCGCGCGAGTTCCTCGCCCTCGGCGGGCGTTGATCATGGCGATGCCGCATGTGGGTCCCGGCGGTCTCGGCATCATCGAAACCATGATGGGGTTCCCCGACCCCGACCCCCGACGCCTCTACGAGTTCTTCCGCGGCAACATCCGCGACAAGGAGAGCAAGGAGACGATGTTCCCGGTCGAGTACCTCTTCAAGCAGAACGTGCCGGGTGCCCTCGATCGCGACGTCGATCCGGTCGAGGTGGCCATCAACACCATGGACCACTTCGGGATCGAGCGCTCGATGATCGGTATCGAGGGTGACCCCGGCCAACGCGCTCTGAGCGAGTACCCGGATCGATTCATCGCGTCGTGCAGTGCCGACGCGAACAACGGTGTCGACGAGGTGCGCAAGATCCGTCGGCTCCATGAGGAGTTCGGGTTACGCGCGGTCGGCACCTTCCCGGCCGGATGCACGCCACAGGTCCCGATCGACCACGCGCGCTGGTACCCGATCTACTCGGTGTGCGCCGAGCTCGGCATTCCGATCTTCGTCTGCGCCGGTATACCGGGGCCGCGTGTTCCGAGCATGTGTCAACACGTCGAGATGCTCGACATCGTCTGTTACGACTTCCCCGAATTGAACATCGTGACGAGGCACGGCTGTCAGCCCTGGACCGAGTTGGTGGTGAAGTTGATGCTGAAGTGGCCGAATCTGCACTATTCGACGAGTGCGTTCGCTCCGAAGCACTACGACCAGCGCATCATCGACTACGCGAACACCCGTGGCGCCGACCGCGTGATCTACGCCGGTTACTGGCCGATGGGCCTCACCTACGAGCGAATCATGGGCGACATGCCCCATGTTCCGTTCAAGGACCACGTCTGGCCGAAGTTCCTGCGCGAGAACGCCCTACGCGTGCTCGGCATCGGCTGAGTCGTCAGCCGGCGGCGGGCCGCGCCGTCGAGAGGTGGTAGGTGAGTGAACCACGGGCGATCGTCTTGGCGGAGTCGGCGCCGGTGACCGTCACTTCGCAGAAAACGATGCTGCGTCCGCGCTTGGTGACGACTCCCTCGGCGACGGCGTCCTCCCCGACGAGAGCCGAGAGATATTGCACGTACATGTCGACGGTGCTGTACCCCACGTCGTTGCCGTACGCCGAGCCGATGGCTGGCACCACCACCGCGTCGATCAACGTGGCGATGGCCCCGCCATGAACGATGCCCATCGGCTGCTCGAGCTCGGGGCGAAACGGCATGCGCATGCGGCAGTACCCGATTCGGACGGACTCGACGCGCAAGCCGACCAGACGCGGGAAGTACACACGGTCCCATTCGCCGAACCGGGCCCAACGCGCGGCCGCCTCCGGCGACAACGTTTCGAACGAGTCCTCTCCCATGCGTCCACTCTGCCACGAGGCGAACAAGGCCGAGGCTTTCGGGGCAGAATGCACGGGTGGCCGTGACCGTCGTCGAAAGCGCGCGCACCCTGCTGGGCGACGCAGGGTTGGTCCCGGCGCGGGTGACGATCGCCGACGGCCTCATCGTCGCTATCGACCGACTCGGACCCGCCGAGTCGCCGCCCGACGACGCGACGACCCTCGGACCCTCGTTCGTCGATCTTCAGGTGAACGGCGTCGACGAGCACGACGTCTGGGAGATCGCCCTCGCCGGAGACGTCGACGCGTGGGACGATCTGAGCGAGCGACTGGTCGACGCCGGAGTGGGCGCGTGGTGCCCGACGTTGATCTCGTCGGCTCTCACCAACTACCCGGCGGCGATGGGGTTCCTCGCCTCCAGAACGGACGACCCCCGGGTTCTCGGTGTCCACCTCGAGGGACCATTCCTCGGCTCGGCGCTCGGGGCGCACCGGGTCGAGGCTGTTCGTGAACCGGAGAAGGTGGGCGATTTCGTCCTCGGTCTCGGTTCGTCCCCCGTGCTGATGACGATCGGTTGCGAGCATCCGGGGTCGGCGAGGGCGATCGAAGAATTGACGGACCGCGGCATCGTGGTGTCCCTCGGTCACACCCAACCCGATCGCGCGGGTTACGAAGCCGCGGTCGTAGCGGGGGCCCGCATGGTGACCCACCTGTTCAACGCCATGGGAGGACTCGGGCACCGCGACCCGGGTCTGTCGGCGTGGGTCCTGCGTGACGACCGGGTCGTGGCCGGGTTGATCGCCGACGGCGTGCACGTCCACCCCGACATGATCGAGCTCGCCTTCCATTGCAAGCCCGACGGCATCGCCCTCGTGACCGATACGGTCGCGTGGCGGTCCGGTCGGGTCGGCTCGGTGGTCGTCGCGACCGCGGCGTTCGACGGCGCTCCGCGCCTGCCGGACGGCACCCTCGCCGGCAGCAACGCCACGATGTCGCGTTGTCTGCGCACGTGCGTGGCCGCCGGGGTGCCCCTCGAACGGGCGTGGCGTGCGGCCACGCGCACGCCGGCGCGGGTCATGGGTCGATTGGACCGCGGGGTCCTCGCGGTGGGCGCTCGGGCCGACCTGGTACGCCTCGACGATCGGTTGGAACCCGTCGCGGTGTGGTCGATGGGTACGAGGGTGCGCTGACCGACGAGGGCACCTATCCTCGTCACGTGCAGATCGTGTCGGTGTTGTTCGTCGAGAATTTCGAATTGCGCCAGGCCCCCGGACCGAGCGCCCGCATCGACATCACGGGGGCGATGTTCTCGATGGCGGCCCCGACACCGGTTCCGGTCACCATCGACCCGCACCTCGTCGCCCTCATCCACTGCGCGCCCCACCAGAGCGGCTCGGGAGTGTTCGAGGTGGTGTTCCGACGCGGTATGAACGAAGACGACGAACAGGTGGCCCGCAACGTGAGTCCGTTCACGGTCGAACCCGGCAAGTTCACTTACCGACTCGTGAAAGCCGAGCTGGAGTTCGACGAATACGGGCAAGTGTTCGCCCACTGTCGAGTCGACCGCGGTCCGTGGCACCTGGTGCCGTTCACCCTCCTTCCGCCGATCTGACGGTGGCGGGTCCCGCTCGGACCGCCGATTACAGTCGGGTCGTGCCCCTCGACGCCACGACAGACCGCGCCGCTGTCAACATCGCCCGCGGGCTCGCCATGGACGCGCCCCTCGCCGTCAAGAGCGGACATCAAGGCACGGCGATGTCACTCGCGCCGCTCGCCCACGTTCTCTACAGCCGGGTGATGAAGCACGATCCGGCTGATCCGGACTGGGCCGATCGTGACCGGTTCGTGTTGTCGGCCGGTCACGCGTCGATCCTGCAGTACGCGATGCTCCACCTTCAGGGCTACGGACTGACTCTGGACGACATCCGCTCCTTCCGGCAGTGGGGGTCGGCCACCCCCGGTCACCCCGAGGTGGGTCACACCGCCGGTGTCGAGGTGACGACCGGACCCCTCGGTCAGGGACTCGCCAACGCCGTCGGGTTGGCCCTCGCCGAGCGCCATCTGCGGGCCCGCTGTGGCCCGGAGGTGTGCGACCACCACACCTGGGTGATCGCCGGCGACGGTTGTCTGATGGAAGGCGTGAGCCACGAGGCGGCCTCGTTCGCCGGACATCAGAAACTCTCGCGCCTCGTGGTGGTCTTCGACGACAACGGCATCACCATCGACGGCGGAACCGGACTCGCCTGCAGTGACGACGTCGTGAAACGGTTCGAGTCGTACGGATGGTCGGTCACCTCCCTCGGCGCCATCGGTGAGGACCTGGACGCGCTCGAACGGGCGCTCGTGGCCGCACGCGATTCGAACGATGAGCGGCCGAAACTGCTCGTGCTGCGCACCGAGGTCGCCGTGCCGTCTCCAGATTGGACCGGTAAGCACGAGGCGCACGGAAACCCGTTCACCACCGAGCACGTCGCCAACACCAAGAAGGTGATGGGGATCCCCGACGAGGCGTTCTGGGCTCCCGCCGATGTCGTGGAGGCGGTCCGACGACACGCCGAACGTTGCCGCGCGGCTCGGCTCGACTGGATACGACGGGCGGCCGCGTCGGACACCTGGCGCGAGCTGTCGTCGGCCCCCGATGTGACGGGGCTACTTCCCACCTTCGCCATCGGTGAATCGATCGCCACGCGGGTGGCGGTGCAAAAGACGTTCGACGCCATCCTGCCCGCGGTTCCCGGGCTCGTGTCGGGATCGGCGGACTTGACGGGAAACACCGGGACGAAACTGAGCGGACACACTCCGGCCTCGGCGGCGAATCCGCAGGGACGACAGGTGCACTACGGCATTCGTGAGCACGCCATGGGATCGATCATGGTCGGTCTGGCGTTGCACGGAGGCGTCATCCCGGTCGGTGGAACATTCTTCGTTTTCTTCGACTACATGAAGCCCCCGGTCCGGCTCGCGGCGCTCTCGAAGGCCCGTTGCATCTTCGTGTTCAGCCACGACTCGGTGGGCGTGGGTGAGGATGGACCGACCCACCAACCGATCGAGCACCTGGCCGCGTTGCGGGCGATCCCCGACCTTCAGGTGATCCGACCGTGCGACGCCAACGAAACGGCCCGGGCCGTGCGGGCGGCCCTCGAACACGACGGTCCGACTGCTCTGGTTCTGAGCCGACAGAACCTGCCGGTCGTCTGCGACGGTTCGACGGTCGACGACGGTGCGGCTGTCCTGCGCGACGGCTCCGACGTGTGCCTCGTGGCGACCGGCAGCGAGGTGTCGGTGGCGTGGGCCGCCGCCGACCTCCTCGCCCGGGACTCCGTCTCCGCGCGCGTGGTGTCGATGCCGTCGTGGGACCGTTTCGAGTCGTTGATGCGACGCGACCCGACGGCGCGCGAACGGGTGTTGCCCCCGTCGATGCCGACCTTGTCGATCGAGGCCGGTGCGACGTTGGGCTGGCACAAGTGGGCCGACGTCTGTGTGGGCATCGACCGCTTCGGCGCGAGCGCCCCTGGCGGCGTGGCTCTCGAGCGATTGGGTATCAACGCGGCGAATCTGGTCGAAGCGGCCCACCGCCTGATCGGTCGCTGAACGTGCGGTGCTCCCCCGGCGCGTGCGTATCTGCCACGCTGGAGTCATGACCGAACGCCTCCTTCGCCTGCACTCCGATCACGGTCAGAGCCCGTGGCTCGACAACCTTCGGCGGGGCCTGCTCGACGACGGCAGTCTTGCTCGTCTCCGTGACGCCGGCGTGCGGGGGCTCACGTCCAATCCCACCATCTTCCAGAAGGCGATCCAGGGTTCGAGCGACTACGACGATCAGTTCCGCACCGCGATCGCCTCGGGTTCGTCGGTCGTCGAGTGCTATTGGCAGATGGTGTTGTCCGACATTCGCCGCGCCGCCGAGGTGTTCGACGTCGTGCACCGTGAGAGTGACGGACACGACGGATTCGTCAGCGTCGAAGTGGATCCCAACCTGGCGCGCGACGGTGCGGCGACCCTCGTCGCGGGTCGCGCGTTGTGGGCCGAGGCGGACCGGCGGAACCTGATGGTCAAGATCCCCGCGACGGTCGAAGGCCTACCCGCGATCCGTTCGATGATCGCTGAAGGTCGAAACGTCAACGTGACCTTGATTTTCGGACTCGAGCGGCACCAGAGGGTGATGGACGCTTACCTCAAGGGGTTGTCCGATCTCGTGGATGCCGGCGGAGACCCCGCTCGAGTGGCCAGTGTCGCGTCGTTCTTCATCAGTCGCGTCGACAGTGAGGTCGACAAACGTCTCGAGGCGATCGGTACCTCGGAGTCACTGGCGTTGCGCGGTCGGGCGGCGATCGCCCAGGCGCGTCTCGCCTACGACGCCTTCCGACGCACGTTCGCCGGTCCCCGCTGGTCCGAACTCTCCGCGCGCGGGGCGCGGGTGCAGCGACCCCTCTGGGCGTCGACGAGCACCAAGAACCCGGACTATCCGGACACGCTGTACGTCGACGAGTTGATCGGACCCGACACCGTCAACACCCTGCCCGATGCCACCCTCGAAGCTTTCGCCGATCATGGCACCCTCGCACGGCGCATCGACGTCGACGTCGACGAGAGCCGACGTGTGTGGGACGCCCTGGCCGGCGTCGGGGTCGACATGGATGACGTCGCCGGACAACTCGAGCACGAGGGGGTCGTCGCCTTTCAGAAGAGTTTCGACGAGTTGATCGCCGCGCTCGCTGACAAGAGCGCGACGTTGGGTGACTAATCCTCGATGAGGTGAGCGGCCTTCTCGAGTGCGCGACGAGCTTGGGTGAGGACGCGGTCGATGGCGGGACGACCCGTTTTGCGCGCGCTGGCCTCACGCAGAATGTCGAACTGGGCCTCGTCGAGCCGCTCGATCAGTCGGCGGATCTCGTCGGCGACATCGGTCAACCGCGCACGTTGACCGGCGTCGATCTCCGCGTTCATCCGTGCTGAGTCGCTCGGGTCGTTGTGTTCGTTCGGGTCGTTCATCTCGGGTGATCAGTTCCTTTCGAGGGCGGCGGCGACGATGTCGATCGGGTGGCGCACGTCCATCCCGGCTCGACCGAGGAACATCGAGCAACCGGGATTCGCCGACGCCACCACGCAGTGTGGTTCGCCGGCGGCATCGGTGATGGCCTGCACTTTGCGGGCCCGGATGTCCGTGGCCAAATCCGGTTGGAGAAACGAATATGCACCTCCGGCACCACAACACAAACCGTCGTCGGCAACCTCGACGACGTCGGTGACGCCCCGCAACACTCGTCGGGTCGCACCGTGGACCTTCTGGACGTGTCGGTGATGGCACGGATCCTGCACGACCACGCGCCCGGATGGAGGTGGTAGATCGAGCTCGTCGACGTGCTCGGCGAGCCACTCGATCGCGTCACGCACGCGAGTGGCGAAGGCTGTCGACTCGGCGGTACCGAGCAGTCGGGGGTATTCCTTCATGGCGGCGCCACAACCGGCCGAGTCGACCAGGATCACCGCGTCACCCGGCATCGAACGCATGGTGCGCTCGGCCAGTCGCACGGCCTCCGCATGACGCCCGGCGTGTTCGGTCAGGGCACCACAACACCCTCCGGTGCGACCGGGTACGTCGTGGGTGCGACCGAGGCGTCCGACGATCGACGCCAACGCGACGTGGGTGTGCGATTGCACCACGTCCATCACACAGCCCGTGTGGATCCAGACGTCCGGACCGGCGCCATGACGGTTCGCTGTACGGGTCGGGCGTCGTCGCCGCCAGCTCATCCGCGGGGAGCGGGCCAGACCGAAGCGCTCCGGCGCCAGATGCTGGGCGGCGACGATCGCGGGACGACCGAGAAGGAGCAGACGGTGTCGGGGAAGGATCCGCAGACCGAGTCGTATCCAGCGGGGCAAACGACGAGACGGAAGATCGCGCTTGGCGGCTTCGATCATGCGCCCGTACGGCACGCCGCTCGGGCAGGCGGGTTCGCAGGCCCGGCATTGGACGCAGGTGTCGAGAAACCTCACCACGTCGCCGTCGAGTTCGATCGAACCGGACTTCACAGCGGCGATCGCCGCGATACGTCCCCGGGGCGACAGGGCCTCCTCTCCCGTCACGCGAAAGGTCGGACAGTGCGAAAGGCACAGGCCACACCCGACGCACGTCGTGATGTCGTCGTCGAGGACCAGCGAGAAGGGAGTCGTCGACACGAGGCAAAACTAACGCACCACCGACGGTACGGGTGCTGGCTAAGGTGCGCCAATGATGGAAACACCCGAATTCCCCCGCGACTATCTGGACGCATTGCGTGAGGTCACCGCGACGCTGGTGTCGCTCTCACCGGCGACTGTCGACGCGATCGTCACCGACTGCCCCGGTTGGGTCGGTCGCGACGTGGTGGCCCACCTCGGCCGGGTGTACGCCAGCGTGACGGCGATCGTCGACGCGCGGGCAACCGGGCCGGTCGACGCCGGCGATCTCGCTGTCGCGCCGGCCGACGGATCGATTCACGACTGGATCGCCCGTCGCAGCGCGGAGATGCTCGCCGCCCTCGACGGCTTGGCTCCGGACGAGCGGATCTGGACGTGGTCCACGGAGCACACCGGTGGGTTCTACCACCGTCGCATGGTTCACGAGACGACGGTGCATCTGGCCGATTTGCAACGCGCGATCGGACGTGTGCCGACAATCGATCGCACCATGGCCTGCGACGGAATCGACGAGGCCTACCAGATGATCCTGCCGTTCGGCCTGAAACGTCGCGATCGGACGTTCCCCACCTCGACATTGCACCTCCACTGCACCGACGGGCCCGGAGAGTGGTTGGTCGTGCCCCGGGGCGACACGGTCGATCTGACGCACGAGCACGCCAAGGGTGACGTCGCGTGGCGAGGACCGGCCGCCTCGCTGTTCCTCGCCGTTTGGGGACGACGGGTTCTCGACGTCACGGCCTTCGGTGATCCCGAAGCGTCCCGTGAGTGGTCCGAACTGGGAGTGTGAGCAGTGCTAGGCCTGTACCTCGCCTTCCGCCACGGACGACGTTCGCGGCGTCGAGACGATGCCAGTGACGTCGCCAGTGAGGAACGCCTCCGTCGACGACAGGCCGCCGATCGGTGTTTTCGTTGTGGCAAACCGTACGTCGAGCACGTGAGGGCGAATTTCTACCGCTGTCCGTGAGCACGCTTCTCATACGGCCGACCACATCGACTCATCGGAGCCGCGCCAGTACCGGACGCGACGAGCGGCCTCGGCTCTGGCCCGAGGGTCGGTGATCGCGGCCCTCACGCGCATCACCGTGGCCACCACCAGACGCAGGTCGGCCAGCCCTTCGGCGACGTCGTCATCACGAAAGTCGCGTCCGTATCCACGGGCGAAGTCCTCGTAGTCGCCCTCCCGTCCACCCCAGCGCTGCGACCATCGCATCAGCGGTGCGTGGTCCCACGTGCCGTCGCAACGCGCGAGGAGATCCCAATCGAGGATGAGGGTGCGCCCGGTGCCGCGTTCGACGACGACGTTCCCCGGATGCAGGTCGCCGTGGACGACCACTGTCGGACGATGGCGAACGCGCTCGAGGTGGGGCGCGAGGCGATCCCAGACCGGTCGCAGGATGCGGGCCGTCGAGGGATCGATCGTTCTCAGGGTCTCGGGCACCTTCCACCAGGGAAACTCCACGGCGTCGGGAAGCGGGTGCAGGCGTTCGACGGCGCCGACCTCGAATCCGTGCAGGAGTTTCACGGCGCGACCGACCGCCGACCAATCCGGGACGGCGGAGTGGTCGAGTTCGATGCGACGCCACACGGTGGCTGCGAGCCGGGGTGATTCGGGTCCGTCTTGGTCTGTCGACGCGAACGAACCGTCGCAGAAGGGTTCGACGACCGGGAGATCGTTGTCGATCAGGTGACGGGCCAGATCGATGGCCACCACCGGATCGACGCTGGTGCGCGCCACTCGGATGACGGCGGGTCCACTCGTGTAGATCGCGTTCATGCTCGCGCGCACCAACGCCGGTGTCGGTAACCCGAGTTCACGGCTCACCCGATCCGCGAGGCGTCCGGCTCGGGCCACGTGCGGACCGATCGGCTGGTCGACGAGGGCGCGCATCACCAGTCGAGCGGGTGCGGACCGTGCGCGAAACGCCGCTCAGGATCGAATTCGTCGAGAAGTCGATCGTGTATGGCACGCACCGCGGCCGGTGCCGCTGACGGCGCGACGCGCTCACGGGTGTGCGTGACGCCCGTTCCCACCTCGACGATCGCGTCGGCACTCTCCACACCGGTGCTCGGCGAACGATACGGGTATCCGGACAGGTCGGGCGGTGAGTCGACCACGGTCACCGCCGAACCGAGATCCCGCCGCAGGGCCGCGATGTCTGCGGCATGACCTTCGAGATGAACCCACGCCGACGTCCCGTCCCACAGGACCGCCGAGGGTCGGTACAGACGCGCGACGAGTCCCGCGGGCGAAGCGAGGCCCGACAGGTGCCACCACTCACGGTGTCGGGGCAGCGGCCGCGTGCGCAAGATGACGTCGGCGAGTCCCCCGAGCCGCCCGCGTGATCCGACGAGCAAGCGACAGAGGTCGAAACCACTCACGTTCTTGACGGTCGGGCCACCCGCGGTGACGAGCCGACCCCGACCATCGACGAAACGTGCGCGCAACAGCGCGTCGCGCATGCTGCCCCGACCGAGGCGCAGGTGGTCGTCGAGGCCCATGGCCAACGCTCCCCCGACGGTGCCCGCGGTCTGATGGGCTTGGCCGAGGTTCGCGTACTGACCGCGTTCGGCGAGCGTGGCGTCGAGGTCGGCCAATGTCGTGCCGGCACCGCACGAGACGGTCATCTCCTCGGGGTGGTACTCGACGATCCCGGCCGGAGCGTGTACCACCGGAATTCCCGACCGTGGCGGTTGGCGACTCGAACTGCCGGCGAACCAGACGGCACCCGTCGAACTGATGTCGTCCGCATACTGCTCGACCGAACGGCTCAGACCCACAGGCCCTCCACGTGGCCGTGGGCGTCCCCGCAACCTGCCGGACTGGGCAACACCTTGTGCGGGTTCGCCAGTCCGTGGGGATCGAACGCGTGGCGCACGCCGCTCTGCGCCGCGAGGTCGACCTCACCGAACATGAGCGGCATGTAGTCACGCTTCTCCAGACCGATTCCGTGCTCGCCCGACAGGACACCTCCGTACTCGACGCTGATCCGCACGATTTCCGCCCCCGCCGCGTGCACCCGTTCGAGAACCCCCGGCTCCCGGCGGTCGAAGATCAGCAAGGGGTGGAGGTTGCCGTCGCCGGCGTGGAAGACGTTCAGCACCCGCAGTTCGTGCTCGGCGGCGATGCGGTACACGTGATCGAGGACATCCGACAGATGTCGACGGGGAACGACGGTGTCGTGGAGGTAGTAATTCGGAGCGATACGGGCGATGGCTCCGAACGCGTTCTTGCGGCCCTTCCAGAGCAGAGCCCGTTCCTCGTCGTCGGCCGCGATGCGCACGGAGCGGGCTCCGTGGGCGAGGCCGATTCGGTGGACGGTCTGCGAGTCCTCCTGCACCGCGGCGGGCGAGCCCGCCAACTCGACCAACAATGCGGTGGCTGCGTCGGTCGGCAGACCGGCGTGAACGAATGCTTCGACGGCCTCCAGACACAAGCGGTCCATCATCTCGAGTGCTGCCGGTACGAGTCCGGCGGCGATGATGGCGCTTACGGTGTCGGTTCCATCCCGAACCGTGGAGAAGTCGAGCAACATGGTGCTCACAGCCGGCGGGTTCGGCGTCAGGCGCACGCACACCGCTGTCGCGATGCCGAACATCCCCTCGCTACCGACGAACGCACCTCGAAGGTCGAACCCCACGGACTCGAATCGTTCGTCGCCGAGCCGAACCGTCGTGCCGTCGGAGAGCACCACGTCGCAGGCGAGCACGTGGGCCGATGTCACCCCCTCGGCGAGACAGTGCGGTCCCCCACTGTTGTTGGCGACGTTGCCTCCGATCGAACAGCTCTGCTGGCTGCTGGGGTCGGGGGCGAAATGCAGTCCGTGCGTCGATGCGGCCCTCGTCAGATCCAGATTCAGGACTCCGGGCTCGACCCACGCGGTGCGGGCGTCGACGTCGATCGAGATGATGCGATCCATCTTGCTCAGGCAGATGACGACCGATTCGTCGATCGGAGTCGCTCCCCCGGCCAGACCGGTGCCCGAGCCACGCGCGACGAACGGGACACCGAACTCGTGACAGCAACGAACCACCGCACTCACCTGTTCGGCCGAGATCGGATAGCACACGATGCCGGCACGGCCGATGAGGTTCGACGCGTCGTGGTCGAAAAGGTGAACTTCGCTGCGTTCGGTCCGCACCGCCGTGTCGCCCACGACGCTCCGTAAACGCGCGACCAGTTGCGTGTTCGCAGGCACCGAATCGCTCACCGACGACGACGACCTGGCGTGTCCTCGACCTGGCGCAACACGATGACCCGTGCCGGTTCGACCGGGGTGCCGTCGACGAGAACCTCGTCGCCGGGCGCCAACGGTGCCAGCGACGACGGAGAATCGAGCGTCTGGAACCGACCGTCGCGCCGCGCACGCAACTCGGTCTCGCGCGCCCGCATCGCCTCGCGACCTTCCCGCCATGCGTCACCGAGCGAGCGCGCCCGTTCGCGGGTGACTTCGGCGGCGCGGTTCGCCACCTTCACGGGAGTCAGCGATGTCACGGTGCGCTTCACGCGACGGCCGGCGAACAACACGCTTCCCACCCCGGCGACGACGCCGGATACGAACCACACGAGACGGCGGATCATCGGCGCTTGCGCTCCTCGACCACCACGAGATCGGCCCGTCGCGCGAGGGCGCGCGTCTCGCGACGCCGTAGTCGTCGGGCGGCCCGTGTCGTCCCGGTGGCCAGCGCAGTGGCCTTGATCACCGGCGCCGATAACGCCAAGCGGGCTACCCGACCGGTTCCGGCGACGGCACCGGAGATGGCCTCGGCTGACCCGAGGACGCGGTCGAATCGGTCGAGGTCGTGACGGGCCTCTTCGACGGCATCACGTGCCTCGTCGGTCGAAGCGCGTAACTCGGCGAGCAACGGACGGGTCTCTCGCCGGAGATCGGCGAGTTCACCGCGCAAGGTGCGCAAGGTGTCGAGCACCCGCATCAACACCACCACGAGCGCGGCGAACCCGATGGTCAGCAATACCGCGGCCAGCACGATGGCGAGTTCTCCGGCGGTCATTGCTCCTCCTCGGTTCGTTCCTGCATTCTGCGCCGTACCTCGTTCTCGCGTCCGTGGACGCTCGGAACGTACCACTCGCGTTCGGTCAGACCATCAGGAAGATACTGCTGGGGAACCCATCCGCGTGCGTCGTCGTGCGGGTAGCGGTAGCCGACGCCGTGTCCGAGGCTGGCGGCGCCCGGGTAATGACCGTCCCGCAGGTGCGACGGGACCTCGCCCACGACGCCGTCGCGGATGTCGGAGCGGACATCCCAAATGGCCACGGCAGCGCGGTTGCTCTTGGGCGCCGTGGCGAGGTGCAGTGCCGCCTGGGCGAGGTTCAACTGGGCCTCGGGCAAACCGACGTGTTCGACGGCCTGAGCAGTGGCCACGGCCACCAGCAGCGCGGTCGGGTCGGCCAAACCGACGTCCTCGCTGGCGAAGATGATCATGCGTCGTGCGATGAAGCGGGCGTCGTCGCCGGCTTCCAACATCCTCCCGAGCCAGAAAACCGCCGCTTGCGGGTCGCTGCCCCGCATGCTTTTGATGAAGGCACTGACCACGTCGTAGTGGTCGTCGCGTCCGTAGCGCAACGCACTGGTTCCGAGCGCCGCCTCCACGTCGGCGATCGTGACGTCGGCCGGGTGGGCCAGCGCGGCGGCCACCTCGAGTGACGTCAGAACCTGTCGACCGTCTCCACCGGCGCGGTCGAGCAGCAGGACGAGGGCCTCCGTTTCGGCGCGCACGCCGAGAGCACCGAGGCCCCGTTCGACCAGGGTTCGCAGAGCCTCGCGTGACAACGGTTCGAGGCGGAACAACGTGCTTCGCGACCGCAGGGGCGCATTGACCTCGAAGAAGGGGTTCTCGGTGGTGGCTCCGATGAGGGTCAAGGTGCCGTCCTCCACGGCGGGCAACAATGCGTCTTGCTGCGATTTGGAGAACCGGTGGATCTCGTCGAGGAACAAAATGGTGCGCTGTCCGTGCATCCCGAGTCGCTGACGCGCGCCATCGATCACCTCGCGCACGTCTTTCACCCCGGCGGTCACCGCGCTCAACTGTACGAAGGCCCGTTTGGTGGTGCCCGCGACGGCCAGAGCCAGCGTCGTCTTTCCCGTGCCCGGTGGGCCCCAGAAGATCGTGCTCGTCAACTTGTCCTGCTCCACCAGACGACGAAGGGGACGGCCGGATCCGACGAGGTGTTCCTGACCCACCACGTCGTCGATCGAACGGGGACGCAGACGCGCAGCCAACGGAGCCTGCTCGCGCAAACGTTCCTCGGCGGCCGACGAGAACAGGTCGCTCATGGAAGGAGGCGCGAGAACGCGCGGGCGTAGGCGTCGCGACGGAACTCCACGACGTGGGCGAGCAGGTGGTGGGGATCCATCCACCGCCAGGCCCCGAACTCGTGCATGTCGGGTGTGGGGGTGACCTCGTCGTCGATCACCCCGAACAGGAACCACTTCTGGATCTGCCCACGGCGCTTGTGGCCCTCGTGGGTGCGTTCGCGAACGTGGGGTGGCCATTCGTAAGCGATCCAATCGGGGAGCTCGGACACCAGTCGCACGTGATCCGCGGTCAGACCGGTCTCCTCGCCCAGTTCGCGCCACGCGGCGTCGACGGGTTCCTCTCCGGTGTCCAGTCCACCCTGGGGCAGTTGCCAGGCGCCGGGCGTGTCGACCCGTTCGAACGCCATCACGTCGCCGTTCTCGCGGCGGACGATCAGTGCGACCCCGGCTCGGAACTGTTGAGTGCCCATGACGACGGAATCAGGTCTTGGGCGGAAGGGTACGGATGCCGAGTTCCTCCAACTGTTTGGCCTCGGCGCGAGTGGGCGCGTTCGTCATCGGGTCCTGTCCACTCTGGGTCTTGGGGAAGGCGATGACCTCTCGGATGTTCTCCTCCCCGGCCAGGATCGCGACCAAACGGTCGAGGCCGAACGCGAACCCGCCGTGGGGTGGTGCTCCGAAGGTGAACGGCTTCAGGAAGAAACCGAACTTCCGGTTCGCCTCCTCGTCGCTGATGCCGAGAGCCGTGAACACCTTGCGCTGCATCTCGGGCTCGTGAATACGAATGCTCCCCGACCCCAGTTCCCATCCGTTCAACACCAGGTCGTACGCGAGGGCGCGCACCGAGAGCGGATCGGTCTCGAACTTGTCGAGGTCGTCGGGATGGGGCCGACAGAAGGGGTGGTGACCGGGCTTGGGGCGACCGGATTCCTTGTCGACCCCCACGAAGAGCGGGAACTCGACGACCCACACGTATCGATACGGGCCCTGGTGTACCGGCGGTCGACCGAGGTCGTTGCGTAACTGGCCGAGCACCTCGCAGGTGGTCATCCATTCGTCGGCCACGATCAACACGAGATCGCCCACCTCGACATTCAGCGCCGTCACGAGGGCCGCTTGTTCCTCGGGCGAAAGGAACTTGGCCACCGGCGAATCGAAGCCGTCGGCCGTGCGCTTCAACCAGACGAGACCTTTGGCCCCGATCTTCTTCGCCCGGTCCGTGAGTTGGTCGAGTTTGTTGCGACCGAATTCCTCCGCGCGACCGGTCGCGTTGATGCCCTTGATGCACGAGGCCCCGGCGAAGGCCTTGAATTCGGTGGTCGCGAAAACCGCCGTCAGATCGTGCAACTCCATTCCGAAACGGAGGTCGGGCTTGTCGACGCCGAACCGGTCCATCGCCTCACGCCAGGTGATGCGCTCGATGGGGGCGGGTCGCTCTCCCGTGACGGCCTCGGCCGCTGAGAGCACGGCCTCGCTAATGGCCGCCAACACGTCGTCCTGCTCGACGAAACTCATCTCGGCGTCGAGTTGCATGAACTCGTACTGCCGGTCGGCCCGAAGGTCCTCGTCGCGCAGGCAGCGGGCGATCTGGTAGTAGCGATCGATGCCGGCCACCATCAACAGCTGCTTGAACAACTGCGGGCTCTGGGGCAGAGCGTAGAAGGCGCCGGGCTCCTTGCGGGACGGAACCAGGAACTCGCGGGCGCCCTCGGGGGTGGACGGAACGAGCATGGGTGTCTCGACTTCGACGAATCCCTGTCGCTCCATCGCCGCACGAACGGCCGAGTTGACCTTGGCCCGGGTGCGGATGTTGCGCTGCATGCGCTCGCGACGGATGTCGAGGTACCGGTATTGCAGTCGGACGTTCTCGTCGACCTCGTCGGCGCGGTGATCGATCGGAAAGGGAGGCGGATCGGCCGAGCGGAGCACCTCGACGACGCACTCCCCGATCTCGACGTGGCCGGTCGCGATGTTGGCGTTCGTCGTCCCTTCCGGACGTGGACGCACGACTCCTGTGACCCGTACGACGTATTCACTGCGCACGTCGACTCCGTCGTCGATGACGCACTGCACGATTCCAGTGTGATCCCGTACGTCGACGAAGGCCAGTTTGTCACCGTGTTCGCGACGCTTGGCGACCCAGCCGCACACCTCGACCCGTCGACCGACGAGCGACTCGTCGATCTCGGCGCACATGTGGGTGCGCATTGACGTCCGGCGGCTCGAAGTGCTCATGACAGGATCTTTCTCAAGGTGTTGTTCAACTCTGTGCGCGCGACGCTGATCTGCTCTCCCCCGTCGCGCAGGGGTCGGACCACCACGGTGCCCGCGGCGGCCTCGTCGGTGCCCACGATGACGGCGACACTCGCACCACTGCGATCGGCCGCCTTCATCTGGCTCTTCATCGAACGATTCTCGAAGGCGCGATCGGCACTGATGCCCAACGTGCGCAATTCGTCGGTGATGGTGAGGGCGTGTCGCCCACCGGTCGTGTCCACGACGAAGACCTCGACGCTCCCGGCCTCTGACGGGAAGACGCCCTCGTCGTCGCAGGCGAGCAGGGTGCGGTCGAGACCGATCGCCAAGCCCACCCCGGGTGTGGCCGGTCCTCCGAGATCCTCCACCAG
>JBJTBM010000060.1:0-3892 GCA_046091365.1 Acidimicrobiia bacterium | reverse complement strand
CGACCTCGAAACCGCCGGCGTCGTGCAGAAGGTCATCGGAGCCGACGACCGCACCCGCTACGAACTCGCCGAGCACCTGATCGGCCACCACCACCACAGCATCTGCAGCCGGTGCGGCGCAGTCGACGACTTCACCGTCTCCTCGAAGGTGGAGAAGTCACTCGAAGCGGCACTTGAACGCGCGCTCGGCAAAGCCGGCTTCCACCCGACAGCACACCGGCTCGACGTGATCGGCATCTGCGCCAGCTGCGATGCCTGACCCGTCCGCAGGGAGTGGATCGACGGTAAGCGCTCCTCTTTGAACACCACGTGGCGGCGCACGACCGGGTCGTACTTCTTGAGTTCGAGGCGTTCGCGGTCGTTCACCTTGTTCTTCGTCGTCACGTAGGTGTAGCCCGTGCCTTCGGTGATCTTGAGCTTGATGATCGGGCGACGGTCCTTGCTCACCTTGGCCATCAGAGCTTCACCCCGCGGGCCCGCAGCTCGGCAACGACCGACTCGATACCCCGGCGATCGATCGTCTTGATCGGGAAGATGTGGAGGCGACCGACGTCCATGAGAGCCCTCTCGTTCGACGATGACCACTCAGGTCATCGGCGGTCGTATCGTAATCGGTCCGATTCCTTTTCAGTGCAACTCGCTGTGTCAGAACGAACTGAGGGCGTACATCGCCTCGGCACCCACCACCGCCCCGACGATCAGTTCGCCCGCTCGCCGGGCTCCGGCGAGGTTTCCGGCGGTCGGGCCGAGCTGCAGTTGTGCAAGTCGGCCGGCCACATGGACGACCGATCCTGACAAGCGAAGGCTCCGATCGAGTTCGGGACGACCTGACTGGCGCGAGATGCCCAGTTCATCGCAGAGCTGGTCGAGCGGGGCTGCGGCCGTGGTGCACGGTCGATCGCCGGTCGCACTCCATACGACGTCCACGTCAACTCGGGTTCCGCCACACCGCACGACCGGTCTCGACCGGTCGTCGGGGTCGATCTCGACCGGGCCGACACGCCGGCACAACCGCCCGGAACGCTCGGCGACGAGCACCCGCCGCATGATCCAGGGCGGCACCGTGCCACCTCCACGAGCGTCATCGACCCGACGCGCTCGCTCGCCGGGGTCGGTGACGGCTCCGAACGCCTGCATCTCTTTCGGACCGAGCCACCCTGGATCGGTGTCGAACTCCCGCTCGACGATGGCACGCCGCGTCAGCCACTCGACGTGGGCCCCCGCTGCGAGCGCCCGTTCCACGAGATGAGCAGCGGTCAACCCGCCACCCACCACTGCGACACGATCGCCGGGCCCCGCCGATCCTGCGGATTCCCATGACACGACCGTCCCCGATTCGCACAACCCCGACTCCACGCCCGGGTTCGTGGCCCAGATGACGTGGTCGGGCTGCAGCCCAGCGCCCCTCGCCAGACGGAGCCCGCCGGTTGGCTCGACCGAGACCACCGCGTCGGGTCGGACCGCGCCGATCAGGCCGGCCTCGCTGATCACGTGGGCGCAGAAGTCGTCGAACAGCGACGTCGTCGGGAGTCCGTACGGGTGGACGAGTTCGCGTTGCCGGCCTCGTTCCCGCGCGAAGTTCGCGAGTGCATACGGATCAGGATGCGGGTGGTGGACCGACGGCGAGCGGAGGTGTGCGATACCGAGATGTGCGAACCGCCGGCGCCATGCCACCATCCACTCGCCGCCCGGATCGATCACGACGAGATCGTCTGGGTTCACGCCTGCCGCCACCAGATACGACGCCACGGTGAGGCCCTGTGGGCCAGCACCGACGATGGCGACCCGGCAGCGCTCGTCGGTCAGAGGTCGCACGACATGTCCCACTCCGGGAGCGGGTCGCGGAACCGGGCCCACCGCTCAGGGCCGGCGTCGAACTCCTTCCGGGTGAGGATGCAGCGGTCGAGTCGCGAGCGGATCGCCGCTTCGTCCAGGTCGATCCCGATGAACACGAGCTCCACCTGCCGGTCGCCGACGACCGGATCCCAGCGTCGCATCAGGTCGTCACGGTCGACATCGGTTTCGAACTCCCACTCCTCCTCGGGCATCGCCGCGAACCAGGGGGCCACCGGCTCGAGCGCGACCGAGAGACCGGCCTGGCTCCACATCGCCTGGATGTCGGGGCGCGTCGCCAGCCAGAAGAAGCCCTTGCTCCGCAGCACACCGGGCCAGGCCCGGCGCATCTCGCGGGCGAGGCGCTCGGGGTGAAGCGGCCACCGATGGCGGTAGACGAACGACGAGATGCCGTACTCCTCGGTCTCCGGGATGTGCTGACCGTTCAGCTCACGGACCCAACCGGGTGCGGTGGCGGCCTCCTCCTCATCGAACAACCCTGTGTCGAACACGGCATCGAGCGGCACGTCACCGCGCTCACCGATGACGACTCTCGCTCTGGGGTTCAAGCGCCCGACCAGCTTCACGACACGCTCCAGATCGCTCGTCGGGACCAGATCAGGCTTCGACACGACGATGACATCGGCGAACTCCACCTGGTCGACGAGGAGATCCGTGACCGCTCGGTCGTCCTCGTCGTCACGTCCGACCCCGAGGTCTGCCAACTCCTCGAGCACCTCGAAGTGATCGAGGAAGCGAGAGGCGTCGACCACGGTCAGCATCGTGTCCAGGCGGCTGACGTCCGACAAGCTGGTGCCCGTCTCGTCCTCGAACAGGAACGTCGCCGCCACGGGCATCGGCTCGCTGATGCCGGTCGACTCGATCAACAGATAGTCGAACCTCCCCTCACCAGCGAGTCGCGCCACTTCCTGCAGCAGGTCGTCGCGCAGCGTGCAGCAGATGCACCCGTTCGACATCTCGACCAGGCGCTCCTGGGTGCGATCGAGCGCCGCCTCGCCAGCCACGAGCGCAGCATCGATGTTGATCTCGCTCATGTCGTTGACGATCACTGCGACGCGTCGCCCCTCACGGTTCGCGAGCACCCGGTTCAGCAGTGTGGTCTTCCCGGCACCGAGGAAGCCAGACAGCACGGTGACAGGGAGGCGGTTGTCGGACATGCCCTCAGTGTAGTTACCGGATTCGGAGTGATTCCGATTCAGCTCGATGACGGCGAACAGTGGTCCCCTTGCCGCGACCGTCAACACCGGGCACGGGCGAGGCGCCCTGCGCCGACCGCGATCCGCCCGTCTCGAGTCAGCCGCCTCGGGCGAGGTTGCAGGCGATGTCGAGCACCTGGTCATGGCCGTACTCGCCGGACCCGAGCCGACGCGACGGCGGCTCGACCGCACGGGTCCGCGGATCCACAACGGCGCGAGCCTCGCCGATGCGGATCTCGACGCGACCGTTGACCAGCAGCGTGAGGCGATGAGTCGTCCTGCCACTGCAGTCGATGAGCTGCACCTTGGCGAGGTGGTCGTCGAGGTTCATATCGGCCTCCTGAGAGCCACGGTCGCGACGGCCTCGGCGACGGAGACGCGCTCGAATCGGTGGCCGGCGAGCAGGTCGGGGTAGTCGGTCGCTGCTCCGTCGGCCAACCACTCGCAGAGCGCCGCTGTCGAGGTCTCGTCGAGGATGCGACCGAACCAGATGCAGCGACCGTCGCCTGGACGCACGATGACGACGTTCGACTGGGCACACTCGTCGACGCAGTCGACCACCCGCACCCGTGCGACCGCCCGCAACGCCTCCACCTGCGCGTCGTGATCGACATCAGGGTGCTTGTGCTCCGTGCCACAACAACAGCCGCGGCACACCAGCACCCGGGCACACCGTCCCTTTCCCCCCGGCGGTGCCTGGGGCAGGCTCATGGCGCACTCTCCGCGGCCCGCAACGGCGGACCGAAGGCGAGATGAGTTCGGTCACCGTCGACCAGGCGTCGAACCTCGATGCCATAGACGGGTTCGAGTCTCTCGCTGCACAGCACCTCGTCGGGAGTGCC
>JBJTBM010000059.1:0-5697 GCA_046091365.1 Acidimicrobiia bacterium | reverse complement strand
GAACGGGACGTCCGCCCGTGATACTGGCCCGCTCCATGATGCGGATCTCGGGCCAGTAGTCGCTGCTGGCGTAGTGCTGGCACGCGCGGTTGTCCCAAAAGGCGACCGAATCCTTCTCCCAGTGGAAACGGCACTGGTATTCGACGTTGTCGCTCTCGTTCCAGAGTTCGGCGAGCTTGCGTTCGCTGGTCTCGTGATCGACGCCGAGGATGCGGCTGGTGAAGATGGGGTTCACGTACAGGTGTCGACGGCCGGTGGCCGGGTGCGTGGCCGACAGCGGATGCACGACGAGCGGATACTTCAGACGCATCTCGGCCATTTGGTCGGGACTCACCTGACGACCGAACGAGAGCATGAAGTCGTGCTCGGCGTCGTGGGAGTCGACGAATTCCCGGTTCTCCTCGGTCAGCCCCTCGTAGGCCGCGTACATGTCGGAGAAGAGGGTGTCGCCCCCGGATTCGGGCACGTGCACCCCGTGGAGGATCGCACCCATGCTCGGGGTCTCGCGCCATGTCACGTCGTGGTGCCAGGTGTTCTCGTACCCCTTCACGTCGAAGGACTTCTCGAAGCGGACCAGTTCGGGGGCGCCGGTGTTGGAAGGGATGAACGGATGGATCTCGAGATCACCGAAACGTCGGGCGAAGGCCACGTGTTGATCGGCGGTCAGCGGCTGATCACGGAAGAAGATCACCTTGTACTCGTGCAACGCACGACGGATCTCGGTGATGACCTCGTCGGAGAGGGGTCCGCAAAGGTTGACGCCGTGCAGCACGGCGCCAATGGTGGCCCCGAGACGCTCCACCTCTAAGTGTTGCCATTCGAGCGCCGCCAAGCGCGCCCGCTCTTCGGCCAGGTGCAAGATGGGGCCGACGCGCTTGCCGCGCAACATGATGCGGTCCTGGGTGATGTGGGCCCCCGGGTCGCGGGTGGCGACGATGTCGGCGTGGGCCGTCGGCGCGCGTTCGGTGGTGCTCATGGCTCTCCCCTCCGGTCGTTTCTGACGACCCGTCAGAAACCCTACACGGACGACGGTGGTCTATGGGACCCACGGCCCTGGGGCAACGGACTTCGGACCCCTTTTCCTTCACCGCCGATGCGACACAATGATGTCCGACCGTGAGGGGGATCACATGCAGGGTCGTGTACCGAAGAACGTCGAAGAGGCTGGTTATGTCTTCGTGGACCCGACCGCCTACGCCGACGAGGACTATTTCCACCGCGCCTGTGCGATGTTACGACGCGAGGACCCGGTGCACTGGGTCGACAGCCACGGCGTGGGCTTCAACTCTTTCTGGGCCATCACCAAGTCGGCCGACGTCTTCGAGATCGAGGCGAAGAACCAGATCTTCCTGAACGAGCCGCGCCCGGTGTTGGGAAGCATGGAAGATGATGCTCGGGCGGCCGAGGGTGGTGGCCTCTTGCGCACCCTCATCCACGTCGATGATCCCGAGCACCGTGATCTGCGCGGTGTTACCCAGGAGTGGTTCCTGCCGAAGAACCTGGCCAAGCTCGAGGGGCTATTGGCCGACTACGCGAAGCGATACGTGGACAAGATGGCCGACATGGGTGGATCGTGCGACTTCGCGCGCGACATCGCCATGTTCATGCCGTTGAACGTGATCCTGTCGATTCTCGGTCTACCCGAGAGTGACTACCCGCGAATGTTGAAACTGACCCAAGAGTTGTTCGGAGCGGCCGATGAGGACATGCAGCGCGGTGGTGATCCGACCGACATCCTGGCCGTGATCCAGGACTTCTTCGCATACTTCACCCGCCTCACCGAGGAACGTCGCGCCAACCCCACCGATGACATGGCCTCGGTGGTGGCCAACGCCCGCATCGACGGCGAGGAACTCACGATGATGCAGACCATCGGTTACTACGTCATCACCGCCACCGCCGGGCACGACACCACTGCTTCGGCCATGGCCGGCGGACTGCACGCTCTCATGGAGAATCCCGAGCAGTTGCGTCGGTTGAAGGACGATCCGAGCCTGCTGAACACCGCGGTCGACGAGATGATCCGCTGGGTGACGCCAGTGAAGCACTTCATGCGCACCGCCACCGAGGACTACAGACTGCGCGACAAGACCATCCGGGCCGGACAGTCGGTCCTGTTGTCGTATCCCTCGGGCAACCGCGACGAGGAAGCTTTCGTCGACCCCTACGTCTTCAACGTCGGTCGTTCCCCCAACAAACATCTGGCCTTCGGTTTCGGCGTGCATTACTGCTTGGGCGCGATGTTGGCCCGAATGGAGTTGAAGGCGTTCTTCAAGGAACTCCTGCCCCGACTCGACCACATCGAGTTGGCCGGCGACCCGAAATGGATGAAGACGATCTTCGTGGGTGGTCTGAAGACTCTGCCCGTGTCGTACTCGATGCGCTAGCCGCGCGGGCCGGGCTTCACCAGGCGGCCCGGGCGCCGATCGGGCTCGAGCAGCCGTCCGTCGCGCACGACCTCGACGCCGTTGACGAAGAGATGATGCATGCCGGTCGGTTGGTCGGCCGTGAGTCGCTCGCCGTCGGCCGGAAAGTCGCGCACCCGGTTGACCGGTCCGGGTGCGACCGTGGAGGGGTCGAAAACCACGACGTCGGCGAAAGCGCCGGGACGCAACACGCCCCGATCGGCGAATCCGAAAAGTTCGGCCTGCACCTTGGTGAGCTTGTTGACGGCCTGCTCGAGTGTGAGTGCCCGGCGTTCGCGCACCCAGACACCGAGCAGGTCGGTGGGCAACACCGCGTCACACAACTGTCCGACGTGAGCCCCGGCATCGGACAGTCCGAGGGTGCATTGTTCGGTGTTCAGCAACATCGTGATGCCGTCGACGTCGTCGTTTGCGAGAAGGGCCTTGACGCGCAACTTGAGGTCGGCCTCGCGCAGGGTGAGATCGAGCAGTGCGTCGAATGGGGCCCGGTCCATCTCGGCGGCGATGTCGGCCACTCGGCGTCCGACCATCTCGGGCGAAGCGGGAGCATCCATGATCTCGAAGGCGTCCCAGCGTGGACTGAGCACCTGGCCCGACGCCCAGAAGGCGACCGCGCGCTCGCGCCACGCGGGGTCGGAGTACGCCGCGTGGCGCTCGTCGAGGGACTTCGGCATCAGTTCGGCGAAGACCGGATTGATGTTCAGGGTGAACGGTTCGACCATGGTTTGCGAGAAGGACAGTGGTCGACAGGACACCTGCGGCCAGACGTCGACGCCGCGCGCCACACCGGCGCGGTGGATCTCGGCCGCCTTCAGATGCGTGCCCTGTGCGGTGGTGAGCAGCGCGGTGTAGGTGATGGGGGCGCCGATGCGCGGTTGCAGTTCGTAACAGTCGGGGAGCGTGAGGTTCTCGCCGCCGTTCACGCCGATGACCCCGCGTCCCGAATCACCGACAGCCGTGCACAAAGCGTCGATCTCACGACGGTCGGCCCAACGGCTGGGGATGGGCTGACCATCGGCGCCTCGGTGGGTGACAGCGAAACTGGAGGCGAACCCGGCAGCGCCGTCGTTCATCGCCTCGCGGACGATGTCGGACATGCGCTTTATCTCCTGGTCGGTGGCCACGCGTCCGACTGCCTCGTCACCCATCACGAAGATGCGCAGGGCGGTGTGGCCGATGTAGGAGGCGAAGTTGAGCGTTGTTCCCCGGCGCTCGACAGCGCTCAGGTACTCACCGAACGATTCGAACTCCCACGGGATGCCGGCGTTGAGCGTCGCCGGATCCATGTCCTCGACCTTTTCCATCGTGCGCGCGATCAGATCGCGGTCGCCGGCGCGGGTGGGGGCGATGGTGAAGCCACAGTTGCCCGCCACCACGGTGGTGACGCCGTGGAAGCACGACGGCGTGAGCGCCGGATCCCAGAACACCTGGGCGTCGTAATGCGTGTGGATGTCGATGAAGCCAGGGGCCACCACTCGGCCGGTGGCGTCGATCTCCTCCTCGCCGTCGAGACCGTCGCCGATGGCCACGATGCGGTCGTCGCGTAGTGCCACATCGGTGACTCGACCCGGCGCACCGGTGCCGTCGACGACCAAACCGTTGCGGATGACGATGGTGTTGGACATGATCCCCTCCGACTCCCAGTGTGTCACCCCGTGCGAGGTGTCGGTCAGCCCTTCTCGGCGATCTCGACGGCCAAGTCGTATTTGTCGGACACGTCGGGGCCGATGCCGACGGGCTCGGGATCGTCGCCGAACCAGAAGCGGATCTGGGCGGTCACCGCGTGGCGGATGATCGGAAAGCTGGTGTCGACGTCGACGGCCGGTGGGATACAGCCGTCCTCACCCAGGGTCTTCAACTGGGGCTGGGCCTCGAGCAACGGTCCGAGGCCCGAGGCCATGGCGACGCCGATGATTCCCGAGCCGTTGCCGAAGGTGCAGAAATCGTCGAAGCCGTTGTGGCCGACACCGTCGATGATCCAGAGACGGCTCGGTGCGGGCACGGCCTCGTACGAAGGTTTGGTGGCACTCTGAGCGGAGATGACACCGTCGAGGGCTCCGGCGATGAAGAACGAGGGCTTGTTCGGCAGGTTCAGCGGAGCCGTGGTGGTGTTCTCGGCGGTGAATCCCACGCCCGAAGCCAGCGAGACGTATCCGTCGATGCGGTCGTCCGACGCCGCGCCGACGATGGTCCCACCACCGGCGGAGTGACCGACGGCGACCACGCGCGAGTCGTCGATGTGACCCTCGAAGAGGGAGCCCGCGGTGGTGTTCTGGGCGCTGATGAGATCAAGTGAGGCCAGCAGTTCGCCGATGCTGGATTGGCGGTCGCCCACCGGCGCGCTGAGCACGTGGTACAGGTCGCGCGACCAGTGATCGGGGGAGACAACGACCATGCCCCAACTGGCGAGGTGCGCAGTGAGGAAGGTGCTCTGCAGACGGATGCCGCTGTAGCCGTGGCTGAACAACACCACGGGGAACTCGCCGTCGGCCACCGTGGCATCACGACCGGCGTCGTACTCGTAGACCGCGGGAACGTCAGCGGTGAGAAGGGCACGGATGGCGTCGGGCACGAAGTCACGCACGTCGTACGACTCGTTGCCGGTGGTTCCCTCGACGGCGGGGTACCAGAGCTCCACTTGATTGCCGGCGGGGAGGGTGAGGGTCGTGACGCCCACCGGATACGGACCGGCGTCGACATAGGCATGCGAGGCATCGATGCGGGGCGCCTCCGTGGTTGTTGGTTCGGTGACCGGGGCCTCGGTGGTGATCACGTCGTCGGTGGTGGGCGAGGAACCGGAGGATGAGTCGTCACCGCCGCACGCGGCGAGGAGAAGGCCGATGGTGGCGACGACGGCGAGGTGTTTGATCTGGCGTGACTTCATCTGCGCAGTCTCTCACGGGGTTTCCCGCTGGGCGAACCCTCGCCGAAAAACGAAGGTGGCGGGGTAGTGTGACGGCTCCGGTGTGGCTCGCCATCCCGGTTGGCGACGTGGCCGAGTGGTTTAGGCAAGGGCCTGCAAAGCCCTCCACCTGGGTTCGATTCCCAGCGTCGCCTCTGTTGCTGAAGTCCGTTCTGGTCTGTGTACTGGTGCTTCGTGAAGTCGTCGGTCTGTGTACGTCTGTGGACAACTGGCGAGAATGCGCCCATGTGCGCCCAACATTCGCCCAAGATGCGCCCATGACTTCATGACTGTCGATCGAGTATCACGTTCGTCGCAAGAAGTTGACCTATGAGCGACGAGGCATCGCGATCCGACAGCGGAAGTTAG
>JBJTBM010000058.1:0-39170 GCA_046091365.1 Acidimicrobiia bacterium | reverse complement strand
ATGGGCCTGTTCAAGCGCACTCCGAAGACTCCGCCGGTCGATCCGGCCGAGGTTGCCGAGTTGCGCCGACAGATCGAGGAGTTGAACGAACGGCTCCGCGTCATCTCCGACACCGACGCCGAACACGATCGACGAATCGGTGAACTCGACGGCAAGGTCATCAGTCTCGGCGCGCGGGTGACCCAAGTCGGTACCGAGGTCACCCACCAGCTCGGTGAACTTTCAGGAGACATCGACAAACTCGGCGCGCGCACCGACGAGATCGCCTCCACCATCGGTGACCTACCTGACCAAGTCGAGGCCGTGCGCAGCGACCAGGCGCGACTCGCCAACGAGCAGGCGCGCTATGAGATCCGCTTCAGCCAGGACCTGGCCGAGGTGGCCGACATCGCGATGAAGAAGCGCTGATCATCCGCCGAGGAGCGTCAGCGCCTCATCGATCAAACTCTGGGCTTCGGCCACCTTGTCCTGATACAGACCGAGATCGCCGTCGCGCAGTGCGGCATCGGCCTCGTCGAACAACGCTTGTGCCTGCTCGAGCAGGACCGCAGGGTCGGTGGTGCCGGGATCGGTCGGATCGGGGTCGGTGGTTCCGGGATCGGTGGTGCCGGGATCGGTGGATTCACCGGCGGTGTCGAGGATCTCACCGAGATCGAGATCGGTCGTGGGAAACAGACGATTGACCGCCTCAGTCAACGTGTTACCGATCACGGCCTCTCCGTCGTGCCAGGCCAACACGCGACGCACGAACACCTGCTTACTACCGGAGTCGTCGGGGCGCACGTACAGCGGTCGTACCCACACCAAACCCTCCCCCACGGGCACCATCTGCAACTGTCCGAAGATCACCCGCGACCCACGTTGATCCAACTGGGTGATCACGGGCGAAATCGACGGATTGGAGTCGAGTTCGGCCGCCACGGTCGCCGGGCCTGCCGGCAACGTTCCGCTGTAACGGTAGACCTTCAATTGCCCGTACGAGTCCGGTTCGCTCGACACCACCATGATCGCGCGCAGCTCCTTGCGCGTGTCGTCCGACGAGAACGGCACGAACGGACGCAGCAACGAGAACGATCCGGTGTCGGAGTCGGCGTTGGGCGCGTGGAACAACGTGTAGTACGGCTCGAATCGCGCCACGTTGGCGTCAGCCACGTCGCCAGTGTTGGCCTGGGCCGTCTCATCCACGACGGTGGAGGTGTCACCCGCAGCGTTCGACAGTTCCGGCTCTCGCGGAGCCGCCTGCGCGACGCTCCATGCAGCGTCACGGTTGAAGAACTGATCGACGTCGGCGAACTGGTACTTGCCGTAGAGATTCGTCTGCACGCGGAAGAGGTCTTCGGGGTAACGGAAGTGATCGCGCAACGACTCCGGTATCTGATCGGCGGGCGTGAACAAGCCCGGGAAAGCACTCGACCACGCTTGCACGATGGGATCGGTCGCATCGGTCACGTAGAGCGTGATCGTGCCGTCGTACGCATCGACGACCGCCTTCACGCTGTTGCGCACGTAATTGAACGAATGGTTGAGTCCGGACGACGAACTCAGATTGTCGGTGTTGGCTTGTTGCGCGTACGGGTATCGCGACGTCGTGGTGAAGGCATCGATCACCCACACCAGACCGCCGTCCTGCAACACCGGGTAGGGATCGGCGTCGAGATGAAGGAACGGCGCGACCTTGGCCACCCGGTCACGTACGTCCCGCACGTCGATCAAGCGAGACTCGTCGGTTATCAGACTGGAGCCGAGCAGGTTGAACTCGCCGAGGGTGAGAGCGAACGCCAGTCGACGCAACGTCGAGTCCAGGCGAACTCCGGCGACACCCGAGTACGGCTCGGACGCGGTGTCGGGACAGGCCTGCTCGACCTGTTTGGTCTTGACGATCGCATAGCCCGGCTGCTCGGTCCCGATGTACATCTGCGGTCGAGTGGTCGCGACTTCCTCGTAGATGGGTCGGCCGTCGGACGTCACTCGACTCGCGCTGGCGGCGACCATGCCACAGCCGTGGGTGTAGATCAGGTGGCGCGACACCCACGTCTTGTTCGGAATGCCATCGGGGTTCAGTTCACGGGCCCCGACCATCGTCTGTTGCATTCGACCGTCGATCTCGTAGCGGTCGACGTCGAGATCGTTGATCGAATAGAAGGCGAATTGGCCCTGATCGAGCGCGAATCGGTCTTTCATCTCGGTCACGTCGAGCAGGCGAACGTCGGCGAGTGAGGCGGTGTCGGCTTCGACGTCGGATGCCCTCACTTCCGTCGCCGTCAGATCGACCACTTCGACGTTGTCGATTCCCATGGCCCGCTGCGTGGCCTCGATGTTGCGGGCGATGTAGTCGCGCTCACGGGTCGTGACGTTCGGCTGCACCACGAAACGTTGGATGATCGCCGGATAGATCGCTCCCGCAACCACCGCCACCACGGCCCACAGCGCCATCGAGAGCAGCGGCAGACGCCACCCACCCCAGCGGATGCCGACGACGAACAGCACCGCCACGAGGAGGCTGATCATGATCAAGAGGTTCAACGCCGGTAATTGGGCCTTCACGTCGGTGTAGGTCGCACCCTGCACCACGCCGCGCGACGACACGGTGAGTTCGAATCTTTGCAACCAGTAGTCGGCAGCCTTGATGATCGCGAGTAAGGCGAACAGAACGCTCAGGTGGACGCGACCACCCTTGGTGATCCGCTGACCGGGCATGTTCACCCGCACCGCACCATTGAGGAAGTGCATGCCGGCCGTGAGCAAGATGACCATCACGAGAGCGGCGAAAGCCCAGTCGACGACGAAGGTCAGGAACGGCAGACGAAAGACGTAAAAACCGGCGTCGACTCCGAACTGCGGATCGCTGACACCGAACGACTTGGAATGACGGAACAAGAGCCAGTCCTGCCACTGCGCGACGGCGGGCAGTCCGATCACCAGTCCGAGCAGGACCGACACGACGATACGGAGCAGTCGGGTGCGACGGCCGATGAACTGCCGATACCGCTGCACGATCTCGCGCTCGGGACCGTCGGGGAGATCGGGCGGTGCCAGTCGCTCGGCGAGGGTGAGGCTGATGAACGACACCGCCGCGAATCCGACCGAGAACACCGCGCCGAGGAACACCTTGGACTTCAACACGGCCCAGAACGTGTCGCCGCGGTTCACCGAGTCGAACCACAACAGATCGACGTAGAAGCCGGCCAGTGTGCGTGCAGACAACACCAGTAACACCAGCACGACGGCCACGACCAGAATGATCGTACGACCCTTCGAAAATCGCAGAGGGCGAGGCGATCGGGGACGACGCGGCCCCCGAGGTAGATCCGAGGCTGGTTTCACGGGGCGAGACTAGTTCTGGTTCGGAACGAGCGCACAGCGGCAACCCGAATGTGCCGGGGCGTGCGTGTGACCCGTGGGAAAAGCGTCTCCCGCCCGAACCGCGCCGGCCAGCGAGTTGTCCTCGGCGTCGGAACACGCGGGACCGTTGGGATCGACCTTCCAGCACACCTTGGTACCCGGGGTGAGGGCCGCCAACACCCCACGACCGTGAGCAGAGTGCGCGATGTCGACGATGTTGGCGTCGATGTGCTGGCTCTTCCATTCGCGATAGACCGCACGCACGAGCGTCGCCAATTCGGCGTTGTCTCCGCCGGCCTGCGAAATGCAACGACTCAGACGCTCACGCAGAGGCGCGACGAGCGTGGACACGATCTGCTCGTTGACCGCGATCAGTTGTTTGGCGACGTCCTTGCCCAATTCCTTGTCGGAGGCGTCGCTCAACGATCGAGCTCCCGCGAGTGCCGCGCTCTTGACGGCCGCTTCCAAAGCCGCGACATACCTAGCCGCGTGATCGGCTTTCGGACCGACGATCGCATCGAGAGTCTTGACCTTCGTTCGCCCGCGCAACGTGTCGAGCACCTCGTTCTGTTCGTCCGCCAGCACACGCTTGGCCTTGCGGCTGAGCGTCGCGATGATGGGCGCCAAGGCCTCGTCGCGAATGTCGAACACCGTGGCGACCGGGATGTCGTCAGCGCTCGTCGTGACGGCTTCTTCGATCACCGGGGCCTCGATGGGCTTCACCGGGACGTTGGGTCGATCAGCAGGCTTCTCGTCGGCGGCGACGGGCGTCGACTTCTTGCCGACCTTCTTCGCGGCTTCTTTGGCCACCGAATCGGCACCGGCACGGCGCAACTTGGCGAAGATGTCGTCAGCGGGCTTGACCCTCACTTCCGGGACATCGAGCGGTGGGTCGTTCTCGTCATCGTCGAGGTCGGCGGCGGCGTCGTCGTCGAGGTCATCTTCGAGATCGGAAACGGCGATCGTGCGAACCTCGTTGCGCGCGAAGAGCGGCACGACGTTCGATGTCGGCTCGTGAGTCTCCGTCGGCTCGACCGACACCTCGACGCTCGGGGCCTCGATGTCGATTGGCTCGGGGTGGTCGACGACGTTCGCCACCACCGGCACGTCGACCACCGGGTCGTCGTCCTGGTCGTAGGGAGCCGGAGTGGTCGAGACCGCCGCCTCGGCGGTGGCCAACTGGTCGGCTTGCACGATGATGGGCACGGGGCCGGTCGTGTTGGCCAAGTTCACGAATTCGTTGGTCTCGTCCGACGACTCGTCGAGGTCTCGCAACACGTCATCCGTCGCCACGCGAGCCCGCTCGAACGCCTGGATCAGGCGCTCCCGGCTGTGCATGAGGTCCTCGAGCTGCTCACGGGCCAATTCGCGACGACGGGCTACGTCGGCCAGAACGCGCTCCCGATAGGCGCGGGCTTCGTTCACCATGTCGCGACCCTGCTGCTTGGCCATCAAGATCTCGGATTCAGCGTCTGACGAAGCGTCCTGGCGGCGGCGGGCGGACTCGAGGTCGGCATCCTCGCGGATTCGGGCGGCTTCATCGGTCGCCTCACGAATCAGGCGACTGGCGGTCTCCTCAGCGCGGACCTTGATCTTGGCTGCGGCCTCCCGAGCGGTCTGGACGATCCGCAACGTCTCCTCACCCAACATCTCCGCGACGGCGTCCTCATCGAGTTCGGCCGGGGTGATGGGCGTCCCATGCTGGGCATTCGCAAGTTCGCGTTCGAGAAATAGGACGCGCTCCTGCAGGCGCGACAACTCGGCCGACACCATCCGAAGGAAGTCACGGACCTCGTTCTGGTCGAAACCACGGCGGGCGGAGGGGAACGTCGCACCGGCCACGGCGGTGGGCGACGACGGGTCGGGGCGCGAAAACGAGATAGCCATCGGAGGGATGGTACGAAAATCCTGTGGAAAAGGGGTGGCAATCAGGGCTTTCGGTGTGCCCACCGGTCTCCTGACCACCCTCGTGCGCTGGGGTGATGTAGCGCTCAGGCGGCCCGACGGGGCAGAACTCCGCCGCGCTCGACCAGGGCGGCCACGGCCTCGTCGAGGGTCGACACCGGCACGATTTCGACCGCATCACCGACCGCGGCCCGAGCCGCCGCGATGTCGTCGTCGCCCTGGGCGGTCGGAACCAGGAAGTACCGGGCCCCGGACCGCTTCACCGCGATGGACTTCTGGACGAGCGCCCCGATGGCCCCGACCGTGCCGTCCTCGGAGATCGTGCCCGTCACGGCGACCCCGTCTCGGGGGGTCAGTTCTCCCGGGGTGAGTTGGTCGATCAGGGCCAAGGTGAACGAGAGTCCGGCGCTCGGGCCACCGATGCGATCGGTGTCGATGTCGACGGCGAAAGGAAGCGCCACGGTGCGCGTGTCGCGCGCCGAGAAACCGACGATAGTTCGCTGCGGGTCGTCGGGACTGGCGATCAACTCGACCTCCACGGTGCGGGTTGCCCCTTCGACGTCGCGCACCACGAGGGTGACGATGTCACCCGGGACGGCCGAGGCGAGCGTGCTCGAGATCTTCGACACCACGTCGATCGACACCGGACCATCGCCGAGGTCGACCGATTCGATGACGTCCCCGACCTCCAGCACACGACACGCGCGCAGCGCCGGAGCGGCGTCATCGCACAGAGTCGGATCGAATCCGGCCACCTGGGCCAGACCTTCGTCGAATGTCGCGTCGAGCCCGAGATACGACGCCGCGACGAAACCCGCGATCTCCTTGGCCGTGGACATCGCACCGAGTTGTATCTCACGATTCTGCGTCGGCTCGCAATCTCCGAATCGCTCCTCGCACGTGAGCACGTTCACGTACGGGTCGACCCAGCCCATGAACGATTGCAGCGCGGTCAACTCGCCGCCCAATGCCGTCACGAATCGCACGCCGTCGCGGGGCGGGAACGACTCGACCCCGGTGATCGTCAGGCGCGAACTCACGAGATCGGCCGCGCCGGGTGCGGTCTCGTAGCGCTGGATGGGCCACACCGTGGCCACCAACACCGCGAGGCTCGCCACGAACGCCAAGGTCATCGCCGGGATGGCCCACACCTGCGACCGGATCGACGGACCCCGGCCGGAGCCGCCGACTACCGTTTCCTGTCGAATGTCCGTCACCGAGATCTCCGTTCGCGCCGCCCTGGTGGTCGGTCTGGCCCTGGGGGCCCTGCTGCTCGTCGCGTGGCGCAAGCCTGCCAGACCCCGGCCGGGTTCACCACGCGGCTCCGACCCCCTCGAGGCGACCGGGTTCGGGGGGTCCACCCTCGATGTCGCCCCCTCGGGCCGGAAGAAAACCCTTGAATCCATGGGTCTCGGTGCGATAGCAATCTTCGGGGGAATCACGGCGGCGATCGTCGTTTCGATTTCCGTCGCCTGGATCGTCACGAACTTCTTGAATCGCTTGTGAATACACCCGAGTCACCTTTCCACGCCGAACTTCGTCGCCAAGTGGTGCTCGCCGGTCACACCGGCGACATCGACACGGTGCTCAACGCACTCGAACACGAGGTGGCGAGGGTGCGTGACGTCGCTCTCGGTGCGCTGTCGCGAATGGACAAACTCGATGCCGCCACCTTGCGGCGCTTCCGCACCGATTCCGACGCCCGTGTGCGCAAGCGCGTGGCCGAGTTGGCCGCGACCTTCCCTGAATTCGACCTGCTGCCACTGCTCGACGACGAGGACGTGATGGTCGTCGAGATGGCCGCCTGGTCCTGCGGCGAACACGAGGCGATCTCCGATCCGGTCCTCGAACGCCTGATCGCGATGTCCACCACTCACGCCGAGTCGCTCGTTCGCGAGGCCGCGGTGGCCGCTCTCGGTGCCATCGGCGACGAGCGCGCCCTACCCGCGATCCTGACCGCGTGTGACGACAAGCCGGCGATCCGACGACGCGCGATCTTGGCACTCGCTCCCTTCGACGGGCCCGAAGTCGACGCCGCACTCCAGCGCGGGCTCGAGGATCGCGACTGGCAGGTGCGTCAGGCCGCCGAGGATCTGCTCGGCTGACGTTCACACACCTTCGAGGATCAGGAGGATCCCGAAGATCACGAACAGCACCGAGGCGCCGTAACGGATGATGCGCTCGGGTAGTCGCGCTCCGAGGTGGTGGCCGACGACGATCGCCAGCGCGTCAGCGGCGACCATGCCCATGGTCGAGCCGAGCCACGTGCCGACGACACCTTCCTGGGTGGCCAAGGTGATGGTGGCCAACATGGTCTTGTCGCCGAGTTCGGCGACGAAGATGACCCCGAAACTCAGCAGGAACGCTGAGAGCATGGGCGGTTCAGGACGGACAGCAGGCGTCGCCGACGCCGGTCTCGACGCCGAGATGATTGATGGAGCCGTTCGGTCCCGCCCCCTCGAAGATCACCAGCTTGAGCGGCGGATCCTCGATCGCCCAGTTTGCGTATCCGGGCTTCACCTTGGAGGGTGCCTCCCCGAAGAGCCTGGTGTGGAAATCGACGGCCGCCGACACGTCATCGACATTGAGAGCGAGTTGCACACGCATGATCACTTCCCACCATCCCGCGCACACGTGCCAAACTGACTCATGACCTTTCTGCATCCGGATTCCGAGGTGGTGGAGGCATATCGATCCCTACGGCAACGGGTGATCGAACTCGCTCGATCCATCCCCGAGGTCGACTCACGTCGCACCGTGCCCTCGTGCCCCGACTGGTCCGTCTCCGACGTACTTGCGCACATGGTCGGGATAAACGAGGACATTCTGGCGGGCCGCATGGATGGCGTGACCACCGACGCCTGGACCCAGGCGCAGGTCGACCGCCACGTCGACGAGCCGCCGGCGCGCCTCGCCGAAATCTGGAATTCGATCGCGGTCGAATTCGACGTCCTCCTGCCCCACATCCCGACTCCGGTCAACTCCCAACTCGTCATGGACGCCGTCACCCACGAGCACGACCTGCGTCACGCGATCGGCTCGACCGACGGGCGCGAATCAGATGCGGTCGGTGTGGCGCTTGGCTGGTTGCTCGACACGGCGGAGGCCAGACAACCAGGTCTCGGACACCGACTGGCCCAATCGAGTGTCCCGCGCTTCCAGTTGTTGCGCTCGCTCACCGGCCGACGCACGATCAGACAGATGGACGAGCTCGGTTTGCCCGGCGAGCCCATCGCGTCGATGTTGGCCGGCACTCCACTCAAGCCACCGATCATCGCCGTCGAACCGATTTCATGAACACCACCGGATGACAGGAGAACCCCATGGACATGACAGCGAATGAACGAACCAAGGCCACCTTCACCAAGTTCGAGGACTCCACCCGCGAGGAATGGGCGTCGATCATGGAGTGTCTGAAGGTCACCCAGTCGATGGTGCCCGATCGCATCATGGAACAACTACGTCACCTGTCGTCGGACGACGGTGGCTTCCCGATCTCACGACTCGAGCACTGCCTTCAGACCGCCACCCGGGCCATGCGCGGTGGTGAGAGCGACGAGTACGTCGCGTGTGCATTGATCCACGACATTGGGGACACCTTGTCGCCGTACAACCACCCTGCCATCGCCGGCGCGATCGTCAAGCCCTTCGTCAGTGAGGCCAACCATTGGATGGTCGAACACCACGGAATCTTCCAGGGCTACTACTTCTGGCATCACATCGGACTCGACCAGAACGCTCGTGAGGCCTATCGGGGCAATCCGCACTGGGAGTACACGGAGGCATTCTGCGCCAAGTACGACCAGGTGGCCTTCGATCCCGACTATCGCAGCGAGCCCCTCGAATACTTCGAGCCACTCATTCGCACCACGTTCGGCGGGCACTGAGGAGGGGCTGATAGTCACTTGTTGACTATTCGGGGATCTCGCTCGTAGCCTGAGGGCGTGAAAGCGATCGGGGTGGCTACCGCTGTTGCGATCTTGGGGTCGTTCGTCGTGGGCGGTTGCGGCGACGACTCCACAACGCTGAGGGTGATGGCGGCATCGTCGTTGACGGGTGCCTTCGCCGAGATCGAATCGACGTTCGAGGATGCGAACCCCGGGGTCGACGTGGTGGTCATCGGTGCCTCGTCCTCCGCGCTGGCGGCCCAGATCGTCGACGGCGCCGAGATCGACGTGTTCGCCTCGGCCGACCAAGCACAGTTTTCGCGGGCTGCCGACGTGGTCGATTTCGACGCACCCCGCACCTTGGCCACCAACTCGCTCGTGATCATCGTGCCACCGGGAAATCCCCGCGACGTGCGGGGTCTCGGCGACCTGGCCCGCGATGACGTGCTGGTGGCCACCGCCGCCGACGACGTACCGATCCGCAAGTACACCGACCGCTTGCTGGAAGCGGCCGGGGTGACGGCCCACTTCATCACGTTCGAGGCCAACGTCGCGGGAATCGTCACCAAGGTGTCCACCGGAGCGGCCGACGCCGGCGTCGTCTACGTCTCCGATCTGTTCGGCGCCGACGTCGACAGCGTCACGATCCCCGTCGAGCAGAACCTGATCGCGAGTTACCCGATCGCGGCCGCCGCCGACTCAGATCGCTCCACGATCGCTCGTCGGTTCGTCGACTTCGCCTTGTCGACCGACGGTCGGGCGATTCTCGTCTCGTACGGATTCACGGCACCGTGAACCGGCATCACGACCGACCGCCACGCGTGGCGCGCGCCCTGGCCTCGGTCGCCGTGGTCTTTTTCTCGTTGCCCTTCGTCGGTCTGCTCTGGCGCACTCCATGGTCGAGGCTGTTCGACGTCTTCGGGGACGCGTCGAGTTACGAAGCGCTGTGGCTCTCGCTGCGGACATCGGTCGTCGCCGCGTTCCTGAGCGTGCTTTTCGGGATACCTCTGGCGTGGGTGTTGGCCACCACGCGCTTCCGTGGTCGTGACGTCGTGCGCGCCCTCTGCCTCATCTCGATGGTGTTGCCACCTGTCGTGGGTGGCATCTCGTTGCTCTTCTCGCTCGGTCGATCCGGTCTCTTCGGACACTGGCTCGACGACTGGTTCGGCTTCCAGTTCACGTTCAGCGCGTGGGGAGTGGTCGTCGCTCAGGTTTTCGTGGCCATGCCCTTCCTCGTGCTCACCGTGGAGGGCGCGTTGCGCCAGGTCGACCCCCGCTTCGCCGAAGCCGCTCGTTCGCTCGGTGCGTCACCGTGGCACGCTTTCCGGCGGGTCACCATTCCGTCGATCTCCGGTGGACTGATCGCCGGAACCGTGCTGGCGTGGGCCCGCGCATTCGGCGAGTTCGGCGCAACCATCACCTTCGCCGGCAATTACCCGGGCACCACCCGGACCCTGTCGATTGCCACCTATGTCTCCCTCGAGTCCGACCCCGGCCGAGCCATGGTCTTGAGCGTGATGATGATCGGTGTGTCGTTCGTGGTTCTGGTCACCCTGCGCGACCGCTGGCTCGGCAACGGGCGGCCCCGATGAGCCTGCGTCTCGACTTCACGGTTCATCGCGGCCCGTTCTCCCTCACGGTCGACGAGATCGTCGAGTCGGGCGAGACCGTCGCCATCGTCGGCGACAACGGAGCGGGAAAGACCACGCTGTTGAAATGTCTGGCCGGGTTGATCGCCGTCGACTCCGGTCGCATCGTCCTCGACGATCTGGTTCTCGACGACGCATCATCCGACGATTTCGTTCCCCCGGAGTGCCGCGACGTCGGACTCGTCTTCCAGGACCACCTGCTGTTCGAGCACCTCTCGGCCCTCGAGAACGTCGCGTTCGGCCCGCGCGCCCGCGGGGTCGGCCGGAGCGAGGCACGCACCCGTGCCCGGACCTTGCTCGAATCAGTCGGCCTGCACGGTTTCGCCGACCGACGTCCGAGCGAATTGAGCGGTGGTCAACATCAGCGGGTGGCGTTGTTGCGGGCTCTCGCCGTGTCCCCCCGTCTGCTCTTGCTGGACGAACCGCTGTCGGCGATCGACGCCAACGCCCGGGCCGACCTACGCGCTTCACTCGTCGAACGGATCGCGGCCTTCCACGGCACCACCCTTGTCGTCTCGCACGATCCGGCCGACGTGGTGGCGCTCGCAGGTCGGGTGATCGTGCTCACTGCGGGTCGGGTGACGTGGGATGGTCCGGTCGGCGATGACGGATGGCACCGATGAGTCGGCCAGGTCGCGACGACAAACAGATGTTGTTGGGCGAATGGGCGTGTCTCGGAGTCCTCGCCCGCGGTCCGAACCACGGGTTCGCCGTGGCCCAAGAGTTGCGGGTCACCGGCGACATCGGTCGGGTCTGGTCGTTAACGCGCCCACTCACGTATCGCGCGATCGAGCAACTGATCGACCGGGGCTATGTTCACGTCGTCGGCGAGGAGCCGGGCACTGCCGGTGGCAATCGCACGATCGTCGCCGTCACCCGCACCGGGCGCGCCGCTCTGCGCGCGTGGTGTCGCACGCCGGTCACCCACCTGCGCGATCTTCGTAGCGAGCTCCTGCTCAAACTCGTGGTCGCCGAAGCGAACGGAATCGACACCGCGTCACTCGTCGAGGACCAGCGCGCGATCGTCGAGGAGTTCGCGCGGGCGAACCGCGGTTCACGCGACGTCGTCACCGCGTGGCGCCACGAAATGGCCCTCGCCGCCCGTCGGTTTCTCGACGGGCTGTGAGGGGGTCACTCAGGAGGTGTGAACCTCGAGGCCGACCAGGTCGCCACGGGCCCGCCAAGCCGCCACGTGGTCGATGAATCCCATCACGCTCGTCATCCACGCCATCGATCGCGCGGTGGTCATGTCGCCCACTTCGCCCTCTCGATTCAGGTAACCCGGTGTACACACCGCGTTGTAGCGGGCAATACCGAACACCTGACTCACCAGCAGGTTGAACCATTCCTCCTGGGCCGCCTCGATCGGCTCCATCGTCGTGATGCCCTCGGCCTTGGCCTTGCCCACCAACCACGCCACGTGTTCGGCGACGGTGCTGATGGAATGCAGGAAATTCGTCGCCTGAGCACCTTGAATCGTGCTGATCATCAGCATGTTGGGGAACCCGCGGGTGAGAACACCCTGCAGCGTCGACGGCCCGTCGCCCCAGGCCTGCGACAACGGAACCCCACCTCGACCCATCGGATCGAAACCCAGACGGTGGTGGTAATCACTCGTGACTTCGAAGCCCGACGCGTAGATCAACAGGTCGACGGGATACTCGACGCCTTCGAAAATCGGACCGTTCTCGCCCACCTCGTGGATGCCCTTGCCGTCGGTGTCGACGAGGTGCACGTTGGGTCGGTTGAAAGCCGGCAGGTACTCGTCGTGGAAGCACGGACGCTTGCAGGCCTGGCTGTACCACGGCATCAGCTTCCTGGCCGTCTCAGGGTCGGTCACGATGTTCACGATGTGATCGCGAATCTTCTGGACGTTGGCGAAGTCGAGTTCCTCGAGCGCGGCGGCTTCCTCCTCGCTCTCGGGCAACTTACGAGTGTCGGTCCAGAACAATTTGGTCCACTCGTCGTCGACCAGGTCGACCGCGGGTTGTGAACCCGTGATGGCCTCGGTGAAGTTGACGATGCGCTCGGCCTGCCAGCCCGGCGTCAACGACTCGAACCACGCCCGATCGGTGGGCTTGTTGTTGCGCTTCCCCACCAGAGCGGGAGTGCGCTGGAAGACGTACAGCTCCTTGGCCGCCTCGGCCAACTTGGGGACGGCCTGCACCGCGGTGGCACCGGTGCCGATGATTCCGACGCGCTTGTCGGCCAGGTTCACCATCTTCTCGGTGGGGCTGCCTCCCGTGTAGGCGTAGTCCCACCGACTGGTGTGGAACATGTGTCCCTTGAAGTCGCGGATTCCGTCGACGTCGGGCAACTTCGGTCGGTGCAGAACACCGCCGGCGATGATCACGAACTTCGACGACAGGTCGTCACCACGACTGGTGGTGGTGTGCCAGCGCTCGGACGTGTCGTCCCAACGCATGTCCTCGACCTCGGTCTGGAACAGCGCCCGACGGTAGAGATCGAGCGTGCGACCCAGCAGTTGGCAATAGGCGAAAATCTCGTAGGCCTTCGCGTATTTCTCGGTCGGTATGTAGCCGGTCTCCTCGAGGAGCGGCAGGTACACGTACGACTCCACGTCGCAGGCGCAGTTCGGGTAACGGTTCCAGTACCACGTGCCGCCGAAGTCACCGGCGAGGTCGATCATCCGGAAGTTCGTGACACCGGCCTTCAGCAGGTGATGGGCGGCGAGCATCCCTCCGAAACCGGCTCCAACGATCACCACCTCGGTCTCTTCTTTCACCGCCTCGCGCGTGTAGTCGGGATCGACGAAGGGGTCGCGACCGAAATCGGCCCATTCGCCGGCAATGGTCTTGAACTGTGCCGTGCCGTCGGACCGCAGGCGCTTCTCGCGCTCGACGCGGTACTTCTCGCGCAACTCCTCGGGCGACAGATGATTCGATCCGGCTGTGTTCATGATGCTGCTCCCGATCGCTGATGTCCCGACACCCTCGTCATTCTCGCAAGGACCTGACACCTCCGCCAATTCCGTGTCCGCTCCCGGATGTCCGGTTCCACCGCCACGCCCGCGAGTCGGGTCAATAGGGGTCGACCGCTGGTTCCTCGGCCGCGCCGGTCATGCGGGTGCGCGCCGTCTGCCCCCGGCGCGACGCGGCGACGACACCAGTGACCGCGGCCAAGCCGAACGCGGGCATGTTGCCGTACACGGTCTCCACCGTGGCGTCCGAGAGGAGCACCGTCTCGTGGAAGATGCCTACCGAACCGTTGTCGCGGACCTTGCGGTTGAAGGCCCGCCACGCCGGAAGGTGCGCGTTCTCGGTCGAACGCGAGTACACGGCGAGTTTGTCGAACGACTCCCAGTACTGCCACACCAACACGGTTCGCCCCGACACGAACGTCCGTGGCTTGCCGACCATTCCGAGTGACGGATTCTTCTGCAGTTCGATCAACATCCTCGGCATGGCCGCGAAGACCGGGGCCCACTTCCAAACCTTCCAGAGCTGGTTGAGACGCATTCCGATGAGGAACAACACCTTGCCGTCGGCGCCAACGTCGGCCGAATGTCGACCCTTGTTCACTTTGACCATGGTCGAACGATAACCCGAGCGCTCTCTCGTGCCGACTCGTCGACCGACCCTGCGAAGTCTCTCGTCGACCGCGGCGGCGATCAGAGCGTGAAGCGGTAGAGATTCGACTCGCGCAGAACGAAACCCATCCGCTGATACAACAGGTTCGCCGCCTCGCGCGAGGGTCGTGACGTGAGGTCGACCGTGATCGCACCGTGCGAACGAGCATGTTCGAGAGCCGCGCGGTTGAGCGCCTCGCCCACTCCGTGTCCGCGAGCACCACCGTCGACGACGACGTCCTCGATCCAGGCCCTTACGCCGGTCGGGATGCGGAACATGGCCAAGGTCAGCGATCCCACGATGCGACCGTCGAGTCGGGCGACGAACAATGTGGAGGCTTCCGAGCGCACGATCGCATCGAGGGCCGCCCGATCCGGAGCCGGATTCGACGACGAGAGTTGCGGGATCAAGAGAGCGAACGCGGCGACGAGGTCGTCGTCGACCTGATCGCAAACCTCGATCGTCACACCCACGGTCGCGAGTCTACGGCGCTCACCTTCTACGGTTGTCCGTATGGAACGCAACGAAGTGTCCGACAAGTCTCGCGCCCTCGGCGCCGCCCTCGAGCCGTTCGTCGGTCAGGTCTATTTCTCACCGGAGTGTCACGCCAATTACGTGGCGCTCGGCTTTCAGCCGAGCCCGGGCGATATGAACGGCGTCGCGTTGCCCGAAGGCGTCGCGTACTTCACCAGTCGCGGCTCGCTGATGGGTCAGGTCCCCGGTGAGGTCGTCGCGGCCGCGTTCGCCGTGTTCAACCCGGTCGCCGTGATCCCGTCCGTGACCGCCGGCTGGGCCATCACCGACGCCGTCACCATCTGCGCCGCCCGACGCGACGGAGCCGTCGGGCAACTCGCCCGAATCCTCGGGGCCAAGCCCGGGGGCGTGAACTCCGCCCGCGCTCTGCTCGAGCGCGCGGTCGCGGTCTTGCGTCCCGAGGGTCGTCCACTGTTCGCCGGAAGTTCGAGCCAAACGGTTCCCGACACCGATCTCGGTGCCTGCTGGCACTTCGGAGACATGTTGCGTGAGTACCGCGGTGATTCGCACACCGCCGCTTGGATCTCGGCCGGTCTCGACGCCACCGAGATCGGACTGCTCACCGAGTTGTACTGGGGTTTGCCGCTCAAGTCGTACAGTCGCACCCGTGCGTGGTCCGAGGACGACTTCGCCGCGGCGATCGAACGCCTGGAGTCACGCGGACTGATCGCGTCCGGAAACTTCACCGACGCCGGGCGAGCGCTGCGCGAGCAAGTCGAGGTCGACACCGACCGTCAGATGGAGGGTTGTCTGCGGGCTCTCGGCGACGACTTCGATCGACTCATCGCGATCCTCGGACCGTGGTCAGAGGTGGTGCGCAATTTCAAGGGGTACCCGGCGTCGGGACCCCACGAGTTGGCCGAAACCCAACGTCGCCGCCCCGAGGCCTGAACGCCGATGGTCCGTCCAAGGTGACGACACCGTCGCTCGCGCGTGACAGAATGATCACATGATCGTCGACCGACTGCGCGTCTCCACCGCCGATTTCCACGCCGGCACCGGCTGGGAGCCGAAACCCGAGGGTCTGTGTCGCGGCGAGGTGTGCGTGCCCGCTCCGGGCGCGGTCGACGCCGACGGCACCATCGACGTCGAGGCCGCGGCGGGTCGACTGGGCATGCCCGTCGTCCACGACCCCGACCACGGTGTGTGGGCTCTGGGCACCGCAACTCTCAACGGACGCGCGTTGTCCACCGCGGTGGCAGCGGATCCCGAGTTGATGACCTTCGACCGTCAGCCGTTCCGACTCTCCTCGTTGCGCGGCAAGAAGGTGATCCTGCTCGCCTGGTCGAGTTATTGAGGCTGCCGGTCGAGCCTGTCCGGGTGGCAGGCACTTCACCGTGAGATCGAACCCTTCGGAGCGACCATCGTCACGGTCGCACTCGACATCGACATCGAGCGGGCGAAACCGTGGAACGACATCGTCGCACCGACGCATCCGAGCCTGATCGACACGACTCACTCCACGAACGCGCACTTCGGATTCACCAATATCCCGATGGCCGTCTGGATCGACGAGGGCGGTGTGCTCGTCCGACCGGCCGAGGCGGCGTCGATCGAGCGCAGTCCTCTGCGCGACATGGAGATTCCCGACAACCTGCCCGAACAGATCGGCAAGGTCATGCGGGCCGTCAAGGCCATCCCCGACGACGCCGAGGCCTACCGCGCCGCGATCATCGACTGGGTGCACAACGGATCGGGGTCCCCGTACGCGATGACTCCCGACGAGGTCATCGAGCGGAGTCGTCCGCACTCCGATCACGAGGCCCGGGCCGCCGCGTGTTTCGCCCTCGGTGAGCACCTGCACCGGGTCGGGCACGGTGATGCCGCCGTGCGGTGGTGGAAAGAGGCGCACCGACTGCACCCGCAGAACCTCACCTACAAGCGTCAGGCCTGGACCCTCGTCACCACCCCCACCGATGCGACCGAGTACGACCTCATGCAGGGCCCGAACGACGTGTACGACAGCAACCTCGTCGACGAGGTGTCCGGGGACGGTGGGTTCGTCCAATTCATCGTGCGGCCGACGCTCTGACCACTCACGAAAGAGTGTGGTGCGTCTCCCGCGCGCTCGCTCGTGCCTGTCCGAATCGGCGATAGCGTGAGGGGCGATGGCTGATCTGGAACACGTTCGTTGGATTCGGCGGCCCGAACTCCGTCGGCCCCACGTGATCGCCGCTTTCACCGGCTGGAACGACGCGGCCGACGCGGCGAGCATGGCCCTCAAGACGATGATCGAACAGATGGGCGCCGCACCGCTCGCCGAGATCGAGCCCGAGGAGTACACCGACTTCGCCACTATCCGTCCGCACGTGCGCTTGTCCGACGGGCTCAACCGCAGCATCGTCTGGCCGACCGTCAGCATGTGGTCGGTCACCTCCGACGACCAAGATCTGATCCTCGTTCTTGGTCCCGAGCCGGCGTTGCGCTGGAAGTCGTTCTGCAAACAGATCGTGGGTGTTGCCCAGACGTACAAAGCCAGCAGCGTCGTCTCGCTCGGTGCATTGCTCGCCGACGTTCCCCACCGCCACGCCACCCAGGTACTCGGCACCGCGGTCGATCAAGAGGTGATCGACGCGCACGATCTGCAGCGCAGTCGATACGAAGGGCCGACGGGGATCGTCGGAGTACTCAACGACGCCGCGCACCGCGCCGGCCTGGCCACCGTCTCGCTGTGGGCCGCCGTTCCGGCCTACGCCGCCCAGTTGCCGTCACCCAAGGCGGCGGCCGCGCTCATCGACCGCCTGTCGGAGATCGTCGGTTGCGACGCCCCGACCGCGACTCTCGACGCCCAACTCGACCAGTACGAGGAAGCGATCGACCAGATCATCGAAAACGACCCGTCGTTGTCGTCCTACCTCGAGCGCCTCGAGAACATGGACGACGAGTACGAGGACGACGACGAGGACGACGACGAGGACGAGTACGCCGACGACGAAGCCATTGCCGCGTCGACCCCGATCACCGAGGACTCACTCGACAGCGAAGCCTTCCTCGAAGAAGTCGAACAGTTCCTACGCAGTCAGCACGACGACTGATCAGTCGGCGCGGCGCCACACCGGGTCGCGTGGAGCATCGAACGTCGGCGGCGCGTCGAGACCGTCGATGGCGGCGAAGGCCGACGGCCCCCACCACTGCGCCCCCGCCGTTGGTTCGGGCAGGGCATCGCGCTGGAACCAACCGATGTCGGCGGTCTCCAACGGATGCCCCTGCAACGTGCCCCCGGTGGCGCGACAATGGAACAAGAGCATGTACATACCGAATCGACTGAAGCCCATGCGTTGGCCGTCCACCACCCCGATCAGACGCACCGGCTCGCATTCGATTCCGGTTTCCTCGTGCACTTCCTTGATGGCCACCTCGCTCGGCGAGTAGCCGACGTCGGCCCAACCGGTGGGATACAACCACACACCACTGTCGGGTCGTTTGACCAACAGGATCCGCCCCTCGTCGTTGCCGACGATCGCGCCGACCGCCACCTTCGGGGTCACGTAACCCGGAACACCTTCGCCGATCGAGTCCATCCATTCCTGCACGAAGTGATCCTGTTCGCGCCGAACCTCGAGCGCCTCGTCGGCGGCCGCTTTGATGTCGGCGGCCACATGGAGGATCTCCTCGTACCGCTCGCGCTCGTACAGGCTCTCGGTGAAGCCCATCCCGGTGCGTGCGATTCCGGCGAGCGTCTCGCTCCAACGCACGAGATCGCGCGTGAAGTCGGCGGGAGTCGCGTCGGACATGCGAGAAAACTAGTGGCTCATTCGGCGAGCGTGAACAGGATCGCTCGTTCGACTTCCTTGCGGTGGAAGGGATCGACCAACTTCTCACCAAACGATGTGCGCACGTAGAAGGCGTCGACGACCTCGTCGCCGATGGTCTGAACGGTCGCGTGGCGAATGTCGAGGCCCACCTCGGCCATGGCTTTGGTGACGCGGTGCAGGATTCCGTGCTGGTCGGGGGCCCGCACCTCGATCACCGTGGCGTTCGACGACGCCTCGTCGAAGAAGGTCACGCGCGGTGGACCGAGTTCGCCCGCCGACCGACGTTTGCGCCGGTACGACTTGGCTCGCTCGGCGAGTCGCGACTCGATCGCCAGTTGGCCGCGCAAAGCGCGCTCGAGGTTGGTCACGATCAGCCCCCACTCGATCGGACCGTGACTGGGCACCATCACGCGGAATTGCGAGGCGGCCATGCCTTGCTCGTCGGAGTGCGCTTGGGCTCCGAGAACCCCGAGTCCGTGCAGCGCCAGGACCCCCGCCACTCGGCTGAATGTTCCGGGTCGGTCGGGGCTCACGACGGTCACGGTGTCGGCGTCGAACCCGATCGTGATCACACCGCCGGCCATCATCTCGAGCACCTCGGCGTCGGGGAACAGGCGCCACTGCGCCTCCGCGACGTCGGCCCCGCCGAGAACGAGATGCACGCGACGCACGAGGTCGTTCACGAGTTCGGCTTTCCACGAACCCCACGCGGCGGTGCCGGTGGCAAGACTGTCGGCCTCGGTCAGTCCGTGCAACAAGTCGAGTACGAGCGGGGTACGCACCTCATCGGCGACCAGCATGATGGTCGCGCCGTCGGCCAGGTCGCGCCGCGTCGCGACATCGGGGAGCAACAAGTGATGCTTCACCATCGTGCACACGATCTCGGTGTCCTCGGCGTTGAGGCCGAGTCGCGGTCCGATTCGTTGCACCATCGCCACTCCCACCTCGGTATGGTCGCCCGGGTAACCCTTGCCGATGTCGTGGAAGAGTGCACCCAGAACCAACAGGTCGGGGCGGGCCACACGGTCGGCCCACGACGCCGCGTTGGCCGTCGCCTCCCAGAGGTGGCGATCGACGGTGAACCGGTGGTACGCGTTGCGTTGCGGCTTGCTCCGATTGGGGGCCCACTCGGGCAACACCTTCACCCACAATCCCCGTTGGTCGAGGGCCTCGAGCACGGGAATGGCGTCGTGCCCGGTGAGCAACAGTCCGACGAGGTCGTCGATCGCCCCTACCGGCCAGGGCGACGGAAGGGGCGGACACGCGGTGGCCAATCGGTCGAGGGTCAGTCGGTCGATGCGCGCCTTGTGTCGTGCCGCGGCGGCGGCCACGCGCAACAACAACGTCGGATCGGTCGCGGGATCGATGATGTCGTCCAAGTGGATCTCGCCGTTGTGCAACAACACTCCGGGAGCCAGCGGCTGATCGGGCACGGCTTTGGCTTTGGCCGCGGCCACCCGCGCCCACACTTCGTCGCCCACCCAGGCCACCGAACGACCGGCGTTCGACAGCGACGCCACGAGGGCGTCGGCGTTCTTGTAACCGCAGACGGTCGCCACCGAGTCTTGATCCTCGAGATGCATGACCTCGACGGCACGGCCCTGATGTCGGTGCAGGGCCACCCGCAGAGCCATCAACACGTCGCGACCGGCATCGAGAGCCGCGCGATCAGATCGCGTGATCTCCACACCGGCTGCCTCGGCCCACGACAACGCGTGAATGTCGCGCAGTCCGCCGTAGCCCTCTTTCAAATTCGGCTCGAGCAGGAACGCCACTTCACCGTGTTCGGCCTGTCGCGCGCGCACGCGACGCATCAACTCCGGAAGTCTCTGGTCGGCGGCGTTGCGCCACACCTTCAGACCTTCGCGCGCCAACTCCTGGGCCAGATCCGTGTCCCCCGCCAGCAGGCGCGCGCTCAACAGTGCCGTCGCCGAGTCGAGTTCGGACTTGGCCAACTCGAGGGCCTGCTTCACGGTGCTCACCGAATGACCGAGTTTCAATCCCGAATCCCAGATTGGATACCAGATCTTGGCGGCCAGGTCGTCGACGTTCTTGGCGCCGTCGTGGATCAACATCACGTCGAGGTCGCTGAACGGGGCCAACTCCCCGCGTCCGTAACCGCCCACGGCCACGAGCGCGCACCGCTTACTCGGCGCGACCTGTTCGGTGGCGGCACTCCAGAGCTCCCGAAGCCATTCGTCGGTCGCGGCGCACAACTCGCGGGTGAGTCGCACCCCGCGCAGGTTGGGGTCGCTCAGGACCTGGCGCCGACGTTCCATGGGCACAGTCTGTCGCACGATCGGCCCCACGCGCCCGACCGAGTGTGAACGCCACGATTCAGGATCGTTCGTCCCGCCGCCGAGCGATGATGGTGGCGGCCTTGAATGCCCCCCATTCGAGGCCCGGCTCGACCAATCGTTCGTCGACGTCGGCCCACGTGGCCGGGGCCAAGCCGTGGATGTCCCGGGGGAACGAGCGCACGCTGAACTCGTCGCGCTCGACGGGCGCCACGCCACTCGACGTCAGCAAGTCACCGAGCGGAACGGTGGCGTCACGCAGGATCGCCAGTGGGTTGCTGCGCTGGCTCTCCGGATCGAGCGCCAGCAGTCGGCCCAAGCCGTCGACCGCGATCGTCCGCGCGGTTGCCACCGCCGAGCGACGGGACTCCTCGGCGACGCTCCGGAGACGACCGCTGGACGCCAGTCGTTCGTCGAGCAACCGGTTCGCCCAGTCCTCGACGACGGCGATCACGCTGTCGAGCAATCGGGCGGAATACTCGTCCACCCGCCCATGAAATCAGACCACCGTGGTGGACGGCGCATCGGTGCCCGAAGGAGCACTGGTCGGCGGCGTCGTGGTCGGCGGCGTCGTGGCCAACATGGTGGCGACCCGCACCAGGATGCGTCGCGCATGGTGCAGATCGCCGCGCGTGGGCAGCGTTGCATCGCTCGGCTGGAGCAGAGCCCGCGCTTCGGCGATCAACAAGGTCGCGTCACCGTTACCCACTTCGGTGGCCAGGTTCTCGAGCCGCGTCGCAACCTCGAGCATGCGCTGCACCGTGGCCGTGATACGGGCCTCGCGCACCTGAGTGAGGGCGTCGCGCACGATCTGCTTGGCGTCGACGGTCGGGTCGGTGAGGATGCGATCCTTGGCGGCTTCGAGCACACCGAGCAACGCCGACTTCACGTTGTCGGGTAGGTCGGAGGCCGTCACCGCGGAGATGACACCGGCTAGGGTGAGGAGCGCCTTGGCACCGGGCGACTCTTCCAACACCTCGCGAGCGAGATGCATGGCGTTCTCGAAATCGTCGCGAGTGGGCGTCTCTCCGGCGTCGAGGGTCGCCTTTACAGCTTCGAGCGCGGCGACAGCCTGCAATCCGGCGTCGGTGGTGTTCCCCGCCAAAAGATCGAGCGCCTGGTTGACCGCGCCGAGCATGCGCTGACGGGCCAACTCGGCCGGGAGCTCGCCCGGTGCGGGGGCGTCGTCGTCATCGTCGGGGTTCTGGCCGATGCGTTCGTATACGAGGCGCGCGGCCGCTCGGAACACCGCACGCGCTTCATCGAACGGGATCGTCTCACCGGCGTCGACGCGGGACTGCAAAGCGGCCAGTGTGGCCAGCACGGAGTCGCGCGTCTCACTCTGGGGCAACGTGTTCAATGCCGCGGTGGCTCGGGCGATGTTGGCAGTGATGTCTCCGCGCACGGTCTCGCCATCCCGACGGATCTTGTCGATGTCGAATCGGGGACGACCGGACGAGTCGTCGATCCCGGGCAGCGAATTGTCCGAGTGATCGCCATCCTCGTCATCGCCCTCTGAGTCGGAGTCGGAGTCGTCGTCCGACTCGTCGTCGCCGTCGTGCGAACCGCCCACGTCGATCGACGACGGGGGCGCGATCGACGCGCCCGGAGCGGCGGGTCGGTTGGCACGAATCGCGGTCTCGATGGTCCGCAACAGGGCTTCGATGTCGCGTCCCTCGATGCGTTGACCACTCGCCAGCTTGCCGAGCAACGACTGCACCTGTCCGCGCAGATCGTTCTTGACGGCATCGGAGATCGACGCCTTGTTGATCTTTGCGAGAACCTCGTTCAACTTGGTTCGCAACTCGACGGCCCGAGACGGAAGTGCGCCGGGGATCGACGAGGACGGGATCGACGAGCCCGGTGTCGACGGAAGAGGAATCGACGGCGACGTGGACTCGGGACTGTCGTCGTCGAGTTCGCTGTCGTCGTCGTGTTCGTCATCGCCCGAGGCGTGGGCCGTCGGGACACCAAGAGCCAGCGGTGTGATGAGGATCGCGAGTGAGGTGAGAGCGGTGCGGCGTTTCATGTTTGTCCTTGTTCTGTGGTGGGGCGGTCAGGGAGCGGTGGTGTCGAGGGAGTCGAGTTCGGCGAGGGCATCGTCGATCACCTGAAGGTCGGCATCGAGGCTGGTCAACTCGGCCTCCACGGCATCGACAGCGGGATCACCGGACGGAACGATCTGCTCGGTTTCGACGTTCGAGTTCATCGGCTGGTCCTTCGTCGAATCCGACGACTGGCAGCCGACGAGCAGCGCCGTGGCGACCACCAGAGCGAGACCGGTACCGGTGATGGAGAAAGAGATGGGGCGGTGCTTCTTCATGGATTCCTCTCGATGCCTTCCTGTCACGACCCGGGGCGCACATCGGTTTGGTGCGACGGCGTTTTTCCGTGGGCCCCGACGGAACCCCCGAGAATGGTGCGGGCATCGGCTAGACCAATGCCATGTCGACTCGACCAATGCCATGGGGGTGACGCTCGTGCTGGCCGGTGGTGGGGTCACCGGTATCGCCTGGGAAACCGGTGTCTTGCTGGGATTGCGCGACGCCGGGGTCGACCTGATCCCCCAGCTCGACGCGGTGATCGGAACGTCGGCGGGTTCGGTGGTCGGCAGCCAGATACTGGGCGGTTCCGATCTCGACGACCTCTACGCCCGTCAGATCGACGACCACCATCACGAGATCGACCCGGAGCTCGACCTCGACCTGCTGACCCGCGTCTTCGGCCTCATGGTCGACGGTGGCACTCACGACGACGAACAACGTCGTCGGATCGGACGTCTCGCCCTCGACGCCACGACCGTCGACGAGGCCACCCGCCGGCGGGTCATCGAGCACCGCCTCGCCGACATCGACTGGCCGACGACCGACCTGCGAATCACCGCCATCGACGCCCTCTCCGGCGAGTTCGTCGTCTGGACCAGAGCAGACGGGGTGTCATTGGTCGACGCAGTCACTTCGAGTTGCGCGGTGCCCGGGGTGTGGCCCTGCGTCACCATCGCCGGACGCCGCTACTACGACGGCGGACTTCGCAACGGTGCGAACGCGTGCCTGGCGACGGGTGCGCCCGTCGTCGTGGTGATCGCGCCACGGGTCGCCGGACCGTCGCCGGCGATGGAGGCCGAGATCGACGCCCTGCGCGCCGGGGGCTCGACCGTGCACCTCATCGAGACCGACCGGGAGTCGAACGAGGCGATGGGCATCAACTCGCTCGACCCGTCACGCCGACCACCCGGGGCCCGCAACGGGCGACGCCAGGGTCGCCTCGCCGCGGCGCGACTCGACGGCCTCCACTGATAGTGCGGGATCCCATAACGCACCCACCGACGAGCGCGGGCCGCCACAGCCCCGTCGTAGGGTGAGCGTATGGGATTCTTCGCGAACCGCCGTCGCAAGGCCGCCGAACGCGAGAAGGCGCGCGTCGAGGCCGCTCACACGGCGGCGGCGGAACGTTGGGAAGCCGAGCGGGTGGCGCTCGATCGCATGCTCGAAGTGGTGCGCGACTGCCGCGCCGGACGCACGCACGAACAGTTCGACGACCCCTCCGATTACGGCTTCATGCTCAAAGACGGAGAGTTCGCCGTCGCGCACATGGCCGACGCAGCCTTCATCGAGACGGTGCGCGCGCCAACCACCTACAGCGGTGGCTACGGAGGAGTTTCTTTCCCCATCTTCGGGCGCGTCCGCCTCAACACCGGTGGCATGAAGGGCCGGGCCACGCGCGGTGAGGAATCGATCTCCATGACCGACCGCGGCAGCACGCTCATCACCAACCGGCGCATCATGTTCGCCGGCGCGAAGCGTTCCAAGGAGTGGCGCTTCGACAAGATGCTCAACACCTCGCATCTGCCCGGAGGTATCACCATCTTCGCCATGAGCACCGGCAAGCCGAGCGGCATCGGTTACGGCGAGGGACCTGCTCCGGAGGTCCAGTTCCGCATCGAGCTGGCCGCAGCGATGGCCCTCGGTTCGCTCGAGCGCTACGAGAGCGAACTCGTCGCCGAGCAGAAGCATCACGAATCGGAACGACCGAACACGGCCACCTCCTAGAATTGAGACGATGATGCGCCGAACCGCGAGCCTGGTCGCCGCGCTCGGCACGCTCGTCGCCTGCAGCGGCACCGACGGCACCGCGACACCCGACACCGCCTCGTCGTTCTCCACCACCATTCCGACCCCCACCGCCGACGGCGTCCTACGCCTCGGGTTGCTCATCCCCCAGTCGGGCAACGGAGCCGCGCTCGGTGAGCCGTTGATCGCAGTGGCCGAATCGGCCGTGGCCGCCATCAACGCCGCTGGTGGTGTGTCGGGACGCCCGGTCGAATTGGTGATCGCCGACGAGGGTCCCGACATCACGGCCGCGTTGTCAGCGGTCGATGCACTGGTCAACGACGACGGGGTGGATGCCGTCGTCGGACCGTTGTCGTCGAACGTCGCTCTGGAGGTCGTCCCCCGCCTCGTCGAATACGGGGTCGGGGTCTGCTCTCCTGCGGCCACCGCGGTCGCCCTCTCCGAACTCCCCGACGACGAACTGTTCGTGCGAACCTCGGCCTCGGATGGGTTGGCGGGTCAGGCCGTGGCCCAGTTGGTGACCCAAACCGGCGTCAGTTCGACGGTGCTCGCATATCCCGACGACCCGTTCGGTCGCGATCTGTCCGCCGCGATCGAGCGCTCGCTCGCTCTTCAGGGGATCGCGGTGACCAGCACGACTCCCTACGACCCCACCGACTCCGACTACGGCGCGCAAGTGGAATCGATTCCCCCGAACGGGGTGATAACGCTCGTCGGTGACAGCGAGAGCGGCGGACGCTTCCTTCGTACGTTGCTGGCGTCGAGCACGGCCAAGACCATCGTGGTCAATGACGCCTTCGCCGACGTCGATCTGACCGAGGCACCCGAACTCTTCACATCCGGGGCGCCGAACGTGATCGGAGTCGCCCTCGATTCGTTCGCAGGTTCCGTCGGCGTCGTCGATTACCTCGACCCCACGTCGTCGGTGCCACCGCTCGGTGCGGCCATGATCGACTGCGTCAACTTGTTGGCGGTGGCCAGCGAGTTCGCCGCGTCCGACGTCGCCGCTGAGTTCATGCCCCAGGTGATCGCCGCGAGCCGCGGCGGTTCGGCGTGTGTCGACTTCGCAACGTGCCTCGTGATCATCGAGTCCGGGTTGAACGTCGATTACAACGGACCAACCGGCGTGTTGTCGCTCGATGCCAACGGCGATCCGTCGATCGCGAACTTCGTCACCTTCGGATTCGACGACGACGGACGAACGTCGTTCCGAGGTCGACTCGGCGTGTTCAGCGCCCCGTGAGCGACTAGAGAAGACCGACGAGCTCGGCGACCGGTGTCACCGTGCCGACGTAGAACGAACCGAACTCTGCGTACACCGCCGAGGCCTCGTCGAAACGCATGGTGTACACGACCTCTTTCAGGTCGTCGGGACGGTTGGCGAACAACGTGACGCCCCACTCGTAGTCGTCGACTCCGGTCGATCCGGTGACCACCTGCACCACCCGTCCGGCGAACTTGCGTCCGCTCGTGCCGTGTTCGTGCATCAGTTCCTTGCGACGGTCGTACGGCAAGGTGAACCAGTTGGCCTCCATGGCCCGTTTTTTGCTCATCGGGTAGAAGCACCAGGCGTTCTTCCCCTCCGGCGGGAGTTGCGGGTAGAGACGCGGCTGCAACATGGCCTCGGGCATCCCTTGGGCGTACTCGCTCACCTCGGTGAGCGACACGTAACTGTCGACGACCTCGAGACCCGCGCGGGACAGGGCGGACTGCAACGACCGCAGGCGACGCCAATCCTTGGCCAAAGCCATCACACCGGCGTCGGCCTTGTGCCCGAGCATCGCCACGGTCACCACCTGCGTACCCTCGGCCTCGGCGTCTTTCACCGCGGCGAGCACCGCCTCGGCATCGAACATCGGGGTGGGCTTGATGAACAGGTGAACGACGGCGAGACCCACGCTGGGGGTCATCGCGCCGTCTTCGGCGGGTCCCTGGACGACTTCGCTCATGGGAAAACCCTACCCGGGTGCGATACTGACGACCTTGTCCACCAACATCGCAACCCGTGCCCGACGCCACCCGATCGCGTTCTGCGCCGTGATCGCCCTCGGTGCTCTCGTCGGATGCGGCTCGACCTCGCATCGGTACATCGCCAACACGGGTGAGCGGGTCTACGCCAAGGTGCCCCGCGACTGGGAACAACTCGAGTTCGACGAGTCCGACCCCGACCGACTCGAGCAGATCACCAGCCAAGCGACGGTGGTGTGGCGCTCGGCGGCCGCACCGACCACGGGTGAGGCGGGCGTCGAGACTCCTCTCGTCTTCATCGCGGTCTACGAGCTTTCCGGAGAACTGAACCAGCAGATGTCGGCATCTCTGGCCCGCGTCGCCGGTTCACCGGTCGGGTTCGATCCCGTGCTGCCACAGGACGACACCCAACGCGCCCGTACTGAGGTGCTCTCGTACCAACCGCTCGACTTCGACGACATGAACGGCACCCGAGCGGTGTTCCGCACCCGCGACGACGCCCAATCCGAGTGGCGGTCGGTCTACGACATCAGCACCGCGTACGACTCGGGCTCCTTCCGTCTCTACGTGTTGCAGGTCGGCTGCAACGTCGCGTGTTACGAATCCAATCAAGCCGCCATCGAAAAGGTGGCCTCGTCCTTCCTGGTGAAGCCATGACCGAGATCATCCCCGCACCGCCCCCGGGCAACGTCCACACCGCCGTGGTCGAAGATCGTGAGCCGCGCACCCGGCGCAAGGGGTTCTTCTTCGACCGCATCAAGGTGCTGGTTCTGATCGCGGTGTTCTTCCTGATCACCGTGAGTTACGAGCAGAGCCAGATCCCGCTCATGAGTTGGGCCGACGCCTTCCGCGACCAAGCCGAAGCCAAATGGTGGTTGTGGGTCGTGGCCGGTGTCGAAGTCGTGCGCCAACTCCATTACTTCGTGTCCGAACACGCCGGCGGATACAACACGTTCTGGCGCAAGCGCGTGTGGGAGGGCTGGGACCGGCTCATGTCGCGCATGAAGCCGTACACCCGCTTCCGCATGGCCCGATTGGCCAAGCGCATCGCGTTCGTCGCCGTGCTCGGGGTGATCCTGTCGTGGAAATGGGGACTGCCCTTCTTCCAGGCTCTGGCCGAAGCCCCCAGCCGTTGGTTCACGATCCTCTTCGTGGAGCGACCGGTCGGAACCCCGCTCGCGATCAGCATCCTTCTGTCGGTCACCTTCAGCGCCTTCTACCTCATCTTCTTCTACGGCATCTTCTTCCTCGGCGGAGTCGAGACCTTCAAGCCCGGTGAGATCAAGACCCGCTTCAGCGACATCTGGGGTCAGGACCACGTCGTCAACCGCGTGCAGGAGAACCTCGACTTCCTCGAGAAGCCCCACGAGATCGAGTCCAAGGGCGGATACGTGCCGAGCGGCATCCTGCTTTGGGGCCCTCCCGGTACCGGCAAGACCCTCATGGCCGAGGCCACCGCCGGCGAAACCGAGCGCCCCTACGTCTTCGTCGACCCTCAAGCGTTCGTGCAGACCTTCCTCGGCGTCGCTCCGATGAAGATGAAATGGCTCTACCGCAAGTTGCGAAAGTTGTCGTTGCGCTACGGCGGTGTGGTGGTTTTCTTCGACGAAGCCGACGTGCTCGGCAGTCGTGGTCTCACGAGCGGGCAATTCGACGGATCCGAGCAATCGGCGCGCGAACAACTCGATCATCTCCACTGGCTCTCCCCCGCCACGCAACATCTGATCGTCGAACAGTTGCGGGCTGATCATCGAGCTCGAGACATCGACGTCACCTCGTCGCCGGCTCCGCGCCGCTCATTACGCGAGCGCGTGATGGTGATGGGCGGCATGGGCGGCGGCATGGGAACACTGCAGGCGTTGCTCACCGAGATGAACGGTCTCAACAAGCCCCGGGGTTTCTGGTCGCGACGCATCCGCCAGTTCCTAAACATCCCGGCCAAACGGCCACCGAAGTTCCGCATTCTCCACATCTTCGCCACCAACCTCCCGAGCGCACTCGATTCCGCCTTGCTACGCCCCGGTCGTATCGACCGCATCTACAAGGTCGGGTATCCCATGAAGGATGGACGCAAGAAGACCTTCGAGGGCTACTTCGCCAAGGTGAGCCACACCCTCACCGACGACGACATCGAGAAGCTGGCGGTCATGACGCCCTACAGCACGGGTGCCTCGATCAAGGACCTCGTCAACGAGGCACTGCTCGTGGCCCTGCGCGAGGATCGCGAGATCGTCACCTGGAACGACGTCGTGCGCGCCCGCTACCTGCGCAAGGTCGGTGAACACGAGCACGTCGAATTCATCGAACGCGAGCGCCACGCCATCGCCATTCACGAGGCGTGTCACGCCGTGGCCGCGTATCTGCGTCGCAAGGACCTCGTGATCGACTTCGTGAGCATCGAGCCGGGCGGCAGTTATCTCGGCATGGTGTCGAGCACCTTCGACGACGAGACGTTCCTGCGCTGGCGCAGCACCTACGAGATCGACATCATGGTCTCGCTCGCATCACTGGCCGGCGAGCGCTTGTTTTTCGCCGGCGACTCGTCGTCGGGGGTCAGTGGAGACTTGCGCAACGCCACCACGGTGTCGGCATGGATGGAGGGCATGTGGGGCATGGGCACCACCTTGTCGTCGGCGCCGGCACTCAACAACAGTTTGGCCGGTGGGGTTCCCTCGGCCACCGGAATCAACGTCGATCGTGAGAATGCCAGCCTGCCCGGTCGTATCGAGAGCCGCCTCGGTCGTATCTACGATCAGGCGCGCGCCCTGCTCACCGAGCAACGGACGATGGTTCTGGCCATCGCCCACGCGCTCGAGACCCACAAGACCATCAGCGGCGAGGACGTGGCGGCCATCATGAACGGAACTGTCGGACCCAAGGTCGACGGTCGCCCCTACCACCGAGCCGAATTCGCCGCGGTCGCCGAGCTGTATCACGCCGCGGCTCTCGAGGCGCACCGGACCGTCGACGACGTCGAAGTCGAGCTCCCGGTGTTGCCGCCGATCGAGTGATCAGTTCGGCGAGTAGCGCACCATCTGGGTGTCGCGGGCGAAACCGTAGAGGGTGATGCCGCCGCGGATCGCCGTCTGCACCGCGAGGGCGGTGGGGGCACTCACCGAGACCACGGTGCCGATACCAGCGGCCCACGCCTTCTGGACCATCTCGAAGCTGGCGCGACCCGACACGAACAAGCCCGACCCGTGCGCGGGCAATCGACCCTCCAGCAACAGAGCACCGACCACCTTGTCGACGGCGTTGTGTCGACCCACGTCCTCGCGCACCAGTGACACCTCACCCCGTTCGTCGAAGACCGCGGCAGCGTGAACGGCACCGGTGGTCTCGAACAAGGGCTGCAGCGCACGAACCGAAGCGGGAACGGCCACCACCACCGCCGGGTCGAACGCGACGAGGCGATCGATCGGTAGGGGCGACAATCGCGAGGCCAACTCGTCGATGTTCTCGGTGCCGCACACTCCGCAACTCGACGACGTGGTGCCGAGACGGGGTGTCGGCGTCGGCGCGCGTCCGCCGGTCTCGACGGTCACCACGTTGAAGTTGCCGTCCGACGCCGAACCGTTGGCGCAATACCGCACGGCGGTCACCGGCGCTCCGGCCAGCAATCCGTCGCCATGGCACAGGCCGACCGCCAACTCGTAGTCGTGTCCCGGTGTGCGCATCGTCGTCGACACCACGTGTCCGTCGAGCTGAATCGTCATCGGCTCCTCGACCACCAGATCATCGGGCACCCGACGCAAACGAACCTCTCCATCGACGGCGTCGACCTTCACGACCAGCACCTTGTCGCTGCGCTTGCGGGCCATGCACCCGAGGCTACGGTTCGCTCATGGTCGATGACGATCAGAGAGTGCGACGCCGTTCGGCGATGATCGCCGCGAGCTCGCTCGGTGCGGTGGCGGTCCTCCTCGTCGTCATCCTGCTGTCGATCGATGTTGGCGATGCGCCCGGACCCGACACCTTGGCGCCGACAACGACGCCGGTTGCCACCACGAGGGTTCCCGACACCGGACCAGCGATCGACTACACCCCGACCGAACCCCGAACCACTCCGGCCAAGGACACCACGACCACGATGGTCACCAACATCCCGCTCGACCAGAGCATCCTGGTCGCCTCGCCCACGGGAATCTCGACCGTCGTCGGCACGTCGAGCACGTCGATCGACTCGGGCTCGTGGGTTGTCGCGCTGCGATTGAGCGACGGTTCACTCGTGGCCCAGTCGGTGTGGCCCGGCTACCAGCAACCCGGTGACAGCACCATCTACCGGGTCGTCGACGGTGTGGCCAGTCCATTGATCACGCCCGCGGACCCGAACAACGAATGGCTGCGACTGCACGACGTCGTGTTCGAGGGTGGCGTCGACCGGATCTTGTACTCCGAGAAGAGTGGCGTCGGGTTCGATCAGGCGATCGAGGAACTTTTCCTCGTCGACGCGAGCGGAGCGAACGAGGTCGCTCTCGGCGTGATCGGTGACTGGGAAACCGGCCCCGACCGATTGTCGATCGGCGGGGGATTCGTCGCCGGAGAGACCTGGACCCAGATCGAACGGTCACCGTTGCTGCTCGATCGCCAAGGTAACCGCCTCGACGGCAGTCGCTTCGGACTGTCCCAGGGATACTCCGATTGTGCGGTGTGCCCCAAGACGTTCACCGTCGACGAGACCGGAACGCGTCTCGCGTGGGTCGAGGACGATCGAGTGGTGGTGATCGACACCGCCACCGCCACCCGGGTCGCCGAGTTCTCGCTCACCAGTGGTCTCGGAGACCACGTCGATTCCCTCCAGTTGGGGCGCGACACCGTCATCGTCAACGCGTACGACCCGGCGACCGGGGTGCTGGGGCGGCCCTACCTGTACGGATTCGACGGAACCTCCACTCAGTTGCCGGTCATCGGCTGGGCCTCGTACGACCGCTGAACATCAGACCGACGTGATCGCGCGAGCGAATCGATCGGCCGCGCCGGGTCCGAGCGCCACGTACACGGAAGGCTCGGTCATCTCGAGCTCGACGAGTACCGGTCCGTCGTCGGTGGGTAGCAGGTCGACTCGCGCGTAGAGCGGAGTTCCGAACCGACGTGTCACCCACGCCACCAAGGCATCGCCGAGCGCGCGTTGTTCATCGGTGGCGACCCGGGCCTCGATGCGCTCCTCGGCGTAGAGACCGCCCTCCATGTTCTTCGCCGTGGCGAGTAGTGGACCCTTGGCGAACGCGTGACTGTATTCACCGTTCAAGTACACGAGACCGGTCTCATCGTCGACGTCGACCCGCGCCATGTAGGGCTGCAACATCACGGAACGGCCACCGGCCAACAATGACTGGATCTGACGCATCGCATCGTCGACCCGCCCGTGCCGCTCGGTGTCGTTGCTGCCCGCGCTGACACACGGCTTGACCACCACGTCGCCCGTTGCCAACAGGTGCTCGACCGCCGATCGTGCATCGTCACCGACCTCGACAAAAATGGTGGGCACCACCGCGAAGCCGGCCCGGGCGATCTCGGCGAGGTAGTGCTTGTCGGTGTTCCACTCGACGATGGCGATTCCATTCGACAGCGTCGTGAGCGCGGCCACACGCCGGGCCCACGACAGGAACTCGTCGACGCGCCGGTGGTAGTCCCACGTGCTGCGCAGAACGGCCCGGTCGAACGACGACCAGTCGGCCGTGGGATCGTCCCACGACACCACGGTCGCGTCGACCCCGATGGCCAGCAGCGCTCGCCGCACCTCCTCCATGTCGTAATCGATGTCGCGGGCTTCGTCGCACGACACCAACGCGACACGTCGCACCTCGGACATGACGGGGCCCCGGGTTTCCCCGGGGCCCTCGTTCGTGTTCATGTCGACGGAACTTCGATCAAACGATCAGAAGTCTTCCATTCCGCCGCCGGGCATCGCCGGGGCGTCCTTCTCGGGCTTGTCGGCGACGACGGCCTCGGTGGTGAGGAACAGCGCCGCGATCGACGCCGCGTTCTGCAGCGCCGAACGGGTGACCTTGGCGGCGTCGATGACACCGAGCTTCACCATGTCGACGTACTCACCGGTCGCGGCGTTCAGGCCCTCGGAGCCCTTCAGGTTGCGCACCTTTTCGACCACGACGCCGCCTTCCATGCCGGCGTTCTCGGCGATCTGCTTCAAGGGGGCCTCGAGCGCCTTGGCGACCATGCGTGCACCGGTGGCCTCGTCGCCACTCAACGACTCGCTGGCCTTCAACACGTCGGCCTGAGCGCGCAGCAACGCGACTCCGCCTCCGGGAACGACACCTTCCTCGATGGCGGCCTTGGTGGTGCTGACAGCGTCCTCGATGCGGTGCTTCTTCTCCTTCAGCTCCACCTCGGTGGCGGCGCCGACCTTGAGAACCGCGACACCGCCCGACAACTTGGCCAGACGCTCCTGGAGCTTCTCGCGGTCGTAGTCGCTGTCGGTGTTGTCGATTTCGGCCTTGATCTGGTTGATGCGACCCTTGATGTCGTCGTCATCGCCCGAGCCCTCGACCACGGTGGTCTCGTCCTTGGTGATGATGATCTTCTTGGCGCGACCGAGCAGGTCGAGGGTGGCGTTCTCGAGCTTGAGACCGACCTCCTCGCTGATGACCTGGCCGCCGGTGAGGATGGCGAGGTCCTGCAACATGGCCTTGCGGCGCTCTCCGAAGCCCGGAGCCTTGACGGCCACCGACTTGAACGTCCCGCGGATCTTGTTGACCACCAGCGTGGCCAGCGCCTCGCCGTCGACGTCCTCGGCGATGATGTCGAGCCGACGACCGCTCTGCATCACCTTTTCGAGCACGGGCAAAAAGTCCCGCAAGGTCGAGATCATGGACGACACGAGCATGATGTACGGATCGTCGAGGACGGCCTCCATCCGCTCGGGGTCGGTCACGAAGTAGGGCGAGATGTAGCCCTTGTCGAAGCGCATGCCCTCGACGAGGTCCATCTCCATGCCGAAGGTCTGGCTCTCCTCGACGGTGATGACGCCGTCCTTGCCCACCTTGTCGATGGCATCGGAGATCATGGTGCCGATCTCGGTGTCGGCGGCCGAGATGGACGCCACCTGGGCGATCTGCTCCTTGTTGTCGACTTCCTTGGCGATCGCCTTGATGGACGCCACGGCAGCGGCCACGGCGGCCTCGATGCCCTTCTTCAGGCTCATCGGGTTGGCGCCGGCGGCCACGTTGCGCAGTCCTTCGCGCACCATGGCCCACGCGAGCACGGTGGCCGTGGTGGTGCCGTCACCGGCGACATCGTCGGTCTTCTTGGCGACTTCCTTCACCAGCTCGGCGCCGATCTTCTCGTACGGATCCTCGAGATCGATCTCCTTGGCAATCGAGACGCCGTCGTTGGTGATGGTGGGGGCGCCCCACTTCTTCTCGAGGACGACGTTGCGACCCTTGGGTCCGAGCGTGACGCGCACGGCGTCGGCGAGCTTGTTCATGCCCGCTTCCAGACCGCGGCGGGCCTGCTCATCGAATGCAATCATCTTGGCCATGTGAGTGACTCCTTGAGGGTTGTCTGCTGTCTGAACCGCCGGGGGTGGCGGGTGTCGGCCGGGTTCGCACTCGGTCCGAACGACCGCTGGCACTCTAGAGGTGGGAGTGCTAAAGCGACAACCGGCACCCCCGACTGACTAGGCATGACACCCCGCACTCGCCGTACGCTCGGGACATGCAGGTGTTGGTCGTCGGCGGAGGCGTATCGGGGTTGTCCACAGCCCTGAAGTTGGGGCGGCGGGGACACCAGGTGACCGTCCTCGAGCGGGACGACACTCCTATGCCCGACAGCGCCGATCAGGCCTTTTTCTGGGATCGTCGGGGCGCGCCCCAGGTGCGCCACAGCCACGCCTTCTTGGCCCGACTGGTCGGCCTGCTGCGCCAGAACGAACCGGACGTGTTGCAGATGTTGCTCGACGCCGGAGCGACCGAGATGCCCTTCGGCCAGGATCTCCCGCCCACCATGGCCGATTTCGCTCCCCAGCCCGACGACGACGAACTCACCATGCTCACCTGTCGGCGGACCACGTTCGAGTGGGTGTTGCGGCGCGTGGTCCTCGACGAGGGCCGCGTCGCGTTCCGCACCGGTGTCGGGGTGAGCGGACTGTTGCACGCCCCGCACCCGAGCGGGTTGCCCCTCGTCACCGGCGTGCGTCTGGAGGACGGCAGCGAACTCACGGCCGACCTCACGGTGGTCGCCGGAGGTCGTCGTTCCACGTTGCCGGATTGGTTGGCCGACATCGGTGTCGGACCGGTTCCGGAGTTCAGCGAGGACACCGGAATCATCTACGCCTCACGCTTCTATCGATTGAAGCCGGGTCACACCTATCCTCCGCGCCTCGGACCCATCGGGGGCGATCTGGGGTACATCAAGTACGGCGTCTTCGTCGGTGACAACGACACGTTCTCCATCACGCTGGCCACGCCCACCGACGACTCCGAACTGCGCACCCGCTTGGCCGACCCGGCGGTGTTCGACGAGGCCGCCCGACAACTGGTGGCCACCGCGCCCTATCTGGATGGTCGCGCCGAACCGTTGGTGCCCGAGGTGTACGTGATGGCCGGTCTGCTCAACCGTCACCGTGAATACGTGGTCGACGGGCGACCTTTGGTGTTGGGCATGCTGCCCGTGGGCGATGCAGTGGTGTGCACGAATCCGCTGTACGGGCGCGGATGCTCGACGGGATATTGGGGTGCTCATCTCATGAGCCTCGCGATCGACCGTCACGCCGACGATCTCGAGACGCTTGCCGTGCAGTACGACGCCGCCATCGCGAGCGAGATCATGCCCTGGTACCGCGCGGGTGTCGAACAGGACGCCGAGGCTCGTCGCGTGGCCGCACGCATGTTGAGTGGTGAGGATCCCGACTCCGATTCCTCGGACCCCAAGACCTTCATGCGCTCGGTGTTGCGTGAGGGACTGTTGCCGGCCCTGCGATCGGATCAAGTGGTGCTGCGGGCGTTCATGCGGAACATGAACCTGCTCTCGACACCGGACGCCATGATGAAGGATCCCGAGGTGATGAACCGAGTGTTCGCCATCTGGCAGGACCGCGAGAACCGTCCGCCGGAGATCCCGATGGGCCCGAGGCGTCGACGCGAGTTCCTCGAACTTCTCCCCGCCTAACCCCCCTCGCTTTGTTGGGAGAGCGTTTCCTCAGCCGCCAGCGACCGCCGGGATGATGCTCACGGTCTCACCCGCGGGCACCGGCGTGTCGAGCCCCTGCAGATAACGCACGTCGTCGTCGGACACGAACAGGTTCACGAAACGACGGAGTGCACCCTGATCGTCGAGCAACCGGTCCCTGAAGCCGGGATGAGCCGCATCGAGGTTCGCCAACACCTCGCGCAGGGTGGCACCCTCGACGGACACCGTCGAGTTGCCGCCGGACAGGGGGCGAAGTGTGGTGGGGATGCGCACGGTGACGGCCATGACCGAAACCCTACCCAGTGAGTCGGGAATATCCCAACCGAGTCTCGAGAGCGTGCGACAGACTGACGGAGTGCGTGTTCTGGCCGCGGTCGACAAGTTCAAGGGCACCGCGTCGGCGGTCGACGTGGCCCGCGCCATCGGACACGCATGTTGGGAACTAGGTCACGAGTGCGACGAGATCGCACTCGCCGACGGTGGCGAGGGAACGCTCGACGCACTGGGAGGCGCGAATCGTCAGAACACCGTCACCGGCCCCCTGGGTGATCCGGTGACGGCTGGTTGGCGGTTCCAGAACGGTACGGCGATCATCGAAATGGCCCGCGCCGCCGGACTCTCCTTGATCGGTGGGCCCCATCGCAACGATGCCGTCGCCGCATCGACCACCGGAGTGGGTGAGTTGATCGATCACGCTCTCGACCTCGGCTCCGAACGCATCATCGTTTGTCTCGGGGGATCGGCAACGACCGACGGAGGCTTGGGTGCGGTGCGAGCGATTCACGCACCGGCCCGTTTGCGAGGCGTCGAGTTCCTGATCGCCTGTGACGTCACCACCGCGTTTCTCGACGCCGCGGCCGTCTTCGGTCCGCAGAAAGGTGCGAGCCCCAGTCAGGTGCGCCTGCTGGCGGGGCGACTCGAGCGCGTGGCGCAGATGTACCGCGAGAACATGGGCGTCGATGTCACCGACATAGCGGGTGCCGGTGCCGCTGGTGGACTCGCCGGCGGACTCGTTGCGCTCGGTGGATCGCTGATTCCCGGATTCGAATTGGTTGCCGACGAACTCGACTTCGACACCCGTTTGCGCGCGGCCGACCTGGTGATCACGGGTGAGGGGTGTCTCGACCACACGAGTTACGACGGCAAGGTGGTGGGATCCGTGATCGAAGCCGCCACGCGAGCGAACAAGCCCGTTGGGGTGGTGGTCGGCCACGACGAAATCGACGCTGACATAGATCGAGAACTCACGAAACCGGGGGCAATCGTCGAATTGCGGACACTCTTCGGAGTCGAACGTGCGATGCGCGAGCCTCTGTGGTGCATCGAGCACGCGACAGTCGAGGTGTTGCGCGCGCTGGGCGGCTGAGTGCGAACCGGATCAGGCGGGCGCGAGTGTGGTGGTGGTGTCGGTCGGTGCCGTCGGCAACGCGCCCGGCAACAACTTGCCGGCCAGGTCGGTGCCCAACAACACGAGCACGGTGGCCTCACCGAGATCACCCGTCTCGACCGGCGGCGGAGTGGGTACCGCTTCGATCGGAACCCCACCCAACACCTGGGCGACTGCGGCCGCACCGCTCTCGTAACCGGCGACGTAATACACCTTGGTGGCGGTTTGCTTGCCGACGGTCTCAGCGGCGTTGGTGGGCTGGGTGACGATGAATTGCTGGGCCTGCAGGGCAGTGCTCATCTGACCGGCCGAACCGGTGACACCCGAGGCGTTCGCCACCATCACCTTGAACCCGGTGCGGGGCAGGGTGGTGGTATCGGTCGGAATGCTGGAACCGGACGGGTCGATCGGCAATGTGGTGGTCTCGTCGGTCGGGTCGGGGACGCCCGCATCGCCACGATCGCGGTTGACATCGCGCAGGATCAGGAAACCCAGCAGCACGGCGATGGCGGCGACGATGACGCTGAGGGTGGTGGAAACGCTGACGCCGTTGCCGGCGGTGCGACCGCCCCGGCCTTCGCTCGAAGCTTGATCGTTGCTCATGCCTGAAGTCCTCCGGTCTCGGATGTGCCATCGAGGCGCATGCGCCGACGTCGCTCGCGCGCCCTTTGCAGGCGACGAACGACGAGTGGATCGTACGCCAACGCCTCCGGGCTATCCAGCAGCCTGTTCAGTTCGTTGTAATAGTCGTCGGCCGAACAGTTGAACCGCTCGCGGAGCATCAAGTCCTTGACGCCGTCCTCGGTCCACCACCCGCGCTCGAAATCGAGGATGGCCTGTTCGCGTTCGGTCAACGACATTTCGTAAGCCTGCCCGTTTCGAGCACCCATTTACAAGCACCCCCACGGCTACCCTTGCCCCATGAGCAGGGGAAACGGTGAGTCGACGGCCAGAAAGCCCTTCGTCATCGGGGTCGCCGGGGGAACATGCTCGGGCAAGACCACCTTCACCGAACGCCTCGAAGAGGTGGTGGGTGCCGATCATCTGGCTGTCATCAAACAGGACTCCTATTACGTTCGACGCGACGAGCAGTCGTTCGAGGAACGAGCCGCGGCCAATTACGACCACCCGGACGCGTTCGACTGGCACCTCACCAACGCTCAGTTGCAGGGCCTGATCCGTGGTGAGACGGTCGAAGTGCCGGTGTACGACTATCCGAACCACAACCGTTCCGACGAGGTGTTCGTCGTGCGCCCCGCCCCGATCATCGTCTTCGAGGGCATCCTGGCCCTGTACGACGCCGAGTTGCGCGGTCTCTACGACCTCAAGGTTTTCGTCGACACCGACGCCGACATCAGATTCATTCGTCGACTGCAACGAGACGTGACATCACGCGGCCGTACTCACGACAGCATCATCAACCAGTATCTCACCACGGTGCGGCCGAGTCATTTGCAGTTCGTCGAACCGAGCAAGCGATACGCCGACGTGATCTTTCCCGAGGGTGGTCACAACGATGCGGCCTTCGAGGTGTTGCTCGCCCGAGTGAACGAGTTGATCGGCTGAGAGCCGGGTGTGGGGATTGAACCCACGACCTACCGCTTACAAGGCGGTTGCTCTACCACTGAGCTAACCCGGC
>JBJTBM010000057.1:0-19710 GCA_046091365.1 Acidimicrobiia bacterium | reverse complement strand
GCGAAGTTCGGCATCTTCTCCCACTGGACGGTGGGCTCGGTTCCCTCGTTCGCTCCGACGGGCAAGGATCCGTTCACGCTCGCCCGTGAAGAAGGTGAAGCGAAGGCCTTCAGCCACACGCCGTACGCCGAGTGGTACTGGAACTCGATCAGTATCCCGGGCTCGCCGGCGGCCGAACATCACGCCAAGGTGTGGGGCAACTGCGAGTACGACGTGTTCGTCGAAAAGTTCCTCGAGGCGGCCAAGGCCTGGGACCCGTCTCGTTGGCAGGAGATGCTCGCCGCGTCGGGGGCAAAATCCTGCGTGAGGGTGACGAAGCATCACGACGGGGTGTTGCTGTGGCCGTCCGACACGCCCAATCCGCACCGCGGTGCGGCGTGGTCGTCGGAACGCGACCTGGTGCGGGAGTGCGCCGATGCCGCGCGCGCCGCCGGACTGCGTTTCGGGGTGTACTACTCCGGTGGCATCGACTGGACGGTCCAGGGACTGGGCATCGACGGCTGGGGCAAGTTGTACGCGGCGATTCCGCAAGATCTTGATTACCACGAGTACGCCGATGCGCACTGGCGCGAGTTGATCCGCAAGTACCAACCCGACGTGCTGTGGAACGACATCGGTTACCCCGGTTTCGGGATGGGCTGCGCCCAACTGATGGCCGACTTCTACAACGGGAATCCCGAGGGCGTCGTGAACGACCGCTTCGACTTCCTCGGGGTGATGGGCGGTCGCTCCCACGCCGAGTTCACGACCCCCGAGTACTCGACCAAACCCGTCGACCGCAACCGCCCCTTCGAGGTCACCCGGGGAATCGGTACAAGTTTCGGCTATCTCGAGGCTGAGGGCGAGCACACGTACATGCCGATTCCCGAATTGATCCGCATGTTCGTCGACATCGTGGCCGACGGTGGAAACCTGCTGTTGAACTACGGCGCGATGCCCGGTGGCGAGATCCCGTGGGCCCAACAGATGCGCCTTCTCGCCATGGGTCAGTGGCTCGGCGTCAACGGCGCCGCGATTTACGCGAGTCGCCCCCACGAGGTCTCGCGTCTCGAGACGGGTGACGGCGTTCCGGTGCGTCTCACCCGGGGCGCCGACGGCGCGACGTACGCGATCGTCTGCGGACGTCCACAGACCGCCACGTTGAGAATCGAGGGTCTACCGAGCGGTGACGTGCACCTGCTCGGCAGTCGCGCACGATTGCGGCGCGACGGTGACAGCGTCGTTCTGCCCACGCGTCCCGACGACACCCCGGCGTTCACCCTGCGCGTCGGTTGATTCTCAGCGGCCCGAACGCACGTCGAGCCAGTCGCCCGTGCGGAGGTGAACGAGTTCGGCCCGCCCGGCGACACGACGGGCGGTGGCGGCGTCACCACCACGCACGAAGTAGAGGCTCTTCTGCCACCACGACATGTCGCGACGGGGATCGGTCGCCGTGGGTACCAACGCGCGGGCTCCGCACGCCAGGGCCGCCGCCGCGCTGCGTGCGGGGCCGGCGGTGACCGGAAGCAACACGGCCAGCACCGACTGCGTCGGGAACACCACGACATCGACTGGTCCGCGCCGCGCCACCCAGGCGGCGGTCTCGACAGTGGGCTGGTGGGGTTCGATCCACAGCCGCCCAGCGTCACCACCATCGTGGTCGAGCGCCTCGATGAGCCAGCCGGTGGCGATGGCGCCGAGCGGCAACCCACACTTGGTCGCGGTGACCCGCAGGGTTCCGCCCTCGCGGCACGCGATGTCGAACGACTCACCGGGTCGTCGCACGTGTGTGCTCGTGCTGCCGATCGATCGGGCCGCCTTGGCGGCTTTGACGTTGCCGTGCACTGCCACGTCGCGGAGGGCGTGCAGCGTCTCGGGACGCACGTGATCGTTCACCGACGTGCAGAGCAGGATCCCGGCGATCGTCGAGTTCTCCCGCACCAGGTCGCCACGAGTGGTGAATCCGATGCCGTGTCGGCGGTCGAATGACCCGGTGATCGGCTGGTCGTCGAGCCACGGATCGATCAGGAGCGAACTCCCACCGAACTGGACCTGCCAACTCTGGTAGTCGTCGAGTCGACGAAGCAGCATCACAACGCTCCGGAAGCGGGCGAGTGCGTGGAGGTCGTTTGCACGGTGACGAACGACGTCGCCACGATGTCGGCCGACGAGTTGGCGATGCGCACCTCGTACAGACCCTCTTCCACTCTCCAGACGCCCGCCGCGCTCGACTCGACCACGGTGCGTTCTCCGGTGACCTGGGGCCGTAGACGGCCGCGGTACGAATCGCCCGGGTCCCAGTGTGCGAACGCCCGGTGACCGAGAGCGAACTCCACCACGGTGCCGGCGCCGGGAGGGAGGTGCACCTTGCGGAACGCCTTGAGTTCCTGCGGCGGGCGGTGAACCGACGTCTGCAACGGAGCGACATAGAGCTGCACGACGTGTGAACCGGATCGATCACCGGTGTTGCGCACCTCGACGCGCACCATCACCCGGGCCGATGGATTGTCGGCGAAATCGACGACGTCACGTTCGAGGTCCGGTGCACCCACGTCGAACGTCGTGTACGACAATCCGTGACCGAACGGATAACGCACGGGAAGGCCACGCGCCTCGTACCAGCGGTGTCCGATGAGCACACCTTCGCCGTACCGAACACGGCCGTGTTCACCGGGGAAGTTGCCGAACGCCGGAGTGTGCTCGATGCGATGGGGGACGGTTGTCGGCAGACGGCCGCCCGGGTCGGCATCGCCGAACAACACGTCGAGCACCGCGTCGCCCATCTCCTGGCCGCCGAACCACACTTGCACGACCGCCGGTACGGCGTCGGCCCAGGACATCTCGACCGGCGCCCCCGTGTTGACGAGAACGACCGTGCGTGGATTGGCCGCGGCGACCTCGCGGATCAACTCGGCCTGACGTCCGGGCAATTCGAGCGAGTCGCGATCGTGACCCTCGCTCTCCCACTCGTCGGTCGTGCCCACCACGACGATCGCGACATCCGACTCGGCGGCCAGATCGACCGCGCGACGAATCGGATCGTCGGGTTCGATGTATTGCAGACCCACACGCGCCCCGTGCATCCACTGGCGTTGTGAACCGTCGCACTCCAGCACGAACTCGTGACCTTCGCCCGTGGTCAACTCGACGATCGCGGAAATTTCGACGCTGCCCATGCCGAAGAACGAATGACCGCGTGGTGGAATCGTGGTCGCACCGTCGACCACACACCGTCCGTCGACGAGCAATCGACACGGACTGACCTCGACCAACGACACGACGTACTGGCCACTCGTCTCCACGCGCACGATTCCGGTGGCCCGGAAGTGGAACGCCGACTTCGGCACGCCCTCGTCCTGACGACCCACCACCATGACGCGACCGTCGGCGCGATCGAGACGTACGAGTTCGGCGTCCGAACCGGGTGCACCGTCGTACACGACCACTTCGAAACCCGGCCCGCCCGACGAAGTGCGCACCGACTGCGGATCGATGATCGGGGTGGTCTTCTCGATGTTGCCACCCGACTCGTGGCGCACCGTCACCTTCACGCCGACACGCCGTCGCAAGGCATCGATGATAGGAGTGCGATGGTGGGGTTGAACCTCGGCCGAACCACCTCCCATGATGCGTGCCCGCTCGGCGTTGGGACCGATGATCGCGATCGACCGCACGCCACTGGTGGCCAGCGGCAACAGGGGTGCACCGGTCGCACCCCGTCGGTCGACGACCGGCTCGTTTCTCAAGAGCACGATGCCACCCACCGCGGCACGTCGGGCCAACGCGCGGTGCTCGGGAAGGTCGACCGCGATCGGTTCGATCGGCTCGTCGTCGAGAGCCCCGAGTCGGTCGAAGACCGACAGCAGGGTGCGGGTGGCGCGATTCAGATCGTGCTCGTCGACGCGGCCCTCACGCACCGCCTGGGCGAGCATCGGTCCGTAGGCGCGCGGTGGTGCGGGCATCTCGAGGTCGAGGCCCGCGCGAGCTGCTCCCTCGGTGGTCGTCCCGGCGAACCAGTCGGTCACGACGAAACCCTCGAAACCCCATTCTTCGCGCAGTACGTCTTGCAGCAGCCAGCGGTTCTCGGCGCAGTACTCGCCGTTCATGCGGTTGTACGAGGTCATGATGCCGAGCGAGCCGCCCTCACGCACGGCGTATTCGAACGGCAGCATGTAGACCTCGCGCAGGGTGCGGTCGTCGATGACACTGTCGATCGTCATGCGCTCGAATTCGGCATCGTTGCCCACGAAGTGCTTGACGGTGGTGGCCACGCCCTGCGACTGCACACCGCGGATGAATGCCGCAGCGAGACGACCCGACAGCACCGGATCCTCCGAGTAGCACTCGAAGGCGCGTCCGAACAGCGGAGAGCGGTGGAGGTTGACGGTCGGGGCCAGCAGCACACGCGCGTTCTTGGTCCGGGTCTGATGTCCGAGCGCCCGACCGAGTTCCTCGAGGAGTTCGTGGTCGAACGTGGCCCCGAGCGACGTTCCGCAGGGGATGCACAACGTGGCCACCTGCCCGCCGATGCCCGGCGTGAAGGGACCGCGCGCACCGGCCGGTCCATCGGTGACGGTGACGGGTGGGATGCCGTGCTCGGGAATCCCGTTGGTGGTCCAGAGGGTCGCACCGGTGGTGATCGAGGCCTTCTGCTCGACCGTCATACGGGTGATCAGGTCGTCGATGTCGCGGGCCACGCCCTGATCTTGTCAGTTCACCGCCACAGTCGGCGGCACGGAAAGGCTCAGACGCCGAATCGCGTGGCGCGAACCGCGGCGACGTCGGCCTCGGCCCCGCGGAGCGCGACACGGGCGGCCGAGGCCCGACCGTAGATGAACAACACGAGTTCCCCGATGTCCCCGGCGACGTCGACGACGGGTTCGCCTCGGCGCACGGGGAAGGCGATGCCACCGGTCGGGGTCATCGTGAGACCGCACGGCGCTTTGCGGCCCATCAATCGGGCACCGCGTTCGAGCGATCGCAACAACGCCAGGTCGAGGTCGTCGTCGAGTCGCCGGACGTCCCAATCGGGTCCGGCCCGGCGCACGTCCTCGTGATGGACGAAAAACTCGAGCGTGTTGGCCAACGAGTCGACGGCGGAGATGCGCATCGGCGAGAGACGTGGCGGTCCGGAACGCACCTGGGCGACGATCTCCCGCCATTCACGGGCGGCGATCCGACGTCGCACGCGCTCGCCCCGGGGTGCCAGACGCGCGATCAGAATTCCGGCCGCGGCATCGGGTCGCGTCTCGCGGACGATGAGGTGCGCCGCGAGGTCCCGGGTGGTCCAGCCCGCGCACAACGTGGGTGCGTCGGGCCCGACCTCCGACAGCAGATCGCACAGGGCGATCCGCTCGGCGCGGGCGTGGTTGGTCATCGTTCGTCATCTTTCCACGGGACACCCGGAGGCCAGGCGCCCATCCCGCCCGACCGTACCAACAGTCCGGTGTGCGTGCGGTCGGCGTGGCGGCTGCGCCAGGTGAGCATCCGCTGCGCCATCGCGAGCACCCGCGCCGGGTCGTCGACGAGGGTGCGCCACGTGGGATCGGTCGCGATGTCGAAGCACAGATGGGTGCCGTCACCGAACTGCACGTACGCGGTGTCGAGCGTGCGATGCACCGCGAGGTTGCACTCCTCGAGGCGACGGTCCCATGGCCACGGGTTGGCGTCGAGTGGGATCAAGGCGTAGCGCCAGTCGAATTCCCACGACGCGCCGTCGCGCCACACGGGAGGTTCGTCGCCGTCGAGGAAGGGCGTGAGCGGCAAGCCGTCGCACTGGCGCGGCACCTCGAGTCCCCAGAGATCGGCCAACGTGGGGAGCACGTCGACGCTCTCGGTGAAGCGTTCGACCGTCGTACCGTGCGTCGCGGTGCGGCGCGGGTCGCGCACCACGAGGGGCACGTGGTGGCTCTCCTCGAACCAAGCGAGCTTTTGCAACAGACCATGATCGCCCAACTGCTCTCCGTGGTCGGTCGTGAGGACGATCACGGTGTTCTCCCAGAGTCCGAGCCGCTCGAGGGTCTCCCACAGTCGTCCCATCTCGGCGTCGACCGCGGTGATCATTCCGAAGTACTGCGCTCGCAGCCGGGCCATCTCGTCGGCGTCGGCCGGTGCGTGAATGCCGTCGAGTCCGAGCAACACGTCGTGGAAGGGGTGTCTGTCGCGTGCCGGCGTGATCGGTGTGCCAACCGTGGCCGGGTCGTACATCGTCGTGTACTCGCCGGACGCCGAATACGGGGGATGAGGTCGTAGGTAGCTCGCGTGGACGAACCACGGCTCGTCGGTCGGTCGTCGTTCGATCCAGTCGATCACGCGGTCGGTCATGAACGTCGAGACACTCAGGTCGGTGGGACGCTCGTGCTCGGTGGCGAGGAGGTGGAGGTGACCGCGGGACACGTCGTGTCCGTGCGCGGCCAAATGGTCGACCCACGGTTGGTGTGGGCCGCTCATGTCGAGTACCCAGTCGAATCCGGGCAGGAGTCCCTCGTACGACGACAGTCGGGGATCCTCGGGTCCGCTCGTCACCCGAGGGTCGATCGACTGGTCGGTGTAGCCGAACAAGGCGGGCGCGTAACCCGCACGCCGCGCGACGAGGGCCACGTTGTCGAAGCGGCGATCGAGTGGAGTGCCGTTGGCGACCACGCGATGGTTCATCTGATACATGCCCGTGTACAGGCCGGCCCGGCCCGGCCCGCACGGTGTCGACTGCGTGTAGTGGCGGGCGAAGCGCACCCCGTCTCGGGCCAGTCGATCGATGTGGGGCGTGCGCACGACGCGATGACCAGCGATCGACAGAGCGTCGCCACGGAACTGGTCGAGGGTGATCAGCAACACGTGGGGACGAGGCACCCGGACAGCCTGCCACGCGCGGCGGCTACACCGATAGCGATACGCCGACGGGTCCGCCGCACCCCGACGGTACGGTGACCATCGTGAGTGCGACGTCCGGCCTCCTGCGAGCCCTTCGACGGGTCGTGTCGCTGGTATCCGTCGTGTCGGTCGCGATGTCGTGCATCCTGATCGTCCCGGGTGGCTCGGTCACCAGGGCGGCCCCCGCGGCCGGCAGTTACATCGTCACCTTCGCCTCGGCGGCCGACCTCCAGCGCTTCGTCGCGTCCGCACCGACCCAAGGTCTCGCCATCACCCAAGTGCTCGACTCGGTCTTCGACGGTGTCGTCGTCCAACTCGACTCCGTGCAACTGCGTCGCATCCGCGCTGTCGGGCGCGTGATGCGCATCGAGCCCAACCAGGTGGTCAAGGCCTCCGACGCGCCACCCTCATGGGGCCTCGACCGCATCGATCAGCGCGCACTCCCACTCGACGATTCCTTCGGTCCCCCGCCGCAGTGGGGCCAGGGCGTGACCGCGTACATCGTCGACACCGGTGTCAACCGCAGCCACTCCGAGTTCGCGGGTCGGTTGGTGTCCGGCTTCGACGTCGTGAACCCGTCGGGCAACGCCGACGACTGCAACGGTCATGGCACCCACGTGGCCGCCACGGTCGCCGGGGCCTCCTTCGGAGTCGCGCGCGCGGCCACCATCGTGCCGGTGCGGGTGCTCGACTGCCTTGGCGGCGGTACCACGGCCGGGGTCATCTCCGGTCTCGACTGGGTGGTCGAACACCACCAGACCGGCGTGCCCGCCGTGCTCAACATGAGCCTCGGAGGCGGATACTCCGCGGCACTCAACACCGCCGTCGATCGGGTGGTCGCCGATGGGGTGACCGTGGTGGTGGCCGCCGGCAACGAGAACGCCGATGCCTGCCGACGCTCGCCCGCTTCGGCGGCGACGGCGATCACCGTCGGTGCCACCACCTCGTCCGATACGCGGGCGAGTTATTCGAACATCGGCCCGTGCCTCGACCTGTTCGCCCCGGGGTCGTCCATCGTCAGCGCCTGGATCGGCGGCAGCCAATCCACCAACACGTTGTCGGGAACGTCGATGGCTTCTCCCCACGTGGCGGGGGCGGTGGCGGCTTTCCTGAGTGCCTGGCCCTCGGCTTCTCCGGCGGCCGTGGCGTCCGGGGTGTTGGCGAGCGCGACCGTCGGCGTCGTCGGCGACGGCGGTGGTGGCTCGCCGAACGGACTGTTGTACGTCGACGCCCAGTGGTCGCCCGGAACCACGAATCCACCGCCGTCGAGTGGTGCCCCCTTGCCCACCTCGCCGTCGACCACGTCGACCACGGTCACCACGTCTCCGACTCCCGTGCCCCCGACGTTGCCGATCACCCGCCCCACGCGTCCACCGTCGGTACCCCCCTCCACCTTCCCGCGCCCGACGTCGCCACCCACGACGGTGCGTCCGCCGAGTCGACCCTTCATTCCGCAGATCGAATCGGTCGAGGCCGGTGATCGTTCGGTGACGGTGTCGGCATCGTTGGCGGGGTACAGCGGGCAGGTGTACACCACGATCACGTTCACGTCATCACCCAGTGGTCGCTCGTGCACGGTCGAAGTCACCGGGTCACGTGGTAATTCCTGCACCGTGTCGGGCCTCACCAACGGCACGGCGTACACGTTCACCGCCGTGGCCGAGAACGCCGGCGGGTCGTCGAGCACCTCGTCGCGATCCGACTCGGTCACGCCCGCCGATCCGAATCGGGTGCCCGGCGTTCCCTCCGGGCCCGCCGCCAGCGTCGACCGCTACTCGCGTACGACAGTGGTGCTCACCTGGAACCCTCCGCGTGACAACGGTGCGGTGGTGACCGAGTACCGAATCGAATACCGCCGCAACAACGGGTACGGCGGAAGTGATCAGAGAATCTCGACGAACCGTCACGAGATCCGGTACCAGCGAAAGGGTGACGTGATCACGTTCCGGGTCCGCGCCTGCAACCCGCGCGGTTCGTGCAGCTCGTGGAGTGATTGGTCGAACGGCGCCGTGGTGGGCTGAACCGCTCAGTCGTTCAAGACGTATTCGAAGCGTCCGTCACGATCGACGCGTCGCATCTCACCACCGAGTCGGAGATGTTCGAGGTGAGCGAACGTCTCGCTGTCGGCCATACCACCTTGGGCCCGCGGTGAGAAGAGGTGTCGAGACATGTCCATCACCGTCATTGGGCGATCCTCTTCGACGGCGGCGTCGCGCAACTTCTGCAACCGGCCGAGGTGATGCTCCTTGATGTCGAGGGCCCGACCCGCCAGATCGGTGAACACGTCGCCGTGCGCCGGCAGGGCCTTGGTCACCTGGGTGCCGAAGGCGGCCACCTTGTCGAGCGAGCCGAAGAACAGCTTCAGCGGGTCGCGAGCGCGCATCAGCCCGCTGATGTGCGGTGTGATGGTGGGCAGCACGTGGTCGCCGCACAACATCAGCCCGTGTTCGGGATCGAACAAACACAGGTGGTCGGCGGTGTGGCCGGGTGTGTGGACCGCGATCCACTCGCGTCGCGCGAACCGAAACGTTTCGGCGTCACGTAAACGCACCGTGGGCTTGGGCAGGTGCAACAGTCGCGGGATCCGCCGGGCCACGGCCATACGGGCGCGTCGTCGCCACGGCACTTCCATGCTCGGTCCGCCCCACGGCGGAGGGTCCCAGGGTCGGCGCACCGGCGGCCGGTCGGACAACTCCTCGACGGCGACCGGGTCGTCGAGGTCGACGTCGTCGGGCTCGCTCGGGTCCCAGAACACCCGGAATCGTTCGTGGGTGACGATGTCGCAACCAGTTTCGGCCCGCAGCCAATAGGCGCCGCCGAAATGATCGGGGTGACTGTGGGTGACGATCACGGTGTGCACGTGTTTCAACGGCACGCCGACCTGTTCGAGACGCTTACGCACCATGGCGAAACTGCTCTTGTCGGGAAGGCCGGGGTCGACGACGGCCACTCCGCGCTCGTCCTCGAGCACGTACATGTTGACGTGACCGAGACCGGGAATGGAGATGGGCAACTGGGTGCGCAGAACCCCGGGTGCGATCTCGAGGATCTGGTCGCTGGCCGGTTGCTGCTCCTGCTTCATCGGTCGGGGAGCGATGTCGGCCACGACGAGAGGGTAGTTGCGTGGGCCGTCAGCCACCTACCCGGGCCGTCAGGTCTCGGGGGCGGCGAAGATCTTCTCGCGGTAGAAGCGCAATTCGGCGATGCTCTCGTGAACGTCACCGAGCGCCCGATGATTGCCCGCCTTGAACGGCCGTTTGTTGTCGGTGCCCGGATACCAGCGCTTCACCAACTCTTTGATCGTGCTGACGTCGACGTTTCGATAGTGAAGATGGTTTTCGATCTCGGGTAGGTAGCGGGCGAGAAAACGTCGGTCGGTGCCGATCGAGTTTCCGCACAGCGGAACGGTTCGTGCCTCGGGGACGTGGCTCTTGATGAAGTCGAGGGTGAGTTGTCCGGCCTCGGCGAGGTCGACCCGTGACGCCTTGATGGCGTCGAGCAGACCCGACTTGGTGTGCATGTCGACGACGAAGGGGTCCATAGCGGCCAGCACGTGGTCGGGTTGGCGGATGACGATGTCGGGACCCTCGGCCACCACCACCAATTGATCATCGGTGACGATGGTGGCGATCTCGACGATCACGTTCTTGTCGGGGTCGAGCCCCGTCATCTCTAGATCCATCCACACCAACACGCCCCCGACCCTACGCCATGGGTGTGGTGGAACCCGTTGCTATCTTTCCCGTATGACCGCGCACGAACCTTCGAACGTCGTGCGCGTGCCCGTTGTCCGTCTCGACCCCGATCTCGAGTTGCCCGCCTACGCGCACCCGGGTGACGCCGGCCTCGATCTCGTGGCTCGCCACGATGCGGTGGTGCGAGCCGCAGGCGGACGAGTCCTCGTGCCCACCGGTGTCGCGCTCGCGCTACCGCGGGGCTTCGCCGGCTTCGTGTTGCCCCGCAGTGGACTGGCGCTCAAGCACGGTCTCACGGTGGTCAACAGTCCTGGTCTCATCGACTGCGCGTATCGCGGTGAGATCAAGGTGGTGTTGTTGAACACCGACGCCGAGCACGACTATCAGGTGCGACGCGGCGATCGCATCGCCCAACTGGTCGTGCAGCCCGTGATGGAGGTCGTCTGGCATCCGGTGGCCGAACTCGACGGCGACGATCGCGGTGGCGGCTTCGGGCATTCGGGTCGCTGAGCGTCCGCTCAGGCGGCGGCGCGCATCGCGCTGATCTCGTTCGCGATCAACCCGCGCACGCGGTCGCGCAGGACCGGGATATCGGCCTCGGTCATGCCGGTGGTCTCGATCGGATCGAGCACGCGCACCTCGGCGTTCGAGTCACCGAGTCGCCAGTCGTGCTTTCGCAGTGCGGAGCGTGTGCCGTGGACGGCGAGCGGCAGGATCGGGGTGCCGGTCTCGATCGCCAAACGGAACGCACCGTCCTTGAATTCGCGCATCTCGCCGTCGGCGCTGCGGGTTCCTTCGGGGAAGATCATCACCGACATCTTGCGGTCGAGCCACGACTTGCACATGGCCAACGCGGCCGAGCCACTGTTGCGGTCACCGCGCACGAGCGAGATGTCGCCCGACATCCTCATCATCCAACCCACCAGAGGGATGTTGAAGATCGATTTCTTGCTCAACCACTTCATCTCGATCTTCAGATGGCTGATGAGGAGCATGTCGACGAAACTTTCGTGGTTCGATACCATCACGTAGGGACGACGCTTGTCGGTCGGCAGATGCCCGCTGGTTCGGAAACGCCACATGGGGTTCAACACTTGGTGCACCACGCACAAACGGCGGAACACGTAGCCGGTTGCGTAACGCCCCTTGTCGAAGGGAGCGGTGACAACCCGCACGAGGGCCACGAGTGGCGTCCACAGGATGACGATCACCCCGAGGGCGAGCCAACTCCAGATGCTGAGCAGACTTCGGCGCACGGTCCACGCTAACACAGCGGAGGTTCCGGCGGGCGCTCGGGTCGCCTAATGTGAGGCGCGAGTGACGCGAGAGTGACGTAGATGACGAAAACCGACGGCTTTCCGGCCGCACATCGAGTCGGCGAATTGTTCGAGGCCGCCCGATCCGTGCAACGCAACGCCTACGCGCCGTACTCGCATTTTCCGGTCGGGGCCGCGATCCTGACCCCGACTGGACACATCCACGCCGGTTGCAACGTGGAAAACGCCGCGTATCCCGTGGGCAGTTGCGCCGAGGCCGGGGCGATCGCGGCCATGGTTGCCGCCGGTGAGACTCGTATCGCCGTGTTGCTCACGATCTGCGACAGCACCGAGGTGGGCACCTGTTGCGGAGGTTGCCGTCAGCGCGTGCGCGAATTCGCCGACATGGACACCCCGATCTACGCCTGTGGCCCCGACGGTGTGCGCGCCGTGTTCACCATGGAGCAACTACTCCCGACGTCGTTCGGTCCGGAGAATCTGAGTGGCTTCGTCTCATGACGGAGTCCGTCGCCGGTCGCATTATCGGGCTCATCGATCTCACGAATCTCTCGGACGACTGTGGCCGCGACGACGTCGTGACGCTGTGCCAACGGGCGCACGGTCGTCACGGGTCCGTGGCCGCGGTGTGCGTGTGGCCGCGGTTCGTGGCCACCGCGGTCGAGGCGTTGCGGGGGATGCCCGTGAAGGTCGCGACCGTGGTGAACTTCCCCCACGGGACCGACGATCTCGAGGACGTGTTGTCATCGGCGGGTTCCTGCGCGCGCGACGGAGCGGACGAGATCGATCTCGTGGTCCCGTACCGCGAGCTCGGGAAAGGATCGTCGGGCGACCACGCAGTCGTGCAGATGGTCGCCAAGGTGAAGCAGTCGGTGCCGCCTACGGTGCTCCTCAAGGCCATCCTCGAGACGGGGGAGTTGGGAAGCATCGGGGCGATAGAGCACGCCGCGGCTTTGTGCATCGCTTCGGGGGCCGATTACATCAAGACGTCGACCGGCAAGACGGAGGTGTCGGCGACACCCGAGGCCGTGGAGGCCATGTTGCGGGTGTTACGTGCCACGCCGAGAGTCGATCGTCGCGTGGGCGTCAAACCGTCGGGAGGTATCCGCACCGTTGCTGATGCCCGGGTCTATCTCGACCTGGCCGACCGCATCATGGGTCCCGACTGGGCCACCGCCGACACCTTCCGGTTCGGTGCCAGTGGATTGCTCGACGCCGTCGAATCCGAACTCGCCTAGCCTTGGACCCATGGCCGACGTGAGGGAATCGCATCTCACCATTCGGTTGCGGGGGTTCGGGTCGACCATCTTCGCCGAGATGACCGCGCTGGCGAACGAGACGGGCGCGCTCAATCTCGGTCAAGGTTTCCCCGATTACGACGGTCCGCGTGTGGTACTCGACGCGGCGATCGCGGCGATCGAGTCGGGCCAGAACCAGTATCCGCCCGGCCCCGGCATCGCCGATCTGCGGTCGGCGATCTCGGAGCATCAGCGTCGGTTCCACGGTCTCGAGTACGACCCCGACGGCGAAATCCTGGTCACCGCCGGAGCGACCGAGGCGCTGGCCGGCTGTCTGCTCGGAATCCTCGAGACCGGTGACGAGGTGGTGCTTCTCGAGCCGATGTACGACAGTTACCAGGCTTGTATCGCCTTGGCCGGGGCGAGCACGCGTCCGGTCACGCTGCGGCCACCGGACTACCGACTCGACGTCGACGCGTTGCGGGCCGCAGTCACCGAACGCACGCGGATGATCCTCGTGAACTCTCCGCACAACCCGACCGGTGCGGTGCTCGAGATCGACGAGTTGCGCGCGATCGCCGAGTTGGCGATCGAACGCGACCTCATCGTCGTCTCCGATGAGGTGTACGAGCACTTGGTGTACGACGGTGCCCGACACGTGTCGATCGCGAGTCTGCCGGGCATGTGGGAGCGCACGCTCGTCGTCAGCAGCGGGGGCAAGACCTTCAACACGACCGGCTGGAAGGTGGGCTGGGTGTGCGGTCCCGCGGGTCTCGTGGCGGCGGCGCGAGCGGCCAAGCAGTTCCTCACGTACGTTTCTTCGGGTCCGTTCCAGCCGGCGATCGCGGTCGGACTTCGTCTGCCCGACTCGTACTTCGTCGAGTTGGCGGACGATCTGCGGCGCAAGCGCGACCGTTTGATGTCCGGGCTGGTAGCCGCGGGCTTCGAGGCGTTCCGACCGCGCGGCACGTACTTCGTCACCGTCGACATCCGCAATGTGCGACCCGACGGAGACGGTTACGCGTTCTGCCGCCAGTTACCCGACCGGTGTGGGGTGGTCGCCGTCCCCAACGTGGTCTTCTACGACCGAGCCCACGAGCACGAGGGTCGACATCTGGTGCGATTCGCGTTCTGCAAACGCGAGTCGGTGATCGACGAGGCGGTCGAACGACTGAAGGGGGCGGGTGCGTGAGGCTGGCTGCGATTCAACACGACATCTCGTGGTGTGACCGCGAGGCGAACTTCGAGCACTTGGCGCCGCTCATCGCCGAGGCGGCACGCAACGGCGCCGGATTCGTGGTGCTCTCGGAGACCTTCTCGACGGGCTTCGCCGTCGAGGATCCACGCTTCGCCGAGGAGGTCGGCGGTCCGTCGTCGACCTTCCTCGCGGCGATGTCGCGGGAGCACTCGGTGGTCGTGGCGGGCACGTGTCCCGAACGAACGCCCGGCCCGGACCCGCGACCGTCCAACACGCTCGTGGTGGCCGAACCCGACGGAACGACGCATCGATACCGCAAGATCCATCCGTTCACGTACGGTGGTGAGCACACCCACGTGCGTCCCGGGGACGGTCTCGTCACCGTCGACATCGCCGGAGTGCGCACGAGTCTCTTCGTGTGTTACGACCTGCGGTTCGCCGACGAGTTCTGGCAACTCGCCCACGACACCGATCTCTACGTGGTACCGGCCAACTGGCCGGTTTCGCGACGCGAGCACTGGATGGCGTTGTTGCGGGCGCGGGCCATCGAGAATCAGGCGTACGTCGTGGGGTGCAACCGGGTCGGCTCCGGTGGGTCGCTCGAGTACGTCGGTGACAGCAAGGTGTTCGGTCCGAACGGCGATCTGCTGGCCGACGGCACGGACCGCGGAGAGACCATTCTTTACGCCGACGTGGATCCGGCCGAGGTGACCGCGGTGCGAACCCGCTTTCCGTTCCTGCAGGACCGCCGCTGATCAGCGCAAGCGTTTGATCATCAGGCTGACGACTTTGCCCGGTCGGGTCTCCATCTGGTCGACCTCGTGGAAACCCTCGCGGAGATGGAATCGCATCGAACCCTCGTTGGGCGGTTTCACGTTCACCTCCAGGGCGAACCATTCGCTGGTTGCCCGTCGCTCGACTTCGCGGTAGAGCCGGGCACCGATGCCGAGACCTTGATGGCTCGCGGTGATCGCCACGCGGTCGAGGTACCCGAAATCGTCGTACCGATCGCAGAAGAAGGTGTAGTTCGGGCTCGCGTAACTCGTGCCGGGGGGCATCACCATGCAGAACCCCACCACCACGCCGTCGACCTCGGCCACGATGTTCATTGTGCACACCGCGTGGATCGCCCGCAGGTCGTCGAGTGTCTCCTGGCCGACGGCCGGGACGTTCTCCTCGTTGATGGTGTGAACGACGGCGAGATCGTCGAGTGTCATGTCACGGATCATCTCGCTCGGCATGCGAGGAAACTAGCTGGTGGTCGTCGAGGGCTCGGAACTAGTGTGTTGCGGTGACTGATACGCCCGTGATCCTGGCTCGCTCACTCGTCAAGCGGTTCGGTGACTTCGAGGCGGTGAAAGGCATCGACATCGAGGTGATCCCGGGCGAGTCGTTCGGATTCCTCGGTCCGAACGGCGCGGGTAAATCGAGCACCATGCGAATGATCGCCGGAGTGTCGCCGATCACCTCGGGCACGTTGCGCATTCTCGGGCTCGACCCCGCCACGCATGGCAGCGAGATCCGCAACCGATTGGGTGTCGTCCCGCAGGCCGACAATCTCGACGGCGAACTGAGTCCACTCGACAACCTCGTGATCTACGGCCGCTACTTCGACATTCCGCGCGCCGAGTGTCGCGAACGGGCCCGTGAATTGCTGGACTTCGTGCAGTTGTCCGATCGTGCCGGCGGGAAGGTCGACGCGCTCAGCGGGGGCATGAAGCGTCGACTGACGATCGCGCGCGGACTCATGAACCGACCGGAGATGCTCCTGCTCGACGAGCCCACCACCGGCCTCGACCCCCAGGCGCGTCACATCCTGTGGGACCGGCTCTACCGGCTGAAACAGCAGGGGGTCACGCTCGTGTTGACCACGCATTACATGGACGAGGCCGAGCAACTTTGTGATCGATTGGTGGTCATGGACGCCGGGCGGATCGTCGCCGAGGGCTCGCCCCGCGATCTGATCTCGCGTTATTCCACGCGTGAGGTGCTCGAGTTGCGATTCGGAGCCGGTCGCAACGCCGAGTACGAGCCTCAGCTCGTCGGCATCGGCGAACGACTCGAGGTGCTGGCCGACCGCGTGCTGGTGTACGCCGACGACGGGGAGGCCGCTCTCCACCAGGTTCACGCGCGCGACCTGCAACCGGAGAGTTCGTTGGTGCGACGCAGCTCGCTCGAGGACGTCTTCTTGCGCCTCACCGGGCGTTCGTTGGAGGAATGAACGTGTCCACCCCGGCGTCGGTGCGCGTGCTCGAGATGCAGATGCTGCTCTTGAAGCGCATCTGGAAAACGAACCTCACCCTGAGTTTCCTGCAGCCCCTGCTGTTCTTTCTCGGCATGGGTCTCGGTGTCGGATCCCTGGTGGACGGTCGGGCCTCGTCGGCCGCGGCCCTCGGCGACGTCTCGTATGCGGCGTTCCTCGGGCCGGGTCTGCTCGCCACCACGGCCATGCTCACCGCCGCCGGCGAGTCGCTCTGGCCGGTCCTGGGTGGTTTCAAGTGGGACGGCACGTACGAAGCGATGGCCGCCACCCGCCTGACCGCCCCCCAAGTGGTGCGCGGTCAGTTCCTGTGGCTCGGTGTGCGCATGGGGATCGCCGTCGGCGGCGTGGCGGTCGTTCTGGCCGTCCACCCTGACACGCGCTCGTGGGGGATCGTTCCCGCGGTGCCCGCCGCGATGTTCTGTGGTCTGGTGTTCACGGCGTGGATCACGGCGTGGGCCGCGAGCCGCGAGTACGAAATCTCGCTCTCCAACGTGCAGCGTCTCGTGATCACCCCGCTGTTCCTCTTCGGGGGCGCCTTCTATCCCGTCGACTCGCTGCCCGAGTTGTTGCGTCCCGTCGCCTGGGTGACCCCCCTCTGGCACGGGGTCGAACTGTGCCGGGGCTTCATCCTGCATACGCTCGGCGTCGCCGCCGCCGTCGTGCACCTCGCCGTGCTGGTCGCCTGGTTGGTTCCCGGCTGGTTCTTGTGCTCGCGATTGTTCGCCCGGAGGCTCTACCGATGAGCCGTGACGCCCTCCTCTGGCGAATCACTCCGCCGATCCTGCGTACCGCTCGTCGTCCACAACGGGTGGTCGAGCGGAACTCGATCATTTATCGGCGCACGCCGATGGTGTTGATTTCGGGCTTCTTCGAGCCGCTCTTCTATCTGCTCTCTATCCGCATCGGGTTCGGGGCCCTCATCGGTGACGTCGACTTCGCCGGACGGGCGATCGACTACGCCGACTTCGTGGCCCCGGCGCTGCTCGCCAGTTCGGCAATGAACGGCGCGGTCTACGACAGCACGATGAACATCTACTTCAAGTTGCGCCATTCGAAGGCGTACGACGCGATGCTCGCGTCTCCGATGGGTGCCGCCGACGTGGCAGTCGGCGAGATCGCCTGGGCCATGCTGCGCGGGTTCATCTATTCGGTGTCGTTCCTGCTCTGTCTCGCGGTGCTCGGCATGGCCGGTTCGTGGTGGGTGCTGGCGGCTTTGCCGGCGTGTCTCCTGATCGGCCTGGCGTTCGCCGCGGTGGGCATGGCGCTCACGACGTACATGCGCTCGTGGGCCGACTTCGACTGGGTGCCCACGGTGATGCTCCCTCTCTTCTTGTTCTCGGCCACTTTCTACCCCCTGTCCTCGTACGGCGACTTCGGTTGGATCGTGCAGGCGAGTCCCCTCTATCACGGTGCCGCGTTGGTGCGTGGTGCGAGCCTCGGCATCGCGTCGTGGGGCATGTTCGTGCACGTGGCGGTTCTCGTGGCGATGGCCGTCGTGGGACTGTCGGTGGCCGCGCGACGCGTCGAGACCCTGCTGCTGAAGTAGGTCGTCTCAGCCGGTCGAACTCTCTCGCCACGCATTCATGAGATCGGCACGAGCCCTTGCGACTCGTGAGCGAATGGTCCCGATGGGCAATCGAGATGCTCGGCTGTTTCCTCGTAGTTCAGGCCAAGGTACTGGGTGAGTACGAAAGCCTCCCTTCGATTCTCCTCGAGGCCGGTGAGAAGATCTGCAGTGGAGCGGTCGTGGGTGGGTGTGGTCTCGGCGGGAGGTGCGAGTTGGATGATCCGCTGTACGAGTCGGCGATGGCGTATGTGGCTTCGAACGTGATCGACGCAGACCCGACGAGCGATGGAAAGTATCCATGTTCGCACCGCCGACTCTCCGCGAAACTTCGGAAGCGACTTGTGGACACGTAAGAAAGTTTCCCGGGTGAGATCGTCGGGGTCAGCGGGCGAACCGAGTAGATCACAAAGTCTCCAGACGTCCGCCTGCGTCGCTCGTACGAGAATCGAGAAAGCCCGCTCGTCCCCATCGAGGGTCCGTTCGACGAGAGCTCGAAGCGGATCGGTAACCGACATGAGGGAGATTCTGGCATCTGGGTCCGGTTCTCGGGAACTTTTCGGGATTCAGGGGCGACTATTTTTCCGATGGATTGCAATGAGTGGCAGGTTTCGATCAGCGCGTTGGTCGACGGTGAGGACCATGGTCCCGAGATTTCCGAGATCGAAAGTCACGTTTCCGACTGCGCGTCGTGTGCGGAGTTCTGGGAGTTCGCACATCAACTCAGACGTTCATCGATGCGCCGAGCCGAAATCGTGCCGGATCTCGAACCCGCCATTGCGAAGCGAATTCGGCTCGTCACAGGCCTCGGTAGATGGACGATCGCCCGTGCAGTGCTTGCGACCTGCGCCCTCGAGATCATGGTGTTCTCTGTTCCCGACATGATGGGAAATGGATCGGTCAAGGCCCACGACGCACGACATCTTGGTTCGTTCAGTATCGCCTTCGGGATGATGCTCATGATCGTCGTCGTGAGACCGACGCGAGCTCGCATGATGCTTCCGGTCGCGGGTGTTCTTGTCGTCGCCCTGACGAACAGTGCGAGTGTCGACCTGTTCAACGGTCAGGTTCCGCTTCTCGGTGAGGCGCGGCATCTACCGGAGGTGATCGGTGTGGTGGTTCTGTGGATTCTCGCCGCACCGTATGCCGAGCGGAAGCAGTCGAGCAATCGGCCGATCGCTGTCGCCTCCCGACTCGCCGATAGGCAGCGCGACACGGCCTGATCGGGCAAATCGATCGGTATCGGCGAAAGGAAACAAGGAGAAGAAGATGGAATCAGTCGAGTTCGAGACCGTAGAAGTCGAAGACCGTGAGGAATCCGGTCGTCTTTGGCGGCGACTGTGGCGGCTTCACTTCCTGTCGTGAGTCGTCATTGCTCCAGTCTTGATCTGGTTCGCCTTCACCGGTCTGATCATTCTGTACACGGATGTGATCCACGAAAAGTTCAGTGGTTCGGAGTTCACCGTCGACGCGGGTTCGAGCGAAGCATCGCTCGATGTTCAGCTGCAGACGATCCTCGATCAGAAGCCGGGCTATACCTTCGATGCCGTCACACCCGGTCGTGAGCCTTCGAGATCGAATCTCTTCAACATGTCCGATGCCAACGGAGGATCACGGGAGGTTTTCGTC
>JBJTBM010000056.1:0-4283 GCA_046091365.1 Acidimicrobiia bacterium | reverse complement strand
CCGGCGTCGGCCAATCCCGTGGAGGCGCCGATGACGACCGCACCCGTCGCCGCCACCGCGAACGTCGATGCCGCGGCCAGCAGGCCCACGCCGAGAACGAAACCGGCGAGGCCCGCAACGAGGGTGGGATGTCCACCGAAGCCCACGATCGATCTTCCGCCGGCGATGGCTCCGGCGAAGTTGCCCACGGCACTGCAGGCGAAGAGCACCCCGATCATCCCCGTTCCGACCCCGAGGTGCTCCTCCAGATACGACGCCGACGGCCCGAGAACCGACAGCGTCACACCCAGGGCCAGCGCGACCGAGAGATACGGATGGATCGGTCTCAGGGCAGGCTCACGATGGTCACCGAACCGCTCGCACCATCGACGGTGACCGTCGCTCCGTCGGGAATGCGATGGGTCGCGTCGGTGACGCTCACCACGCACGGCATTCCCAACTCGCGACTGACGATGATGGCGTGACTCACCACGGCGCCCACGTTCACCACCACCGCGCCGGCCGGCACGAAGAGCGGCGTCCACGCCGGATCGGTGAACGGTGCGATGAGCACCTCACCGGGTTCGAGGGCGAGCGGATCGGCCGGATCGAGAATGACCCGCGCCTTGCCCGTGTACGTACCCGGGGCACCGGGCATACCGGAGAGCACCTCGCCTGCGGTGACGATGGTGGCCCGCGACTGTCCCTTGCGCGGCCACTCGGCGAGGGGCGGCACGACGGCGTTGATGATGAACGGCGGGTCGAGTTCGAACAACTCGAGATACTGCCGCTCGCGTTGGGCCAGTCGCGCGCGGAACTCGTCCGGCTGCGCCGCAAAGGCGTCGAGCTCGTCGGCCAGAAGCATGCACACGTGCGACATGGTGTACCCGGTGCGCGCGGCCAACGCCTGGGCGAGCATGCGCACCTCGTGCACGACCTTGATGATGTTGGTCTTGGCCCGCTCACGTCCCGCCAGATACAGGTGGGCCGAACGCAATCCGAGATCGAACTGGGCGACCACGTCGGGCTGACCGGAAAGAGCCTCGCGCACGCGCGTCTCGGCGGCCCCGCGCAACGCGGTGTTCTTGCCGTCGCGACCGATCGGGTTCTCCGAGTCGGGCGCCCCTCTCATGGCATCGATGAGCACGGTCGCCAACTCGGGCTTGGTCTCCCACGTGTCGGAGCGGATGTCCCATTCGTTCGGCCCCCGGCTGCCGAACTCGCGCACGAAGGCGGCAAACTTCGTCCGGTACTCGGTCGATTCGGCCGGCAAACGGGACAATTCCCACATCGCGCGACTCGGCGCCGCCGAGTCGACGTCACCGATGCTCGTCATGAGGGTCAGCACCAACGAGGGATCGCCGAGAGCGGCGGCGATCGCGCCCAGCGCACCGAGGCCGATGGATGTTCCCGCGGTGACGTCGAGGTGGTGTTCGAACATTCGCCGCAGGAGCGGCGTGAAAGAACGCATCCGGGCGACCAACGCCGCCTCGTCGAGGCTCGCCAGATCGGGTCGCGCCTCGCGTACACCGTTGGCATCGGCGCGATCGACCAACAAGTGCTCGAGGCTCCCGGCCGTCATCGCCCTCATCATCCACTCACCCAACTTGGCGGTGTTCGACGGACTGTCGTGCCACGGTTCGGCGACGTAGGGCGGCACGTCGGGGTGGGCACCGAAGTACGTGGCGTCGATCATCTCGGGTGACAGACCAGGACCCCGGGCGCCGAACAGACGGGCCGTGGATCCGTTGATGAAGAGGTAGCCGCCGAAGTGTCCGATCACTTCGGGTCGGGTGGGATGCAACTCATGGTCGTCCATCGTGCCCGCACTGAGTTGGCTGTCCCGCCATCCCATGATCACGCCGGGCTCCCAGACGACCGTCCAGCAGAGAGGACTGCAGGGGTCGGGCAGCACTTCACCGGCGTTGGCCCTCGTGTACACGGGCAACCGGGCGCTCGGCTCCCAATCGGTGATCCATCGGTCGGCGACCATCGCGTCCCCCTCCTGCTCGCTCTCGGACCTTACTCCCCGGAACGACGACGGTCCGAGGGCGAGTTCCGTCACAGGCCACGAAATGAAAACCAGCCGACAGCGGGGCAGACTCGCTCTGTGACCTCGTCCGAACCCGCCGATCGCCAGTGGGGCGCGTTCACCGAGAACGCCCCCTGGGTGCTCGATCGCGCACGCATCGACTGGATCGGTCTCGTCGACGGTCTCCGGGATTCGGCGCGAGCCGAAGTGCCCAACCTGACCACGCCCCGACGGCTACCCCCCGGAGCCCGGGTCATCTCGGTGGCCCGACACATCGGTGGCGCCATCGTTCCGTGGTACGTGCGCAAGCGTCGCGGTGCCCACGCCGACCCCTCCGACAGCCGCGTCGACGTGTCGCGACGACTCCGTCGGGCCGTAGAAACACTCGGCCCGACGTACATCAAGTTGGGTCAGATCATCTCCAGCGGCGAGGGACTCTTTCCCGCCGAGTTGGTGGAGCAGTTCAAGTTGTGTCGCGACCAGGTGCCGGCCGAGCCGTTCTCCACCGTGCGGGTCACCGTCGAGCAGGATCTGGGCGCCCGCCTGGAGGACGTCTTCGAATGGTTCGACGAGAAGGCCCTCGCGGCCGCGTCCATCGCCCAAGTCCACGCCGCCCGGTTGCGCACCGGCGAGGACGTCGTGGTGAAGGTGCAGCGCCCGAACGTCGCCTCCCTCGTGCGCAAGGATCTCACGGTCATGGCGTGGGTCGCCCCCCACCTCGTCGGACGCATCCCCATCGCCGCGCTCGCCAACCCCCCGGCGCTCGTCGAGTTGTTCGCCGAGACCATCGTCGAGGAACTCGACTTCCGACTCGAAGCCGCCAACATGCTCGACGTGGCCGCGATGTTGCGCGACCTGCAACAGGACGGTTACGTAGTTCCCCGGCCCCACCCGTCACTCGTGACCCGTCGGGTTCTGGTGATGGAGCGCGTGTCGGGTTTCAACTTCGACGACGTGGCGGGGATGAAAGACGCCGGTATCGACACCGAAGGGGTCATCCGCACCGGGATGATCGCGTTCATGGAGGGCGCGATGATCCACGGCATCTTCCATGGCGACCTGCAAGGCGGAAACCTTTTTGTCCTCCCCGACGGTCGCACCGCGCTGCTCGACTTCGGGATCGTCGCACGACTCAGCAACGAGCGGCGTCTGGCGTTCCTGCGTTTGATGCTGAGTGCCACCACCAACGACCTCACCGGACAGATGGCCGCGCTCCGCGACCTCGGGGCTCTGCCCCGCGACACCGATCTGGCCGCGGTGATCAGCGACCTGCGCCTCGACCAGCCCACCATCGACCCCACCACCCTCACCGGTGAGCAGATGGTGGCCGAGGTGCAACGCGTGGTGAAGGCGCTACTCGGCTACGGCGCGCGCTTGCCCAAGGAGCTGATGCTGTACGTGAAGAACATGGTCTTCCTCGACGGCGCCATCTCCCGCTTGGCTCCCGATCTCGACATCCTCGCCGAGGTGGCGGCCATCTCGATGACGTTCGCACAACGACACGGCGAACGACTCGGTCGCGAACTCGGTGTCGATCCCAATGCTGTTCAGTTCGACATGTCGAGCGTGAAGGCGAGCCTGGGCCTCGAGGCCGACGTCGACCGCATGACGTACAAGGATCTTCAGGCGCGGCGCGACCTCATTCAGAAACGCATGCGCGAGCACGTCGGTCGCTGACCGCTCGTCCTGCGAATAATCTCGGAACATGCGTCTCGTTGTTGCCCGCTGCAGCGTGAGGTACGAGGGCCGTCTCGAGGCCCACCTTCCCGAGGCCGTGCGTCTGATCATGGTGAAAGCCGACGGCTGCGTTGCGGTACACAGCGACGGTGGCGCGTACAAACCGTTGAACTGGATGAACGCACCGAACACGATCGACGAAACCGAGGGGCGCTGGGTGGTGACGAACCCCAAGGGGGAGGTGCTGACGATCGACTTCCACGAGGTACTCGTCGCGACCAGCCACGAGTTCGGCGAGGACCCCGGGTTACAGAAGGACGGCGTGGAGGCCCATCTGCAGGAGCTGCTCGCCGCACTTCCCGATGCGGTCGAACCGGGCCTCACCCTCGTACGGCGCGAGTGGCCCACGGCCATCGGTCCGGTGGACCTCATGTGCATCGACCCACGGGGGAACTACGTGGCGGTCGAGATCAAACGTCGCGGAGAGATCGACGGCGTCGAGCAACTCGCGCGCTACCTCGAGGTGTTGCGAGCCGACGCGAACCTCGTGGGTTTGCGCGGCATCTTCGCGGCCCAGAGCATCAAGCCCCAGGCC
>JBJTBM010000055.1:0-8308 GCA_046091365.1 Acidimicrobiia bacterium | reverse complement strand
CCGAGCGCAAAGTGGTGTCGGTGGCCGCCGATGATTTCCCCTCCGACCGCTACGTGGTGGAGGGCATCGCGCGCGACCTCGGTCTCGAGGTGCGGCCGCTGCGCGACGACATGCCTCTCGACGACGTGGCCGTGGTCGTTCGGAGTGTCATCGACTATCGCTCCGCCGCCATGGCCGACGTCGCGGGGTTCACGGCGCGCGCTCGTTCGGCCGGCGCCATGGTGGTGTGGGACCTCTCGCACGCCGCCGGTGCGGTCGAGTTCGACGTTCACGCTCTCGGAGTCGAACTGGCCATCGGCTGCAGTTACAAGTTCCTCAACGGCGGTCCGGGTGCTCCGGCGTGGACCTTCGTGCACCACGAGCTTCAACAGTTGGTGCGTCAACCCATTCAGGGCTGGTTCGCCCAGAAGGACCAGTTCGCGATGGAGCGACCCTTCGAGCCCCACGACGACATCCGACGGGTGTTGCTCGGCACACCACACATGCTCAGCCTGGTGGCCGCCGAGGAGGGCATCGCCCTGTCGGCTCGCGCCGGCATGCCCGCCATCGCCGCCAAGGGTCGCGAACTCACCGATTTCGCCCTCTCGATCGTCGACGAACTCGGCCTGCGCTCGTCCACCCCGCGCGATTCCTCTCGTCGAGGTTGCCACGTCGCGGTGCACCACGCCGCCGCCGCCGACCTGGTCGCGCGACTCGCCGCGCGACACAAGGTGATCGCCGACGTGCGCCCACCCGACATCGTGCGTCTCGGCCTGAGCCCGTTGACCACTCGCTTCACCGACGTCTGGGACGGGCTTCACGCGTTGGAGTCGGCGACGTGAGCGAGCACCACGGGCACTCCCACGACCTGAGCGGGGTCGACGCGCCGGAACGAGTGGCGCGGGTCGTCTGGATCTCGGTCATCGCCGTCGGCGTGCTGGCCCTGCTGGGGGCGATCTTGTTGTGGCCCTCGGGCGACAGGTCGTCGGACACCTCGTTCATGGACACGAACGTGCAAAAGGCCGAGGTGTTGTTGGTCGAGGTGTTGCCCTGCACCGGAACCACCGAGGCCGACGGCATCGATTGTCGGTGGATCACCATCTCCGTCGGCGATCAAGACGACCGCGGGGTGCTGGAGCAGTCCGTCGACGGCATCGGTGCTCGCTTGGAAGAGGGCGACCGAATCCTGGTGAGCACGGCCGACCTCGGGAACGGCACCACCGTGTACGGATTCCACGACTATCAGCGTGGTGCTCCGCTGCTCCTGCTGCTCGTCATCTTCGTGATCGCCGTGCTCTTGCTCGGTCGTTGGCGTGGTCTGGGCGCCGTGGCCGGACTCGGGGCCAGCCTGGTGGTGTTGATCGTCTTCATGCTGCCCTCGTTGTTGGATGGAAACAGTCCGATCGTCGTCGCCATCGTGGGCTCGGTGACGATCGCCTACATCGCCATCTTCCTCGCCCACGGACTGAACGTGGCTTCGGCCGTTGCCCTGCTGTCCACTTTCCTCAGCCTCACCCTCACCGGAGTCCTGGGTTGGCTCTTCGTGGAACTGGCCAAGTTCACCGGATACAGCGACGAGAACTCGTACTACCTCGACGTACTCGGCCTCGACATCGACGCTCGGGGCGTGATCCTGGCCGGCATCGTCATCGGCTCGCTCGGTGTGCTCGACGACGTGACTGTCACTCAGGTGAGCGCGGTGTGGCAGCTGCGTCGCACCAATCCCGATGGCGCGTGGACCGACATCTACCGGCCGGCCATGGCCATCGGGCGCGACCACGTCTCCTCCACCGTCAACACGCTCTTCCTCGCTTACGCCGGTGCCTCGCTGCCCCTCCTGCTGTTGTTCACCCAGGCGCGCCAATCCACCGGGGCGATCGTGGGCAAGGAGGTGGTGGCCGTCGAAGTGGTGCGTTCGCTGGTGGGTTCCATCGGCTTGGTCGCGTCGGTTCCGATCTCCACCGCACTGGCGGCCGTCGTCGTGGGCGCGGGCAACGGTCGGAAGTCGCGATGATTCGTTACGACGATCGGTTGCGCGAGACCATTCGGCGCAACATCGAACGACATCGGCGACTGGTGCAGACGACCGACGGACTTCGACGGGCCGCGGTTGCCATCGTGCTCGTCGACAGCGAACCCGACGATGATGTCGACCCATTCCCAGTGGGTGACAACCCCATGCGCGGAGTTCCCGGTGACGTCTCGGGGCTGGACGGCCGGGTGCGTGGCGTCGCGGGTGGTGCCGCGTTTCTGCTGTGTCGACGGGCCGCGCGGATGAATCGTCACGCCGGACAATGGGCGTTGCCCGGCGGAAAGATCGACGGTGACGAAACGGCGATCGAGGCCGCCTTGCGCGAGACCCGCGAGGAACTCGGCTTGTTGCTCGACCACTCCAACGTCCTCGGCCTGTTGGACGACTACACCACGCGATCGGGCTTCGTGATGACCCCAGTGGTCATCTGGGCCGGCGCCCACGCCGAAATCGTCCCTGATCCCGCCGAGGTGGCCCACGCTTATCGCATCGGCCTGCACGAACTGTGCCGTCCCGATTCACCTCGATTCGTCGACATCCCCGAGAGCGATCGACCGGTCGTACAGATCCCGTTGAGTGGAGATCTGATCCACGCTCCGACCGGGGCGGTGTTGCTGCAGATGCGTTGGGTGGCCATCGAGGGTCGAGTCGACGAACGCGTCGATCACCTCGAACAGCCGGTTTTCGCCTGGTCGTGAACTTCGTAACGGATTCTTGAAACAGTCACGACGGGTCGTGACCGATTCACTGTCGTGAGTTCACATCCACTCCGCCTGTTCCTCGCCGGTTCTTTCACCTGCACGTTCGGTGTGGCGGCCCTCACCGCATCGATCACGCCTTCCGAGCGCACGTTGTGGTGGTGGGCGGTTCTTCCGGTCATCGTCGTCGGAGCCACTATCAGCGGCCGCCGCACGACCACGGCGGGTATCCGACGCGACGGTCGGGACGTCATCTTGTCTCCCATCGGGCAATTCATGTTCGCCGCGGAGATCCTCTTACCCCCGTTGGTCCTGGTCGTCGTAGCATTCACGGTGCCGGCCTCACGTACCGGGCCCGCGGCGTGGAGCAATCGTTGTCAACGAGCGATCACGATGATGGCGGGAAGTGCGGTGTTCTGGAATCTCGTCGATCATTCGCGACCCCTCACCGGCGGCGACAACGCGTATCGAACGGTTGCCGCTTGCATCGTGGCGATGATGGTGCACACCGCGGTCGAAGCGACCCTGGTGTCGGCCCGCGTAGCGCTGACGAGCGGTGACCGCGCCAGCGACTCGGTGGTCTGGACCCCCCACTCGGCGTTGCGCGACGTCTGGGAGCTCGCGATCGGCGCGGTCGGCGCTCTGCTGGCTCTGCAGCACCCGGTTCTCGCCGTGATCACCATTCCGCTCTGTTGTCTGGCCAGTGAACACATTCGTCTCGAGAACGAGTCACGCCTCGCTCTGACCGACTCCCGCACGGGTCTGCTCAACCCCCGTGGTTTCGCCGAGGTTGCCGCCCACGAGTGGTCGCGCGCCGAGCGGGATGCCGAGCGCATCTCGTTGGTCCTCGTCGACCTCGACCTGTTGCGCGAGGTCAACAACACTCACGGCCATCGTGCCGGAGACGCCGTGATCAGCGCCGTGGGCGAGGTGCTCGCGTCGTGCAGTCGAGGTAGCGACGCCGTGGCCCGCCTCGGGGGTGAGGAGTTCGCCCTGTTGTTGCCCGACACCGACCTCACCACGGCGGCCCGCGTGGCCGAGCGCCTGCGTGAAGCTGTCGCCGGTGGTGAGATCGTCACACCAGCGGGTCCGTTGCACGTCACCGTGTCGTGTGGCGTGGCGGTGCGGGTGGGTACCGAGTCGATGGATGCCCTGTTCGACCGAGCCGACACGGCTCTGTACGACGCCAAAAGCGGTGGGCGAAATCGAGTGACCATCGCGAGCCGCGAGAGCGACCAGACCCGCCTCGGACGCCGCTCGAACGCGGCCTAGTCGGCCGCCACCGCCGACCAGCCCGTTCCCGAGATGCGGTAGTTCGGCACGGCGTCGGCGTCGGCGGCAAACCCGGGGCCGGCGATGAATCCACTGACTCCGACGACCGACACCGACGTGCATCGATCGAGGGCCACAATCACGGGCATCGCCTCGGTCCATGCCATCTCGCCACCGGCGTCGCTCACCTCGACCACCACTTCTTCGGGCAAGGAGTCGCACATTCCCTCGACGGCCCTCACAGAACGCTCGATCGAGTCATTTCCGTAGCGGCCGACGAGATGTTCGGAGTCGACACCCACCGCAGTCACCACGCCGATCACCGACGTCGCAAGAACGGCGACGAGAGGCACGACGATCGGCGGCAGATCACTCGCGATCGTTTCGACCAACACCGCCACACCGACGACCCAGATCAGCGCCGACAAACCGACCACCGGCAGGAGCAGATAGCGATAGAAAGGTCCGGCGGTGGTCTGGAGCATCATCGCAGTGACGAGTACTCCCGCCCACGACAACGCCGACACCTGGAACGCGAACGGCTGACGGTCACGGCGCGCGTACACCAGAGCCGACAGGAGCACCGCGATCACCACGCCCGCCACCTCGGACACTCCCAACCCGTGTGCCGTGACGTACGGACTCTCAGGCCCGAAGTAGCGGCCCATCGCCGATGGCCCCGCGCCGAGCAGACGTAACGTCGCCAGCCAAGGATCACCCACCGACCAACCACGCTCGGTACCCGTGGCCACATCGAGCATGTTGTGATCACCGAACATCAGGTCGACGAGCGGCAACGTCCATATCACCGTGCCGACCATCAGCACGCGACGAACGGCACCGACGCGACCCGGGTCCGCCCAACGCGCGCGCAGGGTGCGCGCGACGAGGACCGTCGCGAGAACGACCACCGGAGCCGAACCCACGTGCGTCTGAACCGCGAACGAGCCCACGACGGCGAAAGCGACGAGGGCACCCCAACCGATTCGCGTGGCGAAGGCGACCGATATCGCGACCGCGGCCATGGTCCACGACATCGCGGTGAAGGGGTTCCATGGTTCGCGGAACTGGTCGATGTCGAAGCGCCACACCCAGACCGCCAACACCGTCACCGACACCGCGAAGCCCGGGTCGGAGAGACGGCGTCGCAACACCGCGACGACGGCCCCGAGCGCCGCCATGTGCACCGCAACGGTCGCCACTTGGTGCTCGGCGAACCCGTGACCCGGTAGCAGTCGGGCCACCGCCGACCAGACGAACGTGATCGGCCCCGGATGACGCCAGCCACCACGAGAGTACGAGCCGGTCAACTGCTCACCCCGCAGGAACGCGCGGGTCCCGAGTTCGAGCGCCGAGTAGTCGCAGCAGGGAAGTCGGCGATCGCCGAGCTCGCTGAACTGCTGAATCAACAGAACCACGAAGGGAATCGCCAGACCCGCTACCGGGAGCCACGACAACCAGCGACGCACGTCGTGCCGGGCCACCGGGGGTCGATCGGGGCGGGCTTCCATCATTCGTCAGTCTCGCCGATTCAGCAGTCGTTTGTAGGTTCTCGGTGGGAGTCGGCCCGGCGGCATTACGTCCGCCCTCGTGATCGCCGCGTGCTCACGGGACTAGGCGACCAGGACGTCGTCGACGTCCGCCACGACGGCAAACGGCAACACCACCTCACCATCGGCACCAGTCACCGACGCTCCCTCGTCGGATGTGACCGCCGACTGCTACGACGGCCGCTGGCCCCACGTCCATTTCGAGGTGTATCACGACGTCGCCGCGGTGGGTTCGGGGCGTCCCCTGGTGACCTCGCACCTCGCATTCCCCGAAGCCAGCTGCGCCGTGGCGTACACCGCGACGGGTTACGAGAAGAGCATCGACAACCTCGGGCGAGTTTCGCTGTCGACCGACATGGTCTTCCGTGACGGGGTCGATCACCAGTTGGCGGCGATGAGCGGCGACGTCACCGAGGGGTTCACCGCATCGCTGACGATCGTCGTGTGACATGGACCTTCCACGCGAGCCAGACGATCACGAACTGCAGCGGAAGTCGTCCATAGGAAACCAATCGCTCAGATAGCTCACGATCGCGCCAGTCCCACACCATGTAAATGTTGGCGGGGTACACGGCAACGAAGAGGCCGATGGCTGCGAGTGCACCCTCACGTCGAAAATGCGGGCTGATCAACATCGCACCGATCACCAATTCGGCCACTCCACTCAGGTAGGTCCAGAAACTCTCGCTCGGCGGCAACCACGGCGGGACGATGTCGTTGAAAAAGTCGGGATTGGCGAAGTGCTGCACGCCAGCCAGGAACACCAGCACGCCCATCACGACGCCCACACGATCCCAACGCTTCGACGTCTGGCTCACGGTTCGACCTTACCGAGGTGTCCGGGCAACAGGTGTGAGTGCCGATTCAGCCGAGGGCCCCGACATCCAGCTCACCCGGCGTGCCGGTGTAGTAGAACCCGCAGCCGCCCGAGCCGTTCCAGTCGCATTCCATGATCGAGTTGCCCGACAGAAGGTTGTAGGCGAGATCTCCCGGTATTCCGCCGACATCCTCACCCCCGAGATGCGATTCGGTCTGGAATCGACCTCCACGGCAACCCGGCCATCTCGATTTCGGCGGGAGAAGTGGACGGACTCCCCGTGGGCTTGCAGGTGGTGTCGCGACACTTCACCGAGCAACTCCTCCTCGACATCGCAGTGCACGTCGAACGCAGCACCCCGTGGCCGTTGGTGGCCCCGGGCAGCCCCCGGTGACCGACGCTCACGTCACCGACTCGGTGCACCGCCGAACCTTGGCGGTCGGTTTGGTGTTGTCCACCTCGCTGGTCGCCTTTGAGGTGAACTCGACTACTTCAGCACGACCTGGCTCGGACTCGTCGATCTGGCCTGATCGCGCCAGCTACGCCTACAGCGAGAATCCTGGTGGCGTCGCCAGGTGGACGTGAGCGGCATCGAAGGCGCGCACCGAGGGAAGATCGCGCAGCCACTCGTAGTAGAGCTCCTTGGCCGACAACATCTCGACACCCTCGGCCCGCAGCCGTGCCAGGCCGTTGGCGTGCCCCGCACCTGCCGAATACACCGCGTCGTGTACCACGATCGTGCGTAGCCCGTGTTCGCGCCACCCGATGGCCGAGTGGGCCACGCACACATCGGTTTCGAGCCCGACGAGCACGACGGCCGGCCGACGATGACGTCGCACGGCATCATCGATGTGGGGGTTCGCATCGGCGCCGAACACCTGCTTGGCCAGGACGGGGGTGTCGTGCGGTGCTACAGCGCGAAGTGGTGCGAACGTGGGCCCGTTGGTGGCCACGTCTTCCTCAGTGACGACCATGGGTACGTCGAGGGCTGCTCCGACACCGACCACCCATGCGGCGCGCTCGAGCGCCGCAAGGAAGTGCACCCGGTCGACATCGAGGCGGGTTGTGCCGTAGAAATCTGGTTGCGCGTCGATGACGACGAGGACGCAGTCGGTGACATCGAGATGAGGCATGCCATGACGGTACTGTCGCCGGGTGGGGCGTGGTGTCAGTCGGGAGGGACGACGAGCCGCGAGGCAGGTCGCTCGTGATTTGGGCCACTTCTCACCAAGGTTTCCCTGAGCGGGGAGATCGTCGGCTCCGGGCACTACTGGGGACGATGTGGTGCGTCCCGAGGGGCGCAGGACGAAGCATGGCACACCGTGGGCCCGTTTGGTTGTAGGTCGTCCAACCCGTTCTGAACCATTGGCACCTGAGATGGCACCTGAACCCTTGCGGATCTCAACTGTGCTCGGCCCCCGGAGGGAGCCTGTTCTGGGGAAACACTCAGGCGCGCTCGAAGGGACTCGAACCCCTGACCTTTTGATCGAGATGGTCGAGAACGTGAGCTGGGTCATCGTGGATGACCAAGGTTGGATCGTCCCGTCCTCAGACTCGATTCGGGTTGCGGAAATTCTCGAACTCATCGCGGGTCATCCGCAGACGTAGTTTCTTCGTGGGCTGATGTCCAAAACCCGATGCCGAGGTTCGCTTCCTCTGATCCACGTGCTCGGGATTGTTCGGAAATCATTGAGCGGCGCCCACTCACAGCTGGTTATGGTCCGTGCCGCGCCGACCGGACCACAGCCCTGCGTGTCAGCCGCGTCGCCACACGATCGGGCAGTCGTCGTCGTGCAACTCGGCACCCTCCACGACATTGTGATGATGCGCCTTCTTCGGTGAGCCCGGCCGGGTGAGATACACGGTGTCATCACCGCAATAGCGCAGGCTGATCGCTCGTCGTTGACGAGTCGAGGTGTTCGGTCCCGCACCGTGAATCGTGCGGGCATGATGGATTGTG
>JBJTBM010000054.1:0-3930 GCA_046091365.1 Acidimicrobiia bacterium | reverse complement strand
GTCCGTCAAGGGTCGCCACCCCCGCCGCCGCCGTGAAATTGCCGTCGGAACCTCCCCCGACCGCCACGCCGCGCAGATCACCGATGCCCGCTTCCACGGCAGCCATCTGCGCCAAGGGAAACAACTTCGCCGACGCGGACGTCGGCATCGGCGGCCGGTTGAATCCACCGGCGAGTTCGAGACGGGCCTCTGGGTCGACCGCCCGCAGGCCGGCCATGAGGGCATCGACACGTTCGCGTTCTTCGGCGCGCTCGACGCGCACATCGACAGCCACCGTCGTCAGCGCCGGCACCACGTTGTCAGCCGTACCGGCATGCGCCACCGTCGGGGTCACCGTCGTGCCTTTGCTCGCATCACCGAACGTGGCGATCGTGAGCACCTGGGCCGCGGCCTCGACGAGCGAGTTGATCCCCTTCTCCGGTTCGAGTCCGGCGTGCGACGCCCGACCGTGCACGCGCAACTCGAACGTGCCGGTCCCCTTGCGACCGGTCTTCAGGGCACCGCCGTCGGCGCTCGGCTCGAGCACCAACACCGCGCCACAGTGTCTCGCCCGCTCGACGATCAAGTCGCGCGAATGCCCCGATCCGATCTCCTCGTCGGCCGAGACGAGTATCTCCACTCCCGCTCGATCGTCGAGTGCCGCCACCGCGTGGATCGCCTGCACGATGCCAGCCTTCATGTCGAAAACGCCGGGACCCGTTACACGACCGTCCGCGACGGTGAAAGGGCGCGCATCCAGCGTCCCCTTGGGGAACACCGTGTCGTGATGGCCGACGATCAGAACCTTCGCACGCTCGCCCCCGACCCAGTGCACGTGCGGTCCGACGGCGCTTTCGACGATTCGCGGCGCGGACCCCAAGCGGTCATGCATGATTGCCGCCAACGTGTCGGCACTGCGTCGAAGCGCTCCGATGTCACGGGACGGAGATTCGACCTCGACCAGCCGCCGCAGGTCGTCGAGCATCGCCTCGGTCGATTGGATCGTCGAGTTCCCGGCCACGACACCATTCTGCCCGATTACCACCCCCTACAGTCGCCCGAGTAACCCGGAGGTCACATGCGCACCAAACGTTCGTCCATCGTCGTCACAAGCCTGATCGCTGTGTCGGGACTCGCCGCCTGTTCGGGCGGTGACGACGCCACCACGACCACGGTGGCCGACACGACCACCACGGCCGCACCGTTGCCTCTGGCCGACTTCACCGCGTACCCCGGGGCGCACCAGATCACGGTCACCGACGCCGCACCGGGCACCGAACTCGTCATCGAGTCGACCGACGGCACGGTGGTGGCCGAGGGCGTCGTCGACGAGAAGGGCAGTTTCCTGCAGCGTCGCCTCGACACCGGCGATTATCGCGTGGTGGTGGCCGACCGTTCCGCCGCCTCCGACGTGATCAGTGTGTACGACGCCGGATGGGTGCCCGAACAGTCCTTCTACGACGACCAGAACATCGGACCGGGATTCGGCTACATCACGGCGCGTGACGGCACCACCCTGTCGGCCACGGTGTGGCTGCCCGGCGAACCCGACGCCGGCCCGTACCCCACCGTCGTCGAATACTCCGGCTACGCGCCGAGCAACCCCGGCGACACCACGTTCGCCCAGCTCTTCAACACGCTCGGATACGCCTACGTCGGTGTCAACATGCGCGGCACCGGATGCTCCGGCGGCTCCTACAGATTCTTCGAGGAGTCCCAACTGCTCGACGGCTACGACGTGATCGAAGCCGTCGCGGCCCAGCCCTGGGTCGCCAACAACAAGGTCGGCATGGTCGGCATCAGTTACCCGGGCATCAGCCAACTGTTCGTCGCCTCCACACAGCCGCCCAGCCTGGCCGCGATCACCCCGTTGTCCGTGATCGACGACAGCTATCGCAGCACCTTGTATCCGGGTGGGATCCTCAACACTGGGTTCGCCGTCGAGTGGACCGCCGCCCGCATCGAGCAAGCCAAGCCCTTCGGACAAGATTGGGCCAAGAAGCGATCGGACGAGGGCGACACGGTCTGCGCCACCAACCAGAATCTCCGGCTGCAAAATCCCGATCTCGTCTCCGAGATCGACGCCAACCCTTTCTACTCCGCTGACGTCGGCGACGAGATCAATCCGTCGTTGCTCGTCGGCAAGATCAATGTGCCGGTCTTCCTCGCCGGAGCATGGCAGGACGAACAGACCGGCGGTCACTTTCCCGCATTCCTCGACCACTTCGACTCTGCACCACAGTTGTACGTCACGTTGATGAACGGTCTGCACACCGAGTCGCTCTCACCCGCGGTCTTCCCGCGCTACGCCGAGTTCCTGAGTTTCTATGTCGCTCGCGCGACACCCGACCTCGCCGCCGCGAGCATCATCTCGCCGATCCTGGCCACCAGCATCACCGGTGTCGCGGTGTCGTTGCCCCAGGGCAACCGCTTCGACGGAATGTCGTACGACGAGGCACTCGCCAAGTTCGAGAGCGAGCCCAAGGTGCGCGTTCTCTTCGAGCAAGGAGCCGCCGCTGGTCAGCCCGCGGGATCGCCTCTGGCGCGGTGGTCGAGCGCGTTCGATGCGTGGCCGATTCCCGGTACCGAGTTGGTGCGCATGAATCTCGGCGCCGACGGAACCCTGTCCCCGACGGCCTCGACCGGCAGCACGTCGTACACCTCCGACCCCACCGCCACACCGGGCACGTTCTTCGAGGGTTCAGGTAGCGAGATCTGGCGAGCCGACGTGTCGTGGAACTGGGTGCGCAACCCCGCCGGAACCGCGGCCGAGTTCACCAGTGCGCCCCTCACCGAGGATCTGGTCGTCATCGGTCCCGGATCGGCCGACCTCTGGATCTCGTCCGACGCCGACGACACCGATCTCGAGGTGACGATCAGCGAAATCCGCCCCGACGGCACCGAGACCTACGTGCAGAGTGGGTGGCTGCGCGCCAGTCACCGGGCACTCGCCGAGTCGGCGAGCACCGAGAATCGTCCGGTCCACACGCATCTCGAGGCCGATGCCGTGCCCCTCACCCCGGGCGAGATCACTCCCGTGCGGGTGGAGATCTTTCCGGTTGCGCACCCGTTCCGAGCGGGATCGCGCATCCGCGTGACGATCGACGCCCCTGGCGGCAACCGTGGCGAGTGGGAGTTCCGCACCGTCAGCAACGGCGAGAAGGTCACGATCCACCATGACGCCGAACATCCGTCGTCGATCGTGTTCAGCACCGTCACGGGGATCGACGTCCCGCCCGGCGTGGCGCCGTGCGGGTCGCTGCGTGGCCAGCCATGTCGACCGATCTGAATCGCGCGCGAACCGCGAGCAGCGACGTCAGTCGGCGAGAATTTCGAGGGTGAGGATCAGATCACCGCTGTCGTGATCCTCGAGTTCGAACACCCCGAGCTGGTCGGCGACGAATTCGAACACCACGTCGTCGCCGCTGAGCTCGATGTCGTAACCGTGTAAGTGGAACTCGCGCTCCACGTCGCTCACGATGTGGATGCGCACCGGTGTGTTCACGACCGCGGACGCTTCGACTGGTGCATCGCTGTCGGCGTCGATGTCGATGTTCGTCGACAACGTCGGCGGCGTCCCTGTCTCGGGTTCGTCCTTGCCCGCCGTGCTGGTCGGCGGGTTCGTCGCGACTGGATCGGTGGGGGTCGCGGCGATCTGTTCGGTCGAGGGCGCGGCGGTCACGCCCGAGTCGTCCGAACCGGACGCTCCACAACCGGCCAACATGATCCCGGTCAACATGATCCCAGCCGACGACATCACCAGATTGGACAGACGTGATTGACGCACTCGATTCATGCCTAAAGTCTGCCGGAGGACTCCCCGGTTTCCGCATCCACCTATCATCCCTTTATGACGTCCCGACGACGATTGACCGTGAGCGACCTCACCCGACTCAAGGGTCGCCGTCAACTCACGATGCTGCGCATATTCACGCTCGACGAGGCGGCGGC
>JBJTBM010000053.1:0-5180 GCA_046091365.1 Acidimicrobiia bacterium | reverse complement strand
TTCGGTGGTTCCCGACGGCACCGAATAAGTCGCTCCCGCTCTCGCTTTCGGGTAGGCGATGAGGGAGCTGCCCCTGAACAAGACTCCGTCGACCGCGCTGAGTGTCGGATGGCCGGCCACGACGCTGACCGAGCTGAGGGCCGACATTCCCCGCAGGGGATTGGACGTGAAAGTGGTCAACGAGACTGGTAGCGAAATTGAGGTGACGATCGGATTTCGGTCCAGAGCCGTGTTTTGTATGGCGGTGGTTCCCGCCGGAACCTGATAACTGGTCGCGGTTCTTCCTCGCGGGTACATGAAAAGTTCGTTGCCTCTGAACAAGACTCCGTCGGTCGCACGAAACGTCGTATTGCCGCTGGCGACGCTGATGTTCTCCATTGCTGCCCCGAAGGCGTCCTCGCCAATGACCGAAACCGAAATCGGAATTTCGATCGTCGTCAAACCACTCAGGTTGAATACTTGCTGTTCGATTTCTTCGAGTGAAGACGGCAGGGACACGGACGTCGCCGGACCACTGTAGAAAGAACCCATTCGGAGCTTTCTCACGCCTGCGGGAACCGTCACGGAGGTCGCGACGGCGCCGCCGGGATAGGCGACCAATTCGGTCCCGTCCTTGGTCAACAACATTCCACCAACACTTTTGAAATGAGTGGACGTTGGATCGACCACATAGTTGGTGGCGCTCGAACCTCCGAATGCATAGCCGGAGATGGTTGTGATAGTCGCAGGTATCCGGACTTCCCGGAGTGAGCTGTCGTACCAGAACGAACTTCCTCCGATTCCGAACACGGGCTTGCCGTCGACGACGCTTGGAATGATGACCGGATCGGCGCAGATCGTCGCGCAACCGGTCACCTCCCAGGATTCGCCAGATCCTTGGAAAGGCCCGAAAACGAGACCGTTACTGGTCAGAGCGTGGGCCGAGTGGGGAGATGAACTCGCACCAGCGATCACGGTGCCCAGCACGAGGGCAAGAGCGATTGCGAGTCGGTGTCGCTTTGCTCGGGCGGACATGCGTGGAGTGGAAGTGAGGTCGGCGACAGGTGGGGCCATGAAGCACTCTCGCAGGTCTGGCCCGGCAAGTCAACGACAACTCACTATGCGGCGTTCCTACGAGCAGTTCGATGAAGATGTCGTCGTCTTCCTCTGACTCTCGGCACAAAGCACCCTGATACGGGTCGACGTGATAGTCGGAGTGGACCTCGCCATTCAATGGCACTCGTCGGTCGTATCTAGGCCTTCGCGCGAGTGCGACGTAGCAACGGGTCGGCGATGCGCAGTGTGTTGTCGGCCAGACGCATCACCCTGCCGGCCGCACCCGGAGTACTGGAGTCGATGAGGTTTCCCATGACGGCCAGCGTGATGTCGGCCGCCGCCTGCGTGCCCACCGCGACGCGCAAACCGGGACGCAACAGCCACGGGTGTCCGATGATGAAACTGAACCGACGACCGGTGCGCAGGAACGAATCGAAACGTTCGCCTACCAGTCGGTCGTATTCCGCCGCGGCGGTCGATGGATTCTCGACGAAACATTGCACGGCCAACATGCCCGACTCGAGGGCGTAGTCGATTCCCTCGCCGTTCATGGGGTTCACGAATCCCGCGGCGTCGCCGATGGCCACCCAACCCGGTCCGTGACGCCGCACGCAACTCATGGGAAGTCGCCAGGCCCGAGGCTTCTCCACGTAGTCACCGAGAGACCACGAATCGCGCACGATGGCCGCGTACTGATCGAGCAAGGTGTTGAGGTTGAGCTTCTTGAAACCCTTCATGGTGCTGAGCGCACCCACGCCGATGTTCACCGTGCCGTCGCCGGCGGGGAACATCCAGCCGTAACCGGGAATCGGCGTGCCGTGTTCGTCGCGCAGACTCAAGCAGGCTTCCAGATGACGTTCGGCGTGACGCGGTGTCGGCGCGTAGGCGCGAATGGCCAATCCGAAGGTTTCGTCGGGATCACGAACCGCGCCGAGCATCTTGGCGGCGGCCCCTTGGGCGCCCGCGGCCAGAATCACCAACGACGAACGCAACACCTCGCCGTTCACCTCGACACCGACGACGGTGCCGTTCTCGATCACCGGCAGAGCTTCGGCCTCGAAACGCACGTCGGCCCCGGCGGTGACGGCCAGATCGAGCAGATGGTTGTCGAAGCGGCGCCGCGGCCACACGGCACCGTGGTTGGGGAACCGGTCGGTGGTGGGCCAGGCCAGTTCGCGTTGCTTCTTGCCGGCGATCATGCGCAGACCGTCGATGCGATGGGCCACCGAGTGATCGACGCCAAGTTCGTCGAGAGCGCCGATCGCTCGCGGGGTGAGACCGTCACCGCACACCTTGTCGCGGCCGTGGGGCCCCTTTTCGCACATCACCACGCGCAGGCCCGCTCGGGCCGCCGAGATCGCCGCGGCGGAGCCTCCCGGGCCCCCTCCGATGATGGCGACGTCGAACGACATATTCGGAGCCTGCCACCTTCGTTTTGCGATTGCCAAGGCTGGCCCCCGTCGAAGCCGTTCACCTGTCACACCGGGCCGTGAACCGGACGGTGAAGTTCATCGCTTGTTCGTGCGCCGGTAGAGGCGCGTGGCGATGGGGGCGAAGATGACGATCAACAACACGGCGAACCCCAGCGAGTACAGCGTGGCGTTCTGCAACGGCCACGAGGTGGGCTCGGGTGTCCCCTCCGGGATGTTCCCGAAACGCACCCGGACCGCATGGGTGAGGGTGGAGACCGGATTCCACTCGGCGATCGTGCGCAGCACCCCGGGCAGGTTGTCCGAGGGCACGAAGGTGTTGGCGATGAATGTGAGCGGGAACAGCACGATGAACGTGGCGTTGTTCACCACCTCCGGTGTGGGCACCATCAACCCGAGGCACGCCCTCACCCACGAGAACGAATACGAGAAAAACAGCAGCAACAAGTAGCCGACGACGGCGTCCAGTACCGACCCGCGCGGGCAGTCCATCGAATTCGTGCGTCGGGTTCGCGACGACATACGCCGGCACGTGGCGGACTTGTTGGCCGAACTGGACCCGAAGCAGTAATCCTCGCCCATCGATCGTGGTCTGCGAGACTCGGCCGGTGGACATCGAGTCGATTCAACGACGAACGCTGAGGGTACTGGTGCTCGGTCAGTTGGCCGCCGCCGCGGCTCTGTCGTCGTCGGTGACCGTCGGTGCGTTCGTCGTCCAGCGCATCCTGGGCCAATCGACTCCGTGGGGAGGCATCGCCACGGCCACGGTCACCATTGGTACCGCGTTCATGGCTCAGGTTCTCTCACGGCGCATGGCCCGCACCGGGCGGCGTCAGGGTCTGGTGATCGGCTACGCGGCCGCGATCGGCGGCGGATTGTTGGCGGGAGTGGGTGCCGAGGCGAAGTCGCTGCCCCTGTTCGTCGTCGGACTCTTCGTGTACGGATCGGGTCAGGCCGCCAACCTTCTCTCGCGCTACGCCGCCACCGACCTGGCGCCCGCCGATCGGCGTGGCGCGGCCATGAGCCGCATTCTGTTCGCCAGCACCTTCGGCGCCGTGTTGGGGCCGGTGTTGGTGTTGCCGGCCCAGGCGGCCGGCGAGAGTTGGTTCGGTTGGAACAAGTACACCGGACCCTGGGTGTTCGGAGCGCTGTTCTTCGTGTTCTCGTTGTTCAACGCGGCGTTACGCTTGCGTCCCGACCCGTTGACTCTGGCTCGCGAGCTACGCGGTGAGGCGGTGGGCTCGGTCCCGTCCGTGCGCATCCGCGAATCGTTCCGGCGCGCGTTCGCCACCCCCAACGGGCGCGTCGCGGTGTTCGCCATGGTGATCGCCCAGATGACCATGGTGGCGGTCATGACCATGACACCGGTGCACCTGAAGGCGCACGATCAGGAGTCCATCAGCTCCTACGTGGTCTCGTTGCACATCGCCGGCATGTACGCGTTCAGCCCGTGGGTCGGCCGGTTCGCCGACCGTCGGGGTCGATTGCGCACGATTCAGGTGGGGGCGGTTCTGTTGGCCGCGGCCACCGCGTTGTCGGCTCTGGCCGGTGATGCTCACTTGCTGTCGTTTCCCGCCTTGTGGTTGTTGGGGGTGGGCTGGAGTTTCGGCCTCATCGGAGGGTCGAGTTTGTTGATCGATTCGGTGTCCGAGGAATCCCGGGTGTCGGTGCAGGGTTCGGCCGACATGGCGATGAGTTTCTTCGGGGGACTGGCCGGTTTTTCGAGTGGGTTCATTCGCAAGGCGGTGGGCTACCACGTCTTGTCCACGTTCGCTCTGGTGCTGGCCCTGTCGCTCGGTGTGTTGAGCACCCTGATGATCGACCGACGTGACCGACACACACCGGTGACCGCCTAGAGTCGCACCGGGGAGGGGTGATGGCCGTCTTGGGTGTGCCGTATCGAATCTTTCAGCAGGCGTACTTCGTCGACGATCTCGATCGAGCGATCGAGGCGTGGTATCGCATTTACGGTGCGGGACCCTTCGCAGTGACGCATCATCACCGTTGCGACGAGTTCACCTACCGAGGAACCGCCCAGGAAGCAGACGTGTCGTACGCGTTCGGGTACCTCGGCGACACGATGATCCAATTCATCGTCCAGCACGACGAAACTCCGTCGATTTATCGCGACATGTTCCGGATGGGCGAGTCCGGCTACCACCACTGCGCGTATCTCGTTTCCGACTTCGCTGCCGAGCGGGCGCGACTCATCGACATGGGTCTCGAACCGGCGTGTGAATTGTTCGCCGATGGAGTGCACGCGTCGTATTTCGACACCCGCCACATCAACGGCGGTTTCACGGAGATCCACGGTGATCCGCCGCACATCCTCCAGGTCTTCGCACAATGGCGGCGCGCCCACGAGATTCACCGTGCGGGCGACCCCTTGGTGTGGCAACGTCCCCGTCGAGTAGCGACTGATTGAAATTCTCTCCGCCGATCACCCGCACCAGTGGCCGCTCAAGCGGATGTCGTCGTTTGTCGCACGGATTCGAGAGAGTCGATCACCTTGTCGAGTAGTTGCTCCAGCGATTCGCGTTGACGATCGGTCAGATCGGCGAAGGCGTGGTTTTTGTGGGCGGCCAGGATCTCGACGGCTCGATCCGCGACACGCCGTCCGGCGGGTGTGATGCGAATGAGTGCGCCGCGACCGTCGTCGGGGTCGGGAGAACGGCTGATCAGACCGGCGGACTCGAGTTGTGCCAATCGGTGAGC